>CAZRPD010000066.1:0-23635 GCA_964601775.1 uncultured Caulobacter sp. | reverse complement strand
CTCGGTTGGGCGCCTCGACCCGTTTGACCTCGAGCTTGGCCCCGCCGTGGGCGCTGGCGGCGCCAGGCGGATAGTGGAAGGCCTCGGCCTGCGCCTGCGCGCCGTCGGGCCGGCGGATGCTGACGACGGTCGCATCGTGCCCGAGCGGACCAAAGCGGTAGGCATGGGTGATGTCGAAGAAGGCGCCGATCAGCTCGAAGCTGGACAGGCGCAGGGCGCCGCGGGCGGGCAGCTCGATCCGGCGCGCCGCCCGCAGAACCGGCGTGGCCCCGTCGCGCAGGCAGACCAGCTCCAGGTCCAGGATTTCGTGGCGCGACGTCTCGTTGCGCAGGTGGATGTGCAGGCCGTTGCCGCCCTCGTCGGTCAGGCCCAGCTGTAGCGGTTGCAGGGCGCGCTTGACGGCGTACCAGGCCTGTTTGGGCCGTCCCAGGTTGTCGATCACGCCCCAGCCGGCGCCGGGGCGCAGGTCTTGCAGCGTCCAGACCAGGCCGCCGCCGCAACGCGAGCCGATCCGACGCCACTCGGCGAAGACGGCGCTCATGACCTCGCCGGTCACCGCGCGGCCCAGGTCGAGATAGAGCGCCGGATCCTCGGCCAGCAGGCGGGCGGGATCGACGCCGCGCAGCGCGGCCAGATAGTGGTCGCGGACGTCCTCGAAGTCCCAGTCGGCGCCCAGGTCGCGCTGGGTGGCCGCCTTCCAGGTCGCGCTGCCGGGCGCGACGCCGGCCAAGCCCTCGGTCAGGGTGTCCGGCTGGGGAATGTTCGAAAATCCAAGGCATTCGCCGGCGAATTTCACGTCGGCGCGACGAACGTCCTCCAGCGGACGACGATAGGCGCCGACACCGAAATAGTGGGCGACGCCGACGTCGGTGACGAAGGGCAGGGCGCCGCCGGTCGGGGAGTTGTCGACATAGACGACATCGGGCCGCCAGGCTTCGACCGCCTTGGGCAGGACCTCGTCGAACAGCGCGTGACTGGCCGCTTCGGGACGCAGGCCCAGCATGGTCGCCTGCTGGCGGACCTCGCTGCCGCCGCACAGGACCACCAGGCTGGGCGAGAGCTGGACCTGGTCGAGGAACGCCTCGGCCTCGTCTTCGACCGATTGAGCGAATTCAGGCAGGGCGATCGGATAGTCGAAATTGGCGAACATGAAGTCCTGCCAGACCAGGATCCCCAACTCGTCGCACAGGACGAAGAAGTCGGGGCTTTCATAGACCCCGGTCCCGCTCATCCGCAGCATGTTCATGCCGGCCTCGCGGGCCAGACGCAGCCAGGGCTCGTAGGTCGCGCGGTCGCCGGCGAGGCCGACGAGGTCGGCGCTGGTCCACACCGCGCCGCGGCAGAAGACGGGCTCGCCGTTGATCACCAGCTGAAAGCGGTCGCCGGCGCCGCGATCCAGCCGCAGGTCGCGGAAGCCGGTGCGGCCCAGGTCGATGATCGTTTCGCCGACCGCAAGCGTGACGGGATACAGCGGTTGGTCGCCGTGAGTATGCGGCCACCAGGGCTCGATGTCAGGGCAAGCGAGCTCGCCCTGGAACGCGCCGTCTTCCGTGGGCTGCAGCAGGATCTCAGAGCCGGCGCAGCGCAGGATGGGCGGGGACTGGGCGCCGTCCAGGCGGACGCGTGCGACCAAACGTCCAGCGCCGGCCTCGTCCAGCGTGGCCGAGATCCAGGCTCGGCGGCAGGTGATGGGGCCCGGCGTCACGGCCGTAATCGGACGGAAGGGCCCGACGGCGTCGATCGGCGCCGTCCAGCCGGGCATCTGGCCCAGCAGGGTGGTGCGCACGCCGCGCAAGGCCTGCCGCGGGATCATCCGCGGCCGCCAGCGCGCGCGCGGCAGCTTGCGTTCGAAGAGATCGGTCAGGGCGCGAAAGCAAAGCCACAGTTCGGCGCCGTCTGGGATGTCGGCCTCGACCTCCAGCGGGACGAACATCGAGGTCGAGCGGGCGATCAGCATCTCGTCCAGCCAGACCTCGCACAGCGTGGCCAAGCCTTCGAAGCGCAGATGCTGACACCCAGGCGGCGGGCTGGACAGTCGCCACCAGACGTCCTGATCGTGCAGGCTCAGCGCGCCGTCGGAAGCAATGTCCAGAACGCTGGCGGCGGTCGCCGGGACGCGGGCCGGCCGCCAGTCGGGCAGGGCGGCGGCCTCGCGCGGCGTGGCGCAGGCGGCGTCGGCGGTGATCGCCATGCGCCAGCCTGTCTCCAGCCGGCGCCCGGATTGGCCGTCGATGGCGACGATGCGCGACATCGATCAGCCGCGCTGGGCCAGGCGCGCATACAGCGCGTCATAGGCCTGGGCGGCCGCCTCGACCGTGTCTGGCAGGGTATCGAACTTCTTGCGGGCGCAGGCGCGGGCCAGCTGGAACTGGGCGGCCTTGGCGACCTCGGCGATACGCAGGGCCAGGGCTGAGTCCTCGCTCGCCGCGCCGTCCAGCCAGATCAGGTGGTCGGCCATCAGTTCGAAATTCGCCCCCAGGTGCCGCAGGGCATGAAAGGCGTAGCGGTGGAAGAAGGCCTGCGATCGCTCGGCCACGGCTCTCGCCTGCTCGGGCAGGACGGACTGGAAGGCTCGGATCGGATTGTGCTCGGGGCGCTGCGCCAGTCGACGCGTCAGCAGGGTCCGGGCCGTCTCCCGAAGATCGCCGGCCGGCGCCGGGCCGAACTTGACGAACTCGGCATAGGGCAGGAAGGGCAGCTCGCCCTGCGCATAGCCGTGCAGCAGCGCATCCAGGTCATCGCCCGCGACGGCGTGATAGCCGCCGTTGTGGAAGTACTCCATCCGCCGGGCGGCCAGGTCGAGCCGGTTGATCCCGATCGTCGTCTTGCCGTGCTCCAGCTTGTACGAGACGCCGCGGGTGTCGGGCAGGAAGAAGCTGTCAACCTCGACCAGGCACAGGCGGCCACGCGCCAACTGGACGCCGACCTGACGCTCGATCGCATCATAGACGCCCAGCTCCTGCACGCGCAGGCCGTACAGGGTCTCGAGGTCCTCGAACGCCGGCTTGAAGAAGGTGAAGTGATCGCCTTCGAAGTCGAGCGGCAGGGTCAGGCCCAGCATCGCCTCGGGCTCGTAGCCTAGCGCCGCCAGCACCGAGATCCACAGGTCCACCGCGCAGTTGGTCTGCGGCCACAGGCGGTCCTGGCCGTTCAGGCGATGCAGTTGATGCGTCGCGGGATCCAGCGACGGAAAACAGGCGGGCTGGCTCAACCCCACAACGCCTCGCGCACGGCGGCCGGCCAGTCGGCGACGTCCAGGCCGTGGTGGCGGAACAGGGCCAGCGCGATGCGCTCAAGACCAAAGCCCACGCAGGCGGTGTGGGCGACCTCGCCGTCGGCGGTGCGCAGGTCGAACACCTGGCCGAAGTGGTCCTGGTGATAGTTGAAGCTGAGGCAGGCAGTCGGATGGATCTCGCTGGCGATCGGCACCAGCAGTTCGAACTTCAGCTGCTGCTCGCGCTGCGAGACGGCCATCAGCTTGCCGCCGCGCCCGAAGAACGGGTCGTTGGCCAGGTCCAGGGTGAACGGCAGGCCCAGGCGGTTGATCAGGGCCTGGCCCTGGCTCAGCCATTCCTGGCGGAAGGCCACCACCTGGTCGGCGCTGCCGATCCGCACGAACTCGCGCTGGCGGAACATCTGCATCCGGGCCGGGTCGTGCGAGGGCTCGTGGCGGAAGCAGTAGGACTGCAGGTCGTAATGGCCGCCCTCGGGCGCGAGCGCGCCACGTGCGGCCACGACGGGATAGAGCGGGTAGCAGGCGGCGGGGGTCAGCACGACCTCGGTCGGGGCCAGGCCCTCGCGCCAGGCGCCGCCGGTCCCCAGCGCGCTCAGCAGGTCGTTGTGCGCATGGCTGTCGCCGCAGAAGCTATGCACCGCCCCCGCCAATTGCGGGAAGCTCTTCATGTAGCCGCTGAGCGCGAACGGCGCCTGGTTCATGCCGGGCGGAAAGCGCAGGCGCTCGGCGGGGCCGGCCAGATCGTCGACCAGGGCCTCGAAACGGTCGATCACCGCCTCGAACGCGCCGGCGCGGCCGTAGAGGCCGGGCACGCCGGTGTCGATCAGCAGTCCGGCGGCGAACAGTTGGTCGAGGAACGAGACCTGAGCGTCCATCGGCTCAGGCGGCGGTCAGTTGCGAGACGGCGGCCTGGATGGCGGTGAGGCTGGAAAAGGTGCGGGGGCTGAGCATCGACTCGGGAAACTCGATGTCGAACGCTTCCTCCAGGGCCAGCATCAGTTGCACCGAAGCGAACGAGCTCATGCCGGCGCGATAGAGGTCGGCGTCGGCCGCCAGTCCGGCGACATCGATAGCCAAGCCGCCATGGTCGGCCACCAGGCCGCGTACGCGTTCGATCATAGGCTCGCCCCCCAAAGGCTTTACTGTTGGCGTGTCGCCGCGCGTAAAATCGGTTTTTGAGTATTGCGGCGCAATCCCACACCCGTGTCCGGCGAGCCCGAAATGGGTCTTGCGCCCTTTGAGGGGTGACGGCGTGACGCCAGGCCCTCCCAGGCTTGATCTTGAGCAAGCCAGATCCGCCGGACCCGTCTAGAAGGGGGCGAGGTAAACAGCGTTTTGGGAGCGGGGGTCCTGGACAATCTCAATCGCCATCAGGCCGAAGGCCTGCATCCGGCCATTCTGGACGCCGCGCGCCAGGCGGCTGATTCTGTCGACGCCAGCGCCCGCTTCCCGAGCGAGGCGTTCGCCGCCCTGCGCGAGCACGGCGGGCTGGGACGGTTGGCCGAGCCCGCACCTTCCCTGCTGGCGGCCGCGATCGACTGTTCGCGGCTGGCCGGCGCTTGCGGCAGCGCCGGCATGATCCTGGCCATGCACCACATCCAGGTCGCCTGCCTGGCGCGCCATGCGGCCGATACGCCCTGGCACGCGGCTTTCCTGCTTCGGGTCGCGGAGGGGCAGTTGCTGCTGGCCTCGTCGACCTCCGAAGTGGGCGTCGGCGGCAACCTGCGGACCAGCCTCTGCGCCGTCGAGCAGGACGGCGAACATTTCACGCTGACCAAGAAGGCCAGCGCGCTGTCCTACGGCGCAGACGCCGACGTAATCGTGGCCACGGCCCGTTCGCATTCGGAGGCCGCTCAGGGCGACCAGGTGCTGGTGGTGTTCGACGGCGACGACTTCACCCTGGAAGCAGGGCCGGCGTGGGACGCCATGGGCATGCGCGGCACGGGCAGCGGCGCGTTCGTGCTGACCGGACGCGGCGGTGTCGAGCAGATCGCGCCGGTTCCCTTCGGCGAGATCGCGGCCACCACCATGGCTCCGCTGTCGCATATCCTGTGGGGCGCAGTGTGGACCGGCATCGCCGGCGACGCCGTCACTCGGGCCCGCGCTCTGGTCCGAGCTCGTCGAGAACCGGGCGCCGAGGTTCCGCCCGGCGCCTTGGTCCTGGCTGAGGCAGTCGAGAAACTGCAGCTGGCCGAGGCCCGCGTACGCAAGGCGATCGACGATTTCGACTGGACGCACGTACGCCAGCCCGGCTTCGCCGAGGTGGCCGCCGACAACGGCTTGAAGACCAGCGTCTCGGAAACCTGTCTGGAGGTCACGCGGATGGCGCTGTCGGTCTGCGGCTTCGAGGGTTATGCGCGCCAAGGGCCGCACAGCGTCTCGCGACACCTACGCGACCTGCATTCGGCCCCGCTGATGATCGCCAACGGCCGTATGCGCCAGGGCGCGGCCCAACTGCTTCTGGCCCAGCAGCCCCGGTTGGGCCTGGATGTCCATGGCGGCTGAGGCCTGGCCCATCACCTTTGGCGGCCACGCCGGCTGGCTACATGCGCCAGCGGGCGGACGGGCTGGCGCGGTGGGCGTGGTCATCTGTGCGCCGCTGGGCCGTGACGCTCGCTGCGCCCATCGGCCGTTACGGCTGCTGGCCGAGCAGTTGGCGGCGGCGGGCGTCTGTACGCTACGCTACGACCACCTGGGAAACGGCGACTCGCTGGACCTGCCCGAACCGGACGGCGACGCCCTGCCGGCGTGGCGGGACGGCTTGGCCCTGGCCGTGGCCGAGCTGAAGGCGCTGACCGGCGTCGAGCGCGTGGTCCTGCTGGGTCTGCGGTTCGGCGCCGCCCTGGCGGTCCTGGGACGGACAAGCGTCGATGGCCTGGCGCTGCTGGCGCCGGTAACGCGCGGTAGAAGCTGGTTGCGCGAACTGGCGCTGCTGACCTCGGTCATGGCTCCTGGCACGGGCGGCGCTGACACGGCTCACGGCCTGGACGCCGACGGCCTGGTGCTGAGCGCGGCCACGGTCGCGGCGATCTCGGCGCTGGATCTGGCGCGCGAAGACCTGTCCGAACCGCCGATCGTCGTCGCCGCCCAGACCCCTGCCGTGCAGACCTTCGCCGAGAAGGTCGGCGCGACCGTCGCGCCGTTCGAAGGCTTCGACGCCCTGTTCGACGACTCCCACAGCAACCAGGCGCCGCGGGCAGTGTTCGACGCGGTCCAGGCCTGGGTGACCACGACCTTCGCCGCGACGATGGCCAGGCCGATCGCCGTCTCGCCGCCCGATCCCCAGGCGGCCCGGCTGAATCCGCCCGGCGCGGTGGAGCGCCCGGTGCTGTTCGGCGCCGGCCTGCGCGGCGTGTTGTGCGTCCCCGACGACGACGTCAGACGTCCGACAGCCGTAGTGCTGGGCAATACCGGCGGCGACCCGCGCGCGGGGATCGGCGGCTTCTCGACCTCGGCCGCGCGGGCCTTGGCGCGGATCGGCGTGTCTTCCCTGCGGTTCGACTTCGCGGGGCTGGGCGACAGTCCGGGCGGCGATGAAACGGTCGGCAGCCATATCTACGCCACGCCGCGCGGCGCCGACATCGAGGCCGCCCGGGCCGTACTGGCGGGCGAGGGCGCGGAGACGGTGATCGTCGGCGGTGTCTGCTCCGGCGGGCATCACGCCCTGCGCGCGGGCCTGGACAATCCGGCCCTGGCCGGCGTCTTCGCCATCAACACGGTCGTGCTGGCCTGGCGCGAGACCAACTCGCTGGCGATCGGTCAACGCGACCAGGGCCGTTCGACCAAGGCGTATTTGCAGCGGGTCAAGGATCCGCGCACCTGGCGGCGGCTGCTGCGCGGCGGGCTGGATGTCGCCGCCGTGGCCAAGACCGTGGCCAAACGTCTCCGGGAACGCCGCCTGGCGCGTTCCACGCAGGCGCCCGAGAACGCCGTCAAGGCGGCCATGAAGACGATGGCGGCGCGCGGCGGGCGCTTGCGTTGGATCGTCGGCGCCGAGGACATCTCACTGGATATCCTGGAAGCGCACTTTGGGCCGGGCGGGCGCCAGATGGCGGCGCTGCCTGGCGCGGAGGTGCGGATCATCGACGGCCTTGACCACGGCCTGGCGCTGTCGGCCAGTCGCGATCGGGCCCGAGCCGAACTGCTGACCTTCGTCGCCGACTTTGATTAGCGGCGCGGTGCGCTGACGAAGGCGTCGACCAAGGCCTGGTAGGCCAGCTTTGGTCGCAGGGCGGCGTCGAAGGGCAGGGGGCGCACGCCCGCGCCGTCGGCGCGCGGGAACATGCCGCTCTTTGAAGTGTGACGGTCGGTCAGCCCCCAGGTCGTCACCCGTTTGACCGCCGGCTCGTCCAGCACGACGTCGAGGAAGGCGCGATAGCTGTCGGCGACAACGACGTCGCGACGGGCTGCATTGCCTGGAACCTTCTGGTCGTTGACGTCCAGTTCGGTGATGTAGATCTCGAGGCCCAGGTCGGCGACCTGACCCAGGAAGCGGCGCAGGCCCTGGCCGAAGGCCGGCCGCCGGGCGCCGTCCAGATGCCCCTGGATGGCCAGGGCGTGGATCGGGACGCCAGACGCCTTCAGTCCCTCCAGCAGGGTCAGCATCGTGCCGCGCTTTTCGACCATCCAGCGCTCGTCGTCATATTCCAGGCCATAGTCGGCCAGGGCGAGACGGGCGCGGGGAGCAGCCTCGCGGGCGGCGCGGAAAGCCATGCCGATATAGCTGGGCCCCAAAGCGCGGAACCAGGGCGACAAGCGCAGGCCGTCGCGGCGACCGTCATTGCGCTCGACCACTTCGTTGACCACGTCCCAGGCCGTCACGGATCCTGCATAGCGTCCGGCCACGCGGCGGATGTGGTCGGTCAGCAGCGCGCCGGCCGTGCGCGGCGTCAGGGCGGCGTCCAGCCAGCCGGGCATGGCCTCGTGCCAGACCAGGGCGTGGCCATAGACCTGCGCGCCTTGCCGCCGCGCGATGGCCACGGTGGCGTCTGCCGCCGCGAAGTCGAAGCGGTCGGGCGCGGGACGCAGGGCGTTCCACTTCATGGCGTTTTCGGCGGTGAAGGCGCCGCACTGGCGTTGCAGCAGGCCGGCGAAGGTCGGATCGTCTTGGACCGTGTGCGGCTCGATCGCCGCGCCGAACAGCACGCCCTTGGCGGCGGCCAGGTCGCGCAGCGAGCGCTCGGCGGCCAATGCGGGCGCGGCGGTCAGGGCCAGGCTCGAAGCCAGCACGGCGCGGCGGGACAGTCCAAGCCGCGTCATGCGGTCCTCACAGCCAGGAATAGATCATCCGAGGTATATAGAAGCCGCGCTTGTTGAGGATAGCGCCGATCACCTCGCCGCCGGCGGAATCGATGCGGTCGATCATGTTGCGGGCCACGGCCGCGCGGGTGGCTTCGGCCTCGACCACGACCAGGGTCATGTCGGCCAGCGGCGCGACGATCAGGCCGGCGGCCGAGCGGGCCAGGGCGGGGCTGTCGATGACGATCAGGTCGTAGTCGCGGCGCGCCTCGATGAAGAACTGCTCCCAGCGGCTCTCGGTCATGGTCTGGGCGCCGGCGCCCATCGGCAGGGTGACGTGCAGCGAGCCGCCGTTGACCTGCACCCGCTCGCTGGGCAGGCGGCCCAGGCTGGCGCCGTTATCGCCGAGCACCTGGACGGCCGAGGCGTCGACGTCGGGCTCGATATCGACCAGCAGCACCCGCTTGGCGTTGGCGCCCGAGGCCATCAGGGCCAGGTCCAGGGCCAGGCTGGAGACGCCTTCCTCGCCATTGGCGGCGACCAACTGCATGACGCGGCCAGGACCCGGCGCGATGCTGGACAGCAGGCGCAGCAGGAGCTTGGCGTCGTCATAGCTGAGGAAGGAGGCGCGCGGCGTGCGGCCGCGACCCCGACGGCGTTCGCCGCCTTCCGCGTTGGCCGAGACGGTCAGGATCACCGGCACGTCCAGTTTCTGCTCGACGTCGCGCGGGGAGATCATTACGTCGGAGAAGGTGGTCGAGACCACGATCACCGAGAAGGCGGCGATGACGCCGACGGCCAGGCCGGCCAGCAGCATCAGGGTGCGGCCGCTCTTGCCCTTCACGGGCGGATCGGCGGCCTGGACGACGCGGACATTGGCCTTGGACTTGGACAGGGCGTCCGACAGCTGGGTGTCTTCCGAGCGCTTGGCCAGGTCCGAGAAGCCGGTTTCCAGCATGGTGCGCTTGCGGACCAGCTCGCGATACTCGGGGCCGATGCGGACCAGTTCGGTCAGGCGGGCGGTGGCGACGCGCAGGTCGTTGGCCGCCTGGGTGCGGGCCAGGCGCAGGCCGGCGAGGTCGCCCTCAGTGTCGGCCAGCTGGCTGTCCAGCTGCTGGCGCACGGGATTGACGCCGCGGCGCACCGACATGACCTGCTGGCTCGGGGCCGAGCGGATCTGGGCCTGGACCTCGGCGATCTTGCGGTCGAGGTCGGCGACCAGCGGATAGCCGTCGACGAAACGGGCGGCGGCCTGACGGCGCTGGTTCTGCAGGTCCAGCAGGTTGTTGGTCAGGGTTTCAAGCTGTTGCGAGCGGCCCTGGTCGGTCGAGATTTCCAGATTGTTGGGCGCGGCGCTCAGGCGCTTGGCCAGCACCGAGACGCGGCCGCTGCGGGCGGCCAGCTGCTGGTCCAGAGCCTGCACCTGACTGGCCAGCGAGGCCTGCTGGGTCTGGATGGTGGCGAACTCGCTGGAGTAGTCGCCAAAGCCGTGGTCGACCGAAAACTTGAGCAACTGTTGCTCGATTTCGCCGAGGCGGCCGCTCAACTGGTCACGCTGACCGTTGACCGAGGTCAGGTCCGACTGCTCGAAGATCGAGCGGCGACGCTCGATGTAGAGCTTGACCAGGGTGTTGACGAGATCGGCCGCAGCCTGCGGGTCGCGATGGCGCAAGCTGATTTCGACGACGTTCGACTGCGGAACGTTGTCGATCGTCAGGTCCTTGGCGAACTGCTCGGCCGCCTTCTCCAGCGCATGGGGCTGACCGGCCATGGACGGATAGGCGCGTTCGAGGCCGACCGTTTCCACCGCCTTGATGCGCAGGTCCTTGGCCGAGAGGATCTGCATCTCGGCCTGGACGATCTGGGCGCGGTCGAAGCTCATGCCCTGGCCAGCGCCGGCGACGTCGCTGCGGAAGACGTAGTCGTCGCCCAGCAGGATCAGCAGCCGTGACTGAGTCGTGTACATCGGCTGGGCCAGGAAGACGGCGACGATGGCGATCAGAACCGGGATCAGGAACGCGGCCAGCGCTTCGCTGCGATAATAGAAGGCCGGGGTCAGCAGCTCGCGGATCGTCAGGGGCGAGCGGATGCGTCCACTGCCGCTGGCATTGGCATAAGGCTCTCGCTCGATCGCCGCGGCGCTCATGCTGGCGGTGACACCCGATCCGTAAAAAGGAGCCGCCAGAAGGCGACGGTTAACCATCCGATACGGAGCCGGGTATTAATAAAGACTAATGGCTGGCGGCCGTGGATACCCGATATGGGTGGAGGTAAAGATGAGTAGGCAAAAGCCCTTTTACCTCAGGGGATTGCCGGATTCGGGGCGCCGCAATTTGACGCGCCTCAAGTGAGCCTGGAAACCAAATCCTAACGGGCTTTCGGCTAGTTGCGTTTACCATGTTTCGTCGGTGGCTGATGGAGATTCGCGTGTCGTTCTGGGTCCGTCCGATCCTGCTGTCCGCCGTTCTGGTTCTGGCGGGTTGCGCCGGCGCGCAGAGCGGTCGTGACAGCTACCGCGAGCGCGGCTACGGCCGCTACGAGGCGCCTGCGCCCCGGCGCCTGGATCAGAACGCCTATGCCGATCCCGGCGTGGCCTTCGCGACCTGGACCAACGAGGACTATCGCTATCGGATCGGGGCGGGCGATGAGCTTTCCCTGCGGTTCCTGGTCAATCCGGATCTGAACACCACCGTCGTGGTCGGCCCCGACGGGCGCGGGGTGTTTCCGCTGATCAGCGCTCAGGCGGTCGCTGGACTGACGGCCGAAGAGGCCAACATCGCCCTGACCAACGCCTATGCCCAGGTGCTGCGCGCGCCGCACGTCGAGGCGCTGATCGCCACCTATGGCTCGTCGCAGATCTATGTCGGCGGCGAGGTGCGTGATCCGGGCGTCAAGCCGATCAAGGGCCAGCTGACGGTCGCCCAGGCGGTGATGGCCGCTGGCGGCTTCCAGGAGACGGCCCGCACCGGCAAGGTGGTGCTGATCCGCCAGCGCCCGGGCGATCCGCGCCTGCTGATGCGGACCATCGATGTGCGCGCGACCTTGGCCGGACAGGGCGACGGCGCCTTCGCCGTGCTGCCGGGCGACCTGATCTTCGTGCCGCGCAGCGCCATCGCCGAGGTCAATCTGTTCATCCGGCAATATGTGACCGGAGCCTTGCCCTTCAACTTCAACTACAGCATCAACCGCGGCAACCGCTTCTAGGGCGGCGCGTCGCGGGGCCGAAGGGGACGGATGTCGCGTTATCTGATCTCCGCCCTCGAGCAGGCCTTGTGGTCGGTGCTGAACTTCGGCGTCAACCTGCTGCTGATCCGGTTCGTGGCCCCCGACCAGTACGGCGGCTTCGTGTTCTGGGCTTCGTGCGGGTTCGTGCTGTCCAGCGTCCAGAACGCGCTGACCTTGTGCCACCTGCAAGTGCTGGCGCCGGGCGACGGCCGCGATCCAGCGCGGGCGCCGGTCGAGCGGCTGATGGCCGGAGTCAATCTCGTCTTTCTGGTCGTGGTCAGCCTGGCCTGCCTGGCCGGCGCCCTGGTCTGGCGGGCGGACGGCAGTCCCTATGGCGCGGTGGCCGCGGCGCTGTTCACGCCGGCCTATCTGCTGCAGCAATATGTACGCGGCCTGACCTTCTCGCGCGGACGGCCGGGCGTGGCGGCGATCCAGACCGGTGCGGTGTTCGTCCTGGTGACGGCGCTTCTGGGCGAGGCCCTGCTGACCCATGCCGCACTGGACGCCAATGCGATCCTGTTGCGCCTGGGCCTGGCCTACGCCGCCTGCGGGATCGGCGGAACGCTGTGGGCGCAGCAGGGACTGCCGGGACTGAAGACGCTGGCGACCTATGGCGGCTATGCGCGGCAGTCGGGCTGGATCTTCCTGGGCGTGTCGAGCACCGAGCTTCTGACCCGCTTCTACGTCTTCGTGGTGGCCGGCTGGTTTGGCCCCGTCGCCCTGGCCGCCCTGTCGGCGACCCAGCAGTTGCTGCGGCCGATCCCGCTGCTGGCCTCGTCCTGGACTATGGTGGCGCGCAGCGACCTGGCGCGGCGGCGCGACCAGGACCAGTGGCCGGCCTTCATGCGCACCGTGGCCATTGCGGTCGCCAGCGGCCTGATCATCGCGGCGGGCTGGAGCGCGATCATCTGGGCCGCCTGGCCGCTGGTCACGGCGCATCTGTTCGGCGGCAAGTACGGCGAAGACGGCTGGATGGTGCTGCTGTGGGGCGTGGGCGCGGCGGTGGCCTTTGGTCAGACCGTGGTCAGCGCCGCCTTGCAGGTGCTGCGCGAGTTCAAGGCGCTGGCCCTGGCCAACACCGCCGCCTCGCTGGTCGCGGCGGGGGCGATCCTGCTGGTCATCCGCAGCATGGGATCGGGCGGAGCCATCGTCGGCACCGTCGCCGGTCAGGCCCTGGAGCTGGTGGTCATGACCGCCATCCTGACGGCGGCAGTAGCGGCGAGACGGAAGGCGTCGGCCGCCGGCGCCTAGGCGCGGGCCTGGCGTCCGCCGCCGCAGGGCGCTGCATGTCGATGTCGACGCCGACCAGCAGCATCAGGATCCCGAACATGGCGTTGGCGGTGAAGTAGCTGCTTTCCATCCAGTTGTGCACGAAGAACATCAGCGGGAAGGTGGCCAGGAACAGGGCGTGCGGCAGCAGGTCGTGGCTGGCGCCCGACAGGTCCAGCAGGCCGCGCCGCAGAAACGCCAGGCCGCCCAGCATCCAGCGCGCTAGCAGGATCAGCGCGCCGGCCAGGCCCAGGACGCCGGTGGTGACCAGGATGTCGATGTAACCGTTGTGCGCTTCGTTGGTGTAGGAGTCCGGCTGGGCGAACCAGGCGCCGGTCTGCAGGCTGGGCTGGATCATCGGGTCCACGTCCCAGAACGACGCGAAGCCGACGCCCTTCAGCGGCCGCTGGGCGAACTCTCCCAAGGCGAAGGTCCAGACATCGGTGCGCTGGGTGAAGGTCACGTCGTGCAGTGGAGACAGCGGATCGACGCCGCTCGTGTAGCACCAGGCCAGCCAGCCGAATGCCGCCGCCAGCAAGGCCAGTCCGGCGATCGCCACCAGGGCCAGCAGCGCGCCGGTGCGCAGGCGCAGGCAGATCAGCAGCACCGGGATCAGCGCCATCAGGGCGATCACCAGGGCCAGGCTGGTCTTGGACTTGCTGACCACCAGCAGGACCAGGCAGCCGACGAACAATGCGCCCCAGGCCGCGCGCGCGGCCAGGCTGCGCAGGAAGATCGCATACGGGATGATGATCAGGGCGCACAGCAGCATGACCGCGCCCAGGGTGTTCTTGTGATTGTGGATCGCCGCCACGCCCAGCACGGTCATCGACTTCTCGGGCAGGACGATCCACGAGAACAGGTCGATCAGGATGATGATCGCGCAGGCGCTGGCCAGCGCCGCGTGCATGCGGCGCGGGTCGCGCAAGCCCGCCGCCAGGGCCATGCAGACCAGTAGGTTGATGACATAGAGGATGAAGCGCTTGTTGGAGGCGCTGGGATCGATGGCCCAGCGGGTGGTGGCCCCGAACCAGACGAACAGCAGCAGCAGAGGCCACAGGCGCTTGGCCTGGTCCACGATCTCGCCGCGCCGCAGCCAGACGATCGGCAGGCTCAGCGCCAGCAGGGCCAGCCAGATCGTCCGATTGACCGGCGAGGTCGCCGCCGCCCCGGTCAGTGGGTCCAGCGTCACCTCGTGGGTGTAGGGGCTCTGGCCGATCATCAGATACAGCAGCATCAGCACCAGCACGAAGCCGGCCCAGACCGCCACCCAGCCGTCCTCGCGCGTGCGGCTCTCGGCGCGCTCTTCCCGCAGGCTGGCGCGCCAGTCGTCCAGGGCCCTGCGGCGCGGGGCGAACTCGTCAGCCATCGGCGCTCGCGCGCCGCACTCTTGCACTGAAGATTTGGCCCAGGCGCAGGCCCAGGGCGTCGCGAATGGCCAGGCCCAGGGCGTAGAAGCCGCGCAGATAGCGCCGCCACAGCCGCTTGGGCTCCTTGGCCAGGCGATAGAGCCAGACGAAGCCGGAGTGCTCCAGAATGTCGGGCGCGGGATCGGAATCGCCCGTCAGCACCGACAGCGAGCTGCCGATGCACAGGCCCACGCCCGTGGCGCGGCCATCGGCGATGATGCGGCCGCACAGCAGCTCCGACTGCGGCGGACCCATGGCCACGAACACGAAGCGGGCCGGATGGGCGGCGACGAAGGCGATGGTCTCGGCGACCGCCGCGTCGTTGCGGATCATGCCCATCGGCGGGATGTGATGGACGAGGTTGGTCAGGCCGTACTGGGCGCGCAACTTGGCGATCAGGTCCTCGGTGCCGCCGATGACGCTGAGCGGGGTGTCGGGCCGGATGACCTTGTCGAACAGGTCGCGCACGACATAGGCCCCGGGCGCGAACCGCAGGCGCAGGCCGCCCAGCCAGGCGGTGCGGCCGACCACCCGACTGTCGTTGGTGCTGATCCAACAGGCGTCGCTGACAGCGCGGAATTCCGGGTCGTGGCGGCGCAGATAGGCGTGCTCGGCGTTCGGCGTGACGAAGGTCACGAAGGGCGCGTCGGCCGGCCGGGCGGCCAGGGCGTCGACCGTCTCGTCCACCGTCATCGGCGTGAAGCGCAGGCCGGCGAAATAGACCGCTTCGACCCCGTTTCGGGTATCTGAAAACGATTGCTCGCCTTGGGAACGGGACATTAAGGGGGCCTGGCGCATGTGGGCGTGACGAAGCGTCACTAGAACGTTCCACCGACTATCCGTCGCCCACCTTTACGTCCGGTTCCCGGTTCGAGGCCAGTCTTGAGATTTGCGCACGCGCTGAAACGGTTGATGGACATCGTGGTGTCGGCGGGCCTGCTGGTCGTGCTGGCGCTGCCGCTGGCCGTCATCGGCGCGCTGGTCAAGGCGACGTCCAAGGGACCGGTGTTCTATGCCTGTCACTGGGTGGGGCAGGGCGAGCGGCCGTTCACCGGCTATAAGTTCCGCACCATGGTCGTGGGCGCCGAGGCCATGGAGGCCCAGCTCCAGGACCGCAACGAGATGAAGGGGCCGGCCTTCAAGCTGACCGACGACCCGCGCGTCACGTCGCTGGGCAAGGTTCTGCGCAAGTACAGCCTGGACGAGCTGCCTCAGTTGTGGAGCGTACTGAAGGGTGACCTCAGCCTGGTCGGGCCGCGCCCGCCGCGCCAGCACGAGTTCGCCCAGTTCACCGACTTCCAGAAACAGAAGCTGGCGGTGAAGCCCGGCATCACCTGCCTGTGGCAGGTCGAGGGACGTCACCGGATCAACGACTATGACGATTGGGTCGCGCGCGACCTCGACTACATCCGCCGCTGGTCGCTGTGGCTGGACATCCAGATCCTGGCCAAGACGGCCGTGGTCGTGTTCCGCGGGACAGGGGTTTGATCATGGACGCCATCGCCGTCAGCGTCGTGGTGCTCAGCTACGACCGCGTGCACCTGCTGGAACGCACCCTGACCACCTGCCTGCAGCCCGAGGTTTCTGAGGGCGTGCCGTTCGAGATCATCGTCGTCGACAACCATCCCGACCGCCTGGCCGAGGAACTGGTCGCACGGCTGGCGGGGCAGGGCGCGCCGATCCGCTATTTCGCCGACCCGCGCCGCAACGTCTCGATTGTCCGCAACATCGGCATCAAGGCCGCTGTCGGAACCTATGTCGCCTTCATCGACGACGACGAGGCGCCCGATCCCCGCTGGCTGTCGGAACTCTATAGCTGCCTGGAGCGCACCGGCGCCGACGCCGCCTTTGGCCCCAAGCATCCGGTGTTCGAGGCCGGTCATCCGCCCGAGTGGGATCCGGAGGGCTGGCGCTATACGCTCGACTTCCGTGAACCGGCCGATACGCCGCTCCACCTGTTTGGCCGCCTGCGCAAGAAGGGCAAGGGCCTGGGCAGCGGCAACGCCGCCTTCCGCGTCGCCACCTGCCTGGATACGGCCGAGCCGTTCAGCGTGGCGTTCGGCGACGGCAATGGCGAAGACACCCACCTGCTGTTCCGCCTGGCCCTCGCGGGCAAGCGCTTCGTCTGGTGCCCGACCGCCATGGTCCGCGAATATATCGAGACCGATCGCACCAAGCCCAGCTACATGGTCACCCGCATGAAGCGCGGCTCGCAGCACTATGCGGCCTCTCGCATCGCCACCAGCGACCAGCCGGGGCTGACGCGGGTGAAAGTCAGCCTGCTGGGCCTGGCCCAGATGGCCGTCCATGCCGGGCTCTATCTCGCGTCTGGCGAATGGCGGCCCGGCGCCGGCTACGACAACCGCATCGGCATGGCGAAGGGGCTGGGCAAGCTGACCTGGCGCGCGCCGATCGGCTTTATCGACGAGAAAGCCGCATGAGCGACTTGTCGATCGCCATCTGCACCTATGACCGGCCCGAAGGCCTGGCGGCGACCCTGCGCTCGTGCCTGGGTCAGACCAACGCCTTGGGCCTGGCGATCGAGATCGTGGTGATCGACAACCATCCCAGCGGCAGCGCCCGCGCCGTGGTCGAGGCCCTGGCGACGGACGCGGCCTGGCCGCTGCGCTACGTCACCGAGCTGACCCGCAACATGTCGACCCTGCGCAACCGGGGCTTCGCCGAGTGCCGCGGCCGCCTGGTGGCGATGATCGACGACGACGAGATCGCCGCGCCCGACTGGCTGGGTCAACTGGTTGGCGGCCTGGGCGCCGGCGGCGCCGGCATCGCCGTGGGGCCGCGGCTGGCGAAATTCCAGGACGGTCCGCCGGCCTATGACCCCAGCGGTTCGCAGTTCGTCCGCGACCTGCATCTGCCCGATGGCGCGATGATCGAGCTGACCAAGGCCTCGGGCAAACCTCAGTACGGCCTGGGCACCGGCAATTCGCTGTTCGACGTCGCCCGCTGCTTTCCGGACGGCCAGCCGGCCATGCGCGAGGCGTTCGGCGACGCTGGCGGCGAGGACGCCGAGCTGTTCACCCGCCTGCATCGCCAGGGCCGTCGCATCGTCTGGGCCGCCAAGGCCTACGTCACCGAAACCGTCGCGCCGCACCGGACCGACGTCGCCTATCGTCTGATCCGCGTGCGCCGCGAGACCCAGCACTATGTCTCGATCTATCTGGACGCCGCGCGGCGGCCCGCCCTGGCCTGGGCGACGCTGATGGCCAAGGGATTGTTGCAGCTGGCGGCCGGGACCGCCCTGGCCGTCGCGACCTTCGAGTTCGGCTCGGAACGTCGGCTGAAAGGGCGCCTCCTGATGGAGCACGGCCTGGGCAAGCTGATCTGGCGCCGCGCCGTGGGCTACATCGCCGAGCCGCCTGCCAGCGCCCCAGTTTGAGTACGATCTGGGTCTGGAACCCGACGTTCTGGCCCTCGGCTTGCATCGCCGATCCTGAAAACGCGGGACCCGTCCCGTCGCGAAACCGACGCTCCCAGAAGGGGACACACCCATGCTGCATCGCCTCGACGCCACCGAAGTCGCCACCGCCGACCTGGCCAGCCAGATCAAGCTGTTCGCCGACGGCGCCAGCCTGGAGGACTTCACCCGCCTGCACGACGGGGGTCAGGTGGCGGGCTTCACGACCAATCCGACCCTGATGCGCCGCGCCGGGATCACCGACTACGAAGCCTTCGCCCAGGCCCTGCTGGCCCGCATCCCGGACGCCCCGATCTCGTTCGAGGTGTTCTCCGACGATTTCGAGGACATGACCCGTCAGGCGCTGAAGATCGCGGCCTGGGGCGACAACGTCTACGTCAAGGTCCCGATCACCAACACCAAGGGCGAAAGCAGCCTGCCGATGGTCCGCGACCTGGCGGCCCAGGGCGTGAAGGTCAATGTCACAGCCATCCTGACGCTGGAGCAGGTCGCCGCCACGGTCGAGGCCTTGGCCGACGACGTTCCGGCGGTGATCTCGGTGTTCGCCGGCCGCATCGCTGACACCGGGATCGATCCGATGCCGATCATGCGCGCGGCCGTGGCCATGGCGGCCCGCAAGCCGCAGGCCGAAGTGCTGTGGGCCAGCGTCCGCGAGGTGCTGAACATCTACCAGGCCCGCGACTGCGGCTGCCACATCATCACCTCGACGCCCGACGTGCTTAAGAAGCTGTCCATGGCCGGCAAGGACCTGGCCGAGCTGTCGCTGGAGACGGTGGCGATGTTCTACGACGACGCCCAGGCGGCGGGCTTCCAGCTCTAACGCCATGACGGCCTCTTCGAACGCGCTGCGTCGGGCGGTCTTTCTGGACCGCGACGGCGTGCTGAACCGCGTCGTCTGGCGGGACGGCAAGCCCGCTTCGCCGCGCGCGGTCGACGAGCTGGAGATCGAGCCCGATGCGCCCGAGGCGCTGGCCGCGCTGAAGGCGGCTGGCTACCTCTTGCTGGTCGTCACCAACCAGCCGGACGTCCGCCGAGGGCTGATGCCGGCCGAGACCCTGGACGCAATTCATGTGCGTTTGGCGCAGGCGCTGCCGGTCGACGACATCGTCGCCTGCGTCCACGACAACGCCGACGGCTGCGCCTGCCGCAAGCCCAAGCCTGGCATGCTCCTCGATCTCGCCGAGCGTCACGGTGTCGATCTTTCGCGCTCCTGGATGGTCGGCGACCAGGACCGGGACATCGCGTGCGGGGAAGCCGCAGGTTGCGCCACGATCCTCTTGAAAAAGTTTTACAATTCAGGGGGCGGTTCTGGCCCCAAAACGGGTTCTGAAGCCGTCGTCGAAACACTCCTGCAAGCGGTTTCAGCCATTGTCGGGCAACCGACAATCGCAATGGCGACCTGAGGCAGACCTGATGTTTTCCGACCATTTCCTGGACGCGACCACGCGCGCCATCGCCGCCATCGATCGCGCGTCGGTCGAGGCCGTGGCCACTACGCTGGCCAATGTTCGGGACGGTGGCGGGCGCCTGTTCATCCTGGGCGTCGGCGGCAGCGCCGGTCACGCCAGCCACGCCACCAACGACTTCCGCAAGATCTGCGGCTTCGAGGCTTATTGCCCGACCGACAACGTCTCGGAACTGACCGCCCGCATCAATGACGAGGGCTGGGAAGGCGTCTTCTCGACCTGGCTGGAAAGCAGCCGCCTGACGGCCAAGGACGGCCTGCTGATCTTCTCGGTCGGCGGCGGCAGCCTGGAGCCGCCGGTCAGCGCCAACCTCGTGCGCGCCATGCAGTACGCCAAGGACAAGGGCGCGGCCGTCACCGGCATCGTCGGCCGCGACGGCGGCTATACCGGCAGGATCGCCGACGCCTGCGTGATCGTCCCGACCGTGGACGCCGGCCTGATCACCCCGATCGTCGAGGGTCTGGCCGCCGTGGTCTGGCACCTGCTGGTCTCGCACCCGGCCCTGTCGCGCTCGAAAGGCCACTGGGAGCAGATCGCCCCCGTCGTGGACGCCGCCTCGGTCGCCGCCGAGTAGGATCATGATCTCGACCCGGACGCCGCTGCGCGTGACCCTCGGCGGCGGGGGCACCGACCTGGAAAGCTATTACCGGCAGGACGGCGGCTTCATCTTCGCCCTCGCGCTGGACAAGTACATCCATATCAGCGCTCACCGGCCGGCCTTTCACGAGCACGTCGCGCTGATGGGGCCAGACCCGGAGAGCGTCGACCGCAGCGCCGACCTCAAGCACGAACTGGTGCGCGCAGCGCTGTTGCGTCACGGCATCGAAACGGGTTTCGAGGCCAGCTCGATCGGCGACATCGTCGGCGGCACCGGGCTGGGCTCGTCCAGCTGCTTCCTGGTCGGCTTCCTGCGCGCCCTGCATGCGCTGAAGGGGAGTGTGCCGGATCGCCAGGCCCTGGCCGAAGAGGCCTGCGACCTGGAGATCAACGTCCTGAACAAGGGCATCGGCAAGCAGGACCAGTACATGGCGGCCTTCGGCGGCCTGACCACGCTGGACATCGCGCCGGACGGCCAGGTCAAGGTCGGCTCGGTGAGTCTGGACCCGCAGGTCGAGGCGGCCTTCATCGGCCACACCCACATCTACTACACTGGCCTGCGCCGCGACGCGGCGGTGATCCTGGACGACCAGAACAGCGCCATGCTGGCCGGCGGCGACAAGCAGCGCCAGGCCGCCCAGAGCCTCGGCGCGATCCGCGACCTGGGCTACCGCATCCGCGACGCCTGGATCGCCGGAGACCTCGACGGCTGGGGCCGAATGCTGCACGAGCACTGGCTCAGCAAGAAGCAGCTGTCGGTCAAGATCAGCTGGCCGCACATCGACCAGCTCTACGACCATGTTCGGGCCAATCTGGGCGTGACGGGCGGCAAGGTGATCGGCGCCGGCGGCGGCGGTTTCCTGATGCTGTTCACGCCCGGCGACGGGGCCGAACTCGAGGCCTATATGGCGTCACAGAACATGCCGCGCCTGCGCTACGGCATCGACCGCGGCGGGACCCAGGTGCTGCTGAGCGAGGCGGCATGAACGCCTGGCGGGGCGAGCGCGTGGAGACCGCGGGCCGGAGCCGTTCGCTCCGCGCCTTCGACGTCCGCGCTCGCGCCCCGCTGAGGCTGGGCCTGGCTGGCGGCGGCACCGATCTTTCGCCCTATTGCGACCAGTTCGGCGGGGCGGTGCTGAACGCCACCATCGATCGCTTCGCCTTCGCCCACATCACCCCCAATCTGGACGGGCAGGTCGTCTTCCGCGCCCGCGATCTGGACGCTGAAGAGCGCCACGCGCCGGGACCGCTGGCCCTGGATGAAGGGCTCGTCCTGCACCGCGCCGTCTATGACCACATGGTTCAAGCCTATCTGGACGGCCAGGCGCCAGCCCTGACCGTCTCGACCACGATCGACGCGCCGGCCGGATCGGGCCTGGGCTCGTCCTCGGCGCTGGTCGTGGCGCTGGTCGAGGCCTTCCGCGTCGCGCTGGACCTGCCGTTAGGTCCCGCCGACGTCGCGCGCCTGGCCTTCGAGATCGAGCGCCGCAAGCTGGGCTTGGCTGGCGGTCGCCAGGACCAGTACGCGGCGGCGTTCGGCGGGGTGAACTTCATCGAGTTCCTGGCCGACGACAAGGTTCTGGTCAGTCCGCTGCGGGTGCCGCGCGCCTATCTGAACGAGTTCGAATCCTCGCTCGTCATCTGCTTCACCGGCCAGTCGCGCCGCTCCGAGACGATCATCAAGGAGCAGATCCAAGGCCTGGTCGGCATGAACGCCGAGACCGTCGAGAGCATGCATCAGCTCAAGGGCGACGCGGCGCTGATGCGCGAGGCCCTGCTGCGCGGCGACATGCGCGACATGGCCGCCATCCTGATGCGCTCTTGGTCGGCCAAGAAGCGCCCCGCCAGCGGCGTGGCCACCGACACCGTCGACCGCCTGTTCGACCTGGCCATCGCGCACGGCGCCTGGGGTGGCAAGGTGTCGGGCGCCGGCGGCGGCGGCTTCCTGATGTTCTTCACCGATCCCGAGAACCGCCACCACCTGATCTCGACCCTGAACGCCGCCGGCGGCCAGGCCAGCTCGGTCAAGGTGACGTTCGAAGGGGCGGAGGCCTGGAGCGTGCCGCGATGAGCGTCCGGCAATGCGTCTTCCTGGTCGGCGGCCTGGGCACGCGCCTGGGTGACCTGGCGCGCGACATTCCCAAGCCGATGATGCCGGTCGCCGGCCGGCCGTTCCTGGATCATCTGCTGGCCAAGGCGGCCCGGCACGGCTTCGACCGCATCCTGCTGCTGGCCGGGCATCGCGCCGAGGTGATCGAGCGCCATCTCGACGACACCGGATTGGCCTGGGACCTGGGCCTGGAGGTGACGGTCTCTGTCGAGCCGCAGCCGCTGGGCACCGGCGGCGCGCTGGTCCACGCCCGGGATCGGCTGGACGAGACGTTCCTGCTGGTCAATGGCGACACCTGGTTCGACTTCGACTGGCGCGCCCTGGCCGACTGGAGCGGCTATCCCGCCACTCTGGCGTTGAGGGCTGTCTCGCCGGCCGATCGCTACGAGACCGTCGTGCTCGATGGGGACCGGATCGCCCAGGTGCGGCCGCGGGATCCGGGGCTGGAGCATGGTCTGATCAACGGCGGTGTCAGCCGTCTGACCCGCACCCTGATTCCGCACGACGCGGCGGCGCTGTCTCTGGAAACCAGCCTGCTGCCGACGTGGTGTGCGCAGGGGCGTCTGGGCGGCCGGGTGTTCGACGGCCCCTTCGTGGACATCGGTCTGCCGGAGAGTCTGGCCTCGGCGGCGGGCATCGTCACGCCCTAGTCCAAGCGTCACAGGACATTGAGCAGGCTTGCCGAAGCGTGCTTTGATGGGTCTCCGACAGCGTCGGCCGTGATGGGCGGCGGCGCGACGCTGCCGCAGAACCGAGATTTGCCGAATGGCGCTTGTGAAGACGACGCGGCTCGTGGGGCGTGCGAAGCCGCGCGGGACCTTGCCTGCGGGTGAGGTTTCGCCTGAGCCGGTCAAGGCCGCGCCGGTTCGCAAGGCCAAGCCGCTGCGTGAGACCGTCGAGCAGCGCATCGGCTCGGCCGTGCTGGAACTGACCACCGGGCTTACCGAGGCCGCCAGCGCTGTCGAGGAACTGGGGCGGGCCCTGTCCCAGATCTCCAGCGGAGCCGAGGAGGCCGCCGGCGCGGCGCACGAGTCGCTGGCGGCGGTCAATTCCATGGCCGACCTCTTCGCCCATGCTCGCCAGCGGGCCGAAGCCGCGCGGCAACGCGCCGAGGCGCTGCAGGCGTTGCTGGCGGGGGCCGGCGGGGCGGTCACCGCCTCCGTCAAGGCCGTGCTGTCGAACGCCCGCCGCCAGATGGTGACGGTGGAGACGGTGGGTCTGCTGGATCAGCACGCCTCGCGCATCAACGAGATCACGATCGGGGTCGCCGATATCGCCGACCAGACCAACCTCCTGGCCCTGAACGCGGCGATCGAGGCCGCCCGCGCGGGCGACGAAGGGCGCGGCTTCGCCATCGTCGCCGACGAGGTCCGGGCTCTGGCCGAGATTGCCGAGCGCCGCTCGCGGGCGATCCAGGCCTCGGCCGAGCGGATGGCCGGCATGGTGCGCGCGGTCGGAACCAGCCTGCGCGACGCCGCGTCCGCCGCCGAGGTCGAGGCCGAAGCGGCCGGAACCGTGGCGGCGAGTCTGGAAGCGATCCGGCAGGACATGACCCGGCTCAGCGAAGACAGCCAGGCCATCCTGATCGCCGCCGTCGAGGGCTCGGGTGCGATCGCCGAGACCCGGCGCGGGGCCGAGGGCATTTCCAGC
>CAZRPD010000065.1:9664-24738 GCA_964601775.1 uncultured Caulobacter sp. | reverse complement strand
CGAGCGACCCTTCGCCCTTGTCCGCGACGAGGCCGGCTATCGCGTCTTCCTGCCCGAGGGCGAGGGCGGCCTGCTCAGCGATCCCGTGCCACTCGACGGCACCGCCGCCACGCTGCCGATGACCCCCGTTTCCACCGCCCCCGAAACCCTCGCCATGCGCGAACTGGTGCCCCTGCGCGATGCCCTGGCCCAGGTCGAGGTGAGCCTGCCCGATGGCACGCTGCTCAAGCCCTCGGGCCTGCGCACCTTCGACCAGACGCCGCTGTCGGCGGTGGCCGCGATCGCCAACCGCTACAACAGCCGCAAGATCCGCTTGGCCGACCCGGCCGTCGGCGCGCTGCGGGTCTCGGGGGCTTTCCGGGTCACCGGCGCGGACGAGCTGGCCAACGGCCTGGCGGCGGCCTTTGGCCTCACCGTCCTCAAGGCCCCGAACGGCGACCTGATCCTGAGCCGCGCGGCCGCCTGACGACGACGCCGTGACACTGGCGTGAACTTTTTTGGGAGGCGCCGCCCGCTCGCCTCGTCCCTAGCCCCCAGACACGACGCACCTCGCGTCCTTTGGGGGAAACCATGTTCTCGATCACGACCCGCCGGGCCCTGCTCGCCAGCGCCGCGGTCCTCAGCCTGACCCTGGCGGGTCAGGCCTCAGCCCAGGCGCAAAAGCCCGCGGCCGCTCTGGCCTACGACCTCGAGCGCCAGGACCTCGGCAAGGCCCTGACGGCCGTCGCCCAGGCCAGCGGCCGGGAGGTCATCGTTCCCTCCGACCTGGTGGCGGGAAAAGGCGCGCCCGCCTTGAAGGGCCGCTTCACGCCCGACCAGGCCTTCGAGCGCCTGCTGGCCAACAGCGGTCTCATCCTCGTCCCCGTCGGCGACAAGCTGGTCCTACGTCGCGCGCTGAGCACAGCGCAGGGGGAGCCTCAAGCCGGCGACCCTGAGGTTCTGTCGGAACTCGTGGTCACCGGCACGCGGATCCGGGGCGCTGCGCCTGCCGGCGCCCACGTCATCACGATCGGTCGAGAAGACATCGAGGCCAGTGGCTACGCCACGACCCAGGAGATCCTGCAGGCTGTGCCGCAAAACTTCGGTGGCGGCCCCAACGACGCGACCAGTGGGATGAGCATCCGGAACGGGGCCGGTAAGAACATTGGGCTCGGATCCAGCATCAATCTGCGGGGCCTGGGCGCCAACTCGACGCTCGTTCTGGTGAACGGCGTGCGTCCGCCCCTGGGGGGAATCTCTGGCACGTTCGCTGACCTCTCGCTGATCCCATCCACCGCGTTGGAGCGGATCGAGGTGCTGCCCGACGGCGCCTCGGCGCTCTATGGCTCCGACGCCGTCGGCGGCGTCGTGAATCTGATCTTCCGCGACCGTTTCGATGGGGCGGAGGCGAAAGTCCGCTACGGCTCGGCCGACGGTGATTTCAGCGAGGTCCAGGCCAGCGCGATCGTCGGCAAGGCGTGGTCGAGGGTGCGGGCGAGCCTCGCCTACGAGTATTTCAGGCGGGGCAGCCTCGCCGCGGCTGACCGCGACTACGCCACCTCGGATCTGCGGGCGTTCGGCGGACCGGACATGCGCTTCAACTACGCCGCACCGGGAACGATCGTCGCGGGCGGTCGCAACTTCGCGATCCCCTCGGGCCAGAATGGCGTAGGGCTGACTCCGTCAAGGCTGAAAGCCGATCAGATCAACCGCTCGGACGGCTGGGCCAACGCCGATCTCCTGCCGCGGCAGACCACACACTCGGTCTACGGAAGCGGCGCGATCGATCTCTCGGCGACCTTGTCCCTGTACGCCCAAGGCATGTTCGCTCAGCGCGAGTTTAGTCGCCGCACGATCCCGGATCAGCGCGTGGTCACCGTGCCGGTGACCAATCCGTTCTACGTCGATCCGATCGGGACGCGCCAGCCGGTGCGCGTTCAGTACGACTTCTCCAGCGACCTGGGGGCGGAATTCACCAACGGTCGCACTCGCGCGGCCAACGTGATGGCCGGGGCCGATCAGAAGCTGGGCGATTGGTCGGTGAACCTGCAGGGCGGCGCAGGACGTCAAAGTGAACTCGCCCGAGCCAACAACCGGGTTAGCACATACCGGCTCAACCTCGCCTTGGCCGACACGAACCCTGCCAGCGCTTACAACGTCTTTGGCGATGCGCGCTCGACGCCGACCGCGACGATCAACGCCATCCGGGGCGCCTCCGAGACCCTGGGCCGCTATGACGTTCGCTTCGCCACCCTCAAGGGCGACGGCCCGATCTTCAGCCTGCCTGGCGGCGCCGTGAAGCTGGCGGTCGGCGCCGACTACCGCTGGGAACGCTATCACCTTGAGACGCGGAGCAACCTCTCGGCAGCGCCCAGCGTGACCCCGGTGGCCTATCCAAAACCGCGCGAAATCGTCGCCGCCTACGGTGAGTTGGCCGTGCCGTTGGTCGGCCCCGAAAACGGTCGGCTCGGTCTTCGCGGGTTGGATCTATCGATCGCCACGCGGTTCGAGCACTACAGCGACTTCGGAGACACCACCAATCCAAAGGTCGGCTTGACGTGGCGGCCGGTTGGCGGCCTCAAGCTGCTAGCGACTTACGGGACATCGTTCCGGGCGCCGACGTTCGAGGACCAACTTCAGGGCCCAGACTACGTCCTCTACCAGCCCGTGACACTGTCGGATCCCGCCGCGGCAGGCGGATCGTCCAACGCCATCGCGCTGCTCGGCAATGTGCCGGATCTTGGCCCGGAGCGCGCCACCACCTGGACCCTGGGCGCGGAATTGCAGCCCGTGGCCCTGCCTGGTCTGCGGTTGTCCGTCGGCTACTTCAACACCGCCTACAAGGATCGCGTTGCCAGCATCAATGGCGACATTTTCAATACCTTGCTCAACCGAACCCTCTATGGCGGCGTCATCACCGCCAGTCCCAGCGCGTCGGCGGTCGACGGCTACTACGCCAGCCCGTACTTCTATAATCCGTCGGCCCTGGACGCGGGCAGCATCCGCTACATCATCGACGCGCGGGTGAAGAACATCTCGCGGGTCGAGCAGGACGGCATCGACTTCGACGCCACCTATCGCGGCGGCCTGGGCGGCAGCGTCTACGAGGCCGGCCTGAGCGGGACCTACATCCTGTCGATGACGCGAGGCGTCACCGCCGGCGCTCCCATGGCCAGCATTCTGGACACAGTCGGCAATCCCAGCGCGCTGCGTCTGCGAGGTCGGTTGTCCTGGCGGCGTGGACCGGTGGAAGTCGGTGCCTTTGTCAACTTCGTCGATGGCTATACCAACCAGACGGTCAATCCGGCAGAGCATGTTCGCAGCTGGACCACCATGGATCTTCAGGTCGGGTATCGCTTTGATGCGGCGTCCGGTCCCTTGAAGCAACTGCGTGTCAGCCTCGCGGCCAGCAATCTGTTCGACCAGGACCCGCCCTATGCGGTGCTGCGAACCCCGACCTCCGCCGTCGGCTTCGACGCCGACAAAGCCAGTCCCGTCGGCCGGTTGATCTCCGTGACGGTGACCAAGGGATGGTGAGGCTCTGGGCGCTCGTCTTGGTCGCCCTAATCGGCGGCGCGGCTTCGGCCGCACCGACGACGACCGACCTACTGGCCCTGAAAGATGTCCTGGCGCCGTCCCTGTCACCCGACGGACGCTACGTCGCCTATCGGATCGATCAGGCGGATGTCACCGCCAACCGCAGAACGGCTTCCTGGTGGATCGCGCCAACCGATCGGTCAGAGCCCCCGCGCCGCGTTTCCGACGGTGGGATCGCGATATGGCAAAGCTCGGGCGGGGCGGTGATCGAGGCGCCCACCTGGGCCCCTGACGGCAAGGCCTTTTACTTTCGTGCTCTGATCGGCGGCGCCGTCCAGGTCTGGCGCAGCCCTATTGAAGGCGGCCAGGCCGCGCCCATCACCGATGACGCGGCGGACGTCCGCTCCTTCCAACTTTCAGCTGACAAGCGCGGAATCGACTATGTCGTCGGTGCGACCCGCGCGGAGATCGTGAAAGCCGAACGGGAAAGCAACCACGCCGGCGTCGTGGTCGACGATCGGGTAGACCTGCGCCAAGCCCTGTTCGACGCCGTGGAAATCAACGGTCGCCTGGCTAGCCAGCGATTGACCGGACGATGGGTTCAGCGGGGCGGCCCCCCCGACAGCCCGCCGAACAAGGTCTGGCGCGTCGATCTGGCCGGCGCTGGACGGGTCCCGAGTCCCGGCTCGCCGCTCGTTGACACGCGCCGTTCCAGCGATGGCTTCTGGACAGTACCCAGCAGCGGCCCCTTCCGGGCCGAGGCTACAACCTCGGGTCAAACCCACGTCTGCGATCAGCCCGCTTGCCAGGGGCCGGGCGTCCAGTTCGTCGGCTGGCGCCCAGGCGCGGCGGAGATCATCTTCGTCGCGACCGACAGCCTGAAGCGCCAGACCCTCTTTATCTGGTCGCTCGCCAACAGCCAGGTCTACAAGCTCTACGGCGGAACTGGTCAGCTGGTGGATGCGCTAAACCCCTCCTGTTCCATTGGCGCGAGGATGATGGTCTGCGTCGAGACCGCGGCAGCGCTTCCGCCCCGGCTCGTCTCCCTGGACTTGCGCAGCGGTGCCAGTGCCGTGCTCGACGCTCCGAACGCCAAATTAAGTTTCAACGACGTCGAGGTTCGCCCGCTCACCTGGACCGCGAATGGCCGCGACTTCGCGGCCTACCTCATCTTGCCGCGCCCCGCGTCCTCGCGGCCGCGCCCGCTGTTCATCTACTACTATTACTGCGACGGCTTTCTGCGAGGCGGGGAGGGAGACATCTTCCCGCTCTATCCGATCGCCACGGCGGGGATCGCTACGCTGTGTATCAACCGCAGCCCGCCGTTGCCGAATGAAGACGCTGTGGCCGAGTACCAAACCGCACTGGCGGGCATCACCGCGATTGTCGATCGGCTAGCTGGCGACGGCCTCGTAGAGCGCGAGCGTGTGGCCATGGGCGGATTCAGCTTCGGCAGTGAGATCACCATGTGGGTGGCGACACATTCGGACCTGCTGGCCGCCGCAATGATCAACTCCAGCCAGCTGGAAGCCAGCTACTACTGGTACAATGGGGTCCGGGGCCGAGACAGCCACGCCATGCTCAAAGCCCACTGGGGCCTTGGGGCGCCGGACGAAGACCCGGCCAGCTGGCGTCGAGTCGCGCCAGCCCAGAATGTCGCCGCGATCTCGGCGCCAATCCTCATGCAGCTGCCCGAGCAAGAGGCGCGCGGGACGATGGAATTGTTCGCGCGGTTGTCAGTGTCGACAACGCCGGCCGAACTGGTCGCCTTCGCCAACGAACCCCACATCCTGACACAACCCCGCCACCGGCTCGCCGCCTACGAACGTAGTCTCGACTGGCTACGGTTCTGGCTCCAGGACCGCGTCGACGAGGCGCCGGCGAAAGCGGTTCAATTCGATCGATGGCGTGCCCTTCGGGATCGCTGGACGGCCCCGTCTAGGAGTGAGCCTCCCAGGCCCGCGCCCATGCCTCCAGGTCCATAAGGGTCAAAAGGCGTTGAAAGGGCACTCCCCTCAAATCCGGAGGACGATCGAGCGCTTCCGCGACCGCCTCGCCGTCGATCACATCGTGAGCGACAAGACGGCCGCCGACGAGTGCCCGCCGAAGCACGTCGCGATTGGCCTCGTAAACTTCTGCCACGAAACGGTCGACGCCGCCCTTGGTTCGTCGGTGGACGATTTGAGAAGGAAGGCGATCGATGAACGCGGAGCGCGCGATGGCCCGATCCCGCCCCTCGGCGACCCACATCCAGCTTGGAATCCGAAGGGCGGTTTCCATGACCGGCTGAGCCAGCAACGGACAAAGGATCGGCCCCACGGCGGCGCGGCGATGCCCATCCAGGAACCCCTGGATCGAGACCAACCCTTCAACATGTCGGAGGCGCCCTACCGGCGCCGACCTCGCGACATCGATCCACGGATGAGGTTCGGGGGGACCGGGTGCCTTGGAGAGGAACTCAAGATCGGGCCGTGCGAGCCGGTCTTGGTTGGACCTACAAAAGATCTTCCAGGTCGCATTGGCCGCCGCCCAGAACGTCGTCTCGTTGAGGATCGCGACATCGCTGATCGTCGGCAGCGCCGCGAGCGGCCCTTCGATCTTTAATCGATCGGCGGCCGGGGCTGCCGTTCTGGAATAGTAGAAGACGCTGTCGCCGCCTGTTCCACCCATGAACGCATGGCAGTGGTGGCGGCGCGCATGATCCTCGAAGGCCGCGTCGAGCTTTTGAAAGACCCCATGGCGGCCAGGCCTTGGGAGCCAAGGCGCGGGCGTCCTTTCCAAGTCGAACCCCTCGCTATCATCCAGATGGAGATCGAGCCGCAGACCCAACCCCTCCGCGACAGCGCCCGCATAAGCCCGCTCGTCGCTTTCCGGATCCGAGGTCCGGTAGTTGATGGCCCGAACCCCGTCCCTTTCCGAAAGACAGGCCGCAACGATCGAGGAGTCGAGTCCGCCCGAGACGGAAAGGCTGAGACGTTGAAAGGGTGATGCAAGCTCGCGGACGCAATGCTCTACCGCCTCGCGCAACGCGTGCCGCGCCATCTCCGGTGACCTCGCGCGATCCTTGCCAGCGAGCAACCGCCCCAAGTTCCATTCCAGGCGATCACCGCCTTTCCGTGACCAGACAGTCCCGGGCAAGATCTCCGAGACTTCGGCGAGACCCGTGCGCCGAGACCGACGGCGGTCATAGGCCAGCAAGTGCGGTAGGAAGGTCCAGTCGATGGTCCAGTCAAGGAGGCCGAGCGCGGCCGGCGCTGAGAGATCCGAGGCGACAAAAGCCCAGGAGTCCTCGCCGCCACGATAGCAGGGCAATGCCGACGATGGATCGCGCAGCACGGCAACCTCTCCCTCGACCTCGAGAAACGCCACATAGCGGCCCCAGAAGCGGCGCAGCAGGATCTGGACAAAGTCCCCATCCGCTTCGCCCGGCCAGTGAAGAGGCAGGTCCTCGATACGACCCTGAATGTCGTTCCGGGAAAACAGGTCGCCGATCACCACGCCCTGGTCGCCGCCGATCGATGTCTGGCGCAGCTGCTCGCCGAAAACCACAAGGCCGCGGCGCTCAGCGAGCTGTTCCAACCCCAGCGACGGAGCCGCCCGTGCGGCGGCTTTGACAGAGTCAGGTGGTTGCTCGCCTATCGGCCAGATAAGGGCCAGATAACGCTCCATCTTCAGCCGACGAGGATCGGCGTTAGCCCCGCCACGCGCAGCATGCGCTCATTGAGCGCTTGCTCGCCGTGCTGGACCCAGCAGTGCGCGTTGAACGGTCTGATGCCAACGGCCAGCACCAGATCGGCCGTGCATCGACGCATCGCGAGGAACTCCAACAAACCAATGGAGTCCAGAAGGCATACAGGCCGCAGAGGAATGTAGCGACGGCAGGCCATAAACTCCCCGGCGGCCGCCTCGATCGCATCGGTGTCTTCGGAGGAAAGCGCGGCCTTTCGCACGGCGAGGCGGCGCAGATTGTCGTCGAGCTTAAGGAAACTCAGCGACCGTCGAGCCCGTAGCATCGCCAGCGATACAGCGGCCATGCTTGAAGGCGTTGGCGAGCGACAGCGTCCGCTTTCGGGCAAGCTCGAACCCACGGCTCGCCAAGCGAACGGATCGAGCCCGGCGCCAGAAATCCCGGCGACGATTATCCCACGCCGTACCAAGGCGCTCATGGCGCCGGCGGCGGCCTCGTGATCACCCGACGAGAGGGCAAGAAATCCCTTCGCCACATCCGGCTTCAGCCCGAAGTATCGATCCCTGGCCCGATCGAGAAAGATCGGTTGATCGCCGACGCGGGCGTAGCTGAGCCCAGGAGCTAGTCCGTAATCCACCCGTTTCTCCCGATGGGTGGGAGGTGAACCACAGCTCACCTCCCGAGAGCTTCATTCGTCGGAGAGCCCTTGCGCCGGGCGAACGAAGCCATCGGGCTCCAGGCCCATTTGACCGACGCCCAGCGTGCTCGTGGACACCGGGCCCAGTTCGACGACGACATCGTCGCGGTCTTCGATCTGCATGTTCTTCACCTTCTGCATGCCCGTCGGGGCGTTTGGCGAGCAGCGAACCCGCCGCTGGAAAACGACGGGACGCGCCGGAGCGCGGCGCGCCCCGTCCGATCAGTCCTGATCGATACCGACCGGCTTGATGAAGCCGTCGGGCTCCAGGCCGGTCGCGCCTTGGCCCCGCGTCTCGACGCTGACGGCGCCCAGGTCGATCAGGGCGTCTTCGATGTGGTCTTCGATCCGTTCCATGACGGTCTCCTTCATGAGGTCACGCCCACCGTGACGGCTCAACGATGCGACCGAAGGTGGAGAACACGCAGGAAATAGCGCTAGGATATTCCGAAAATACTCGCAGAATTCAGCGTGGGACCCGATCACCGAGACCATGCAGAAGCCGGACGATGGCCGGAACCAGGCGCAGCCGGCGACGATGAAACGACACGATCATTTGGCGCATGGCCGGCGCATCCCCGCTCTGGAGACCGGCGCGAAGCGCCAGAACCTCTTCGCCAAAGTCGGGGACGAGTTCGATCTCGGCCCTCCGCGCTCGACAAAGGCGATCGCTGACGCCGGCAACCGCCCATTCGACCTCGACGTTGTCGCTCTGCGAGGCCAGGAGAGCGAAGATCCGCTCAAGCTCTGGGATCGGACGATCGCCAATATCCGCCTCGGGGATGTCCTTTGGGGAGGCTGGGAGAGTAGCGCGCAGCGCGTTGGCGAGCAGCGCGGCATTCCACTGGTAGAGGTCCGACAGGCCTGGTTCGGTGATCCGGGGCAGGGAAAAGCCTTCTCCCTGGTGGCTGACGACCAGTCGCTCGCCGGCCATGCGGTGCAGAGCCGACCGCACCGGCGAGGCGCTCGCTCCGAAGCGTCGGGAGAGGTCGCGGATGTCGACGCGCTCACCGGGCCTGAGATCGCTTTCCGCCAGGAGATGAGTTTTGATGGCGAGGTACGTCCGCTCGCCTGTGCCGGCCTTTTCGATCATGACCCGCGATGATGACGCTCGGCAGCCCTTCGCGCATCTCCCGAAAATTCCACCCGCACTTCTCCAGGGTGCGCGCTGATTTTGAGGACGTGATCGAGCCGACAGCGAGTCGCCAGCTTTGCAAAGTGCGGGCGGACTCAAGGCGACTGATGGCACCTAGCCGAAGCTCGCATCAAGGGCGAGCGCCCGGCGCGCGAGATGACCATGCTGAAGCTCTAGGCGGCCAGCAGAGCGAAGGCGCCGCCACGATTTCGAGATCGTAGCGGCGCCTTTCCATGGGAGATCTACATCAAGCCCGCCGATCGCAAGCTGAGGACCTGATCGCGTCCGACGATCATGTGGTCCCAGACGCTAATGCTCAGGGCCTTGGCCGCCGCCATGATCGCCTTGGTCATCTCCAGGTCAGGTCTCGACGGCGTCGGGTCTCCGGAGGGGTGGTTGTGCGCCAGGATCATGGCGCTGGCGCCCACCTCCAGCGCGCGCCGAATGACCTCGCGCGGATAGACAGGCGCGTGATCGACCGTTCCCTGGCCCTGGCGCTCGGCCAGCAGGAGCTGGTTGGCGCGATCCAGGTACACCACCCAGAACTCCTCGCGCGGCAGGGCGGCCATGACGCATCGCAAATAGGCCTGAACTGCGCTCGACGAGGACAGAAGGCATCTCCCTGGCAGGCGAGCCGCAGCGAGACGATTGGACGTTTCGCGGAGCAGTTTCAGAGCGAAGACCGCCTCGTCGTGGACGTGACGCAGCAATTCGGTTCGGTCGGCGGCAATGACCGCCGTCAGGCCCCCGAACCGCGCGATCAAAATCTCGGCCGCCGCGCCCGCATCTGCGACGCCCGCGCGGGCAAGATGCAGTTCGAGCACTTCGACATCCTGCAGAACATCGTATCCGAACTTGTGGGCGATGGAGACGACGCGGGCGGTGCGGTCGTCGCCCGCATCGAACCGTACCGTGGACGCTATGTCCGACAAGGCCGTAGAAGGGGGTTCGGGCAAAACGCCTGGCTCGCGCGAAAGAGTAGGGAAGGGGGTCATGGCGCCCTCGGCGCTGTCGGCGCCGGACCAAATTCCGGATCGCTCCCTTCCCGCGCCCTCCCTTTTTCTCCTCAGGAGGAGCCAGGCTGAAACAGGCCAGGCGCCTCCGCCGCCCCCCACGCCTATCTTCGCGTCGTCCGCCACCAGGCCACCAGCTCATCGCGTGAGCCATTGGCCAGCCGCAACAGCAGGTCGCCGTGACACGCCGCCGGCGCGCAAAAGCATGCCAAATCCTTGCCGCGAAGCTCGCCCAAGCGCCGCAGTTGGTCATGTTGGCCGGCCAGCCAGACCGCGTGCGCCGCCACCACCTGGTCTCGATCGCCGTCCCGTCCGATCCGGAACGGATTGCCCCAAGGACTGCCCCGCCCGATGTAGATGGCTCCGCCCGTTGTCCGTCCCGCGCGCTTGTTGACGACCTTGCACATCGCCTGCTCCTCCATGCGCCGTTCACCCGCGAACTGCGTTGGCCCTCGCGGCGGGCGTCGGGGCCCCGTCGGTCACCGACGCGCCCAAGGGCGCCTCGGGAAACGGCTCGTCCGTTGACGGACGGGGTGACGCCGCACGATCGCCGGACGTGGATCGCCCTTCTCTTTGACCTAAGCCGCCGCAAGGATCGTCTGGGCCGGCCAACGCGCCAGGACCGCCGACAGCACAGCCTCCTTATCGGTGGGGACGAACACCCGGGGCTGGTAGTTGATGATCTCGACGAAGCAGCCGAGCTGGACGAAGGCATGGCGTTGGGCGGCGGCGCCAACCACCTCGATCCGCCAGCGATCCATGACCTTGGCGCGCCGTAGCCACAGGCCTGTTGTCAGGGACAGGGATGCGCCCTCGTCCAGGATCATGCGCCGGGCGACGCCGCCTTCGCCCACGGCCTGGGCGGTGTCGGTCAGACCCAGCGCCACCTTCAGCGCCGGAACCTGGCCCGGATCCAGCACCCGCCCCAGCCACCGCCGGCCATCGGGAGCCTTCAGGCGTCGCACCGTCGCCTGCTTGCCCGGCAGACTCGACCAGACTGGCAGGAGCAAACCCGTGACCAGCGCCATCTCGCGCGAAATCCAGGGATCGGCGGCGGCGACCTCGGCGGCCCAGGCCGCGCGCCACGCCGGCTCTTCGACCGGCTCCCAGGCCGATTCCTCGAACGCCTTGAGCGGGGCGACGGTGCGCTTTTCGGGACGGATCAGGCGGACGGCCTGGATCAGGCGGTCGTTGTCGTCCGTGGTGGTCAGGCCCCGAACCACCAGGGCCGCGCGGCCCGACTTGGAATTGACCGCCATCATCAGGGCGGCGGCGTCCTGGCCGGCAAGCGCCTCGTCGGCCGAGATCAGCTGGCGGCGCGTGCGGACCGCGAACCGAACCAGGCGGGTTTCGGCGCGGGTGGCCACATCGGTGCGCAACACCTCCTCGCCCAGCACCTCCAGGTCGTCGGCGACGATGTCCTCCATGCCGCGATCCAGCGCGCCAGAGGCGCTGGCCCGTTCCAGGATCCCGGCCAGAATGGCGTCGAAGGCGGCGAAGAGACCGTTCTGGTCCTCGATCCGCAGGGCCAGCAGCCGGTTGAGGAAGGTGTTCATCGGCGGCAGGTCGTCGGAGGCGCGCAAGTTTCCTTCATGATCGGCCAGAGACAGGCCGGTCTTGGCCTCGAAGGCTTGCCGGTCCACGGCCTCGACCTGACCGGTGAACAGCGCGACGTAGAAAGCCAACAGCGCGCGGTGCGCCCACGGACTTTCCAGATTGTCCTCGGGGCGGAAGAGTCCATTGCCGGCGGTGCGCCGCTCGCCGCGGGTCAGGGCGCCCAGACTGTCCAGACGCCGCGCAATGGTCGACAGGAAGCGCTTTTCGCCATGGATGTCGGTCGTCACGGGCCGGAACATCGGAGCGCTGGCCTGGTTGGTGCGGTGCGAGCGGCCCAGGCCCTGGATCGCCGCGTCGGCCCGCCAGCCAGGTTCGACCAGATAGTGGGCGCGGCGCTGCTGGTTGGCCGCCGCCAGATCGGCGTGATAGCTGCGTCCGGTGCCTCCGGCGTCGGAAAACACCAGGACCCGCTTCTTGCCGGCCATGAAGGCGTCGGTCTCGACACTGGCCGCGGAGGCGCTGCGGCGCTCGACGACCTTGCGACCGCCCCGTGAGACGACGCGGCGGGCCCGCCCGGTGATCTCCGCCACCATCTCCGGCCCCAAGGCCTCGAGCACCGCGTCGAGCACGCCCGGCACGGCGGGCAGGCAGGCCAGGTGGGCGACGGTCTCCTCGCGCAGCCGCAGGGCGGCCTGGCTCAGAACCGGCGCGCCGTCCTCCATCAGGGGAACCAGCGTGATCTCGCCGTTCTCGTCCTCGACCTCGCTCATGGCTTGAACCGGAAAGGCCGACATCAGGTAATCGAGCACCTGGTCCTTGGGGGTGAGGTCGATGGAGAGGTTGTTCCACTCCTCGACCGGAATCTGGGCCAGCTTGCGCTCCATCACCGAGGCGTTGGTGGACACGACCTGGACGACCGCCGAGCGTTCGTTGGCCAGGTCCTCCCGGATCGCGGCGATCAGGCTGGGCGTCTTCAGCCCGGCCAGGAGGTGGCCGAAGAACCGAAGCTTGGCCCCCTCGAACGCCGACATCACCGCCGAGGCGGCTTGGCCGCTCCTGACCTTGCCGTCCTCGTCCATCACGCCCGTGGCCTTCAGGGCCGCGCGAAGATTGTGGTGTATCAGCTGATAGGCGTCGGCCCAGCTGTTCCAGATCTCCACATCCTGGTCCGTGAGCTGATGGCCAAGCGCCTCGTACTCCACGCCGTCGAACGACAGCGAACGGGCGATATAGAGCCCCAGCGCCTTCAGCTCGCGGGCGATCAGCTCCATGACCGCCACCCCGCCGGACTCGATGGCGTCCAGGAAGGTCTCGCGATTGACGAAGGGCGCTTCGACCCCGCCCCACAGGCCCAGGCGCGAGGCGTAGGCGAGGTTCTCGGGCGTCGTCGCGCCCGTCGCCGAGACATAAAGGACGCGGGCCTTGGGCAGGCGGTTCTGCAGGGCAAGACCCGCCATGCCCTGCTGGGAGGCCTTCTTGGGACCGCGCGCGCCCTTGCCGCCGCCGGCCGCGTTGGCCATGGCGTGGGCCTCGTCGAAAACGATCACTCCGTCGAAGTCCTCCCCGAGCCAGGCGACGATCTGGTCCAGCCGGGAGGCCCGCGCCCCGCGCGCCGGTTGGCGCAGCGTCGCATAGGTCGAATAGAGGACGCCCCGATCCAGCCGAATGGCGTCGGCCTGCTTCCAGGACCCCTGCGCGACGATGTCGCTGGCCGCCCCGCCGATGGCCGACCAGTCGCGGCGCGCGTCTTCCAACAGGGCGTCGTTCTTGGACAGCCACACCGCCTGGACCCGGCCCTGCGCCATGTTGTCGGCGATGACGCCGGCGATCTGACGGCCCTTGCCGCAGCCAGTGCCGTCACCCAGGAAGAACCCGCGCCGGAAATGCACCGCTTCGGGCGTGTCGGCGCCGACCGACAGGGCGATGTGGGGCGCGTTGGAAATTTTCCAGGCGCCCGGCAGCATCGCCGCATGGGCCTCGCCGGCGTAGATCACCGTCTCCAGCTGGGCGTCCGACAGTCGCCGGTCCGCCAGGGGGCGCGAAGGCAGGATCGGCCCGTAAGACGGGGCCGGCGGCGCCACCGAGGCCATGGGCCGCGACTCCACCAGGGCCGAAGGGTGGGGAGCGGCCCGGTCGATGGCGATCCGCCCCAGGCGATAGGCCTGGTAGAGGCCCACATCCTGACCTTCGCCCGTCCAGTCGACGACCCGATAGTCGAGCGGTTCGGTTTCATTGATCAGGGAGAGACGTCCGGCCGGTGCGGCCAGGGAGCGCGCGCGCGGCGCCAGCACCGAGACCTGAGCCACGCTGACGAAGCGCCGGGGCTTGGCGCTGGCGCGCGCCGTGAGCGCGGCGGCGGCCTTGGCCGCATCGGCGAGGGTCTCGGCGGCGATCACGGGGGAGGGGGCGACGGCCACGCCGCGATCGACCACCAGCAACCCGGTCTCCACCGAAGTTCCGTGGCCCGCATAGGCGCGGGCCGGGAACGCGATGCGCGCGACGATCGCGCCCTGGCGCGACAGCCGCTTGAGCGCCGCCTGGTCTTCGAAAAGTCGCGCCGGGACGATCGCCGACAGGCGCCCGCCCTCGGCCAGGACCTCGAACGCCGCGTCCAGGTGGGAGTCCAGCGCCTGGAATGGCGGATTGAGCACCACGGCGTCGAAAGAGCCGGACGTTTCGAGGAGATCCTTGAGATGGACCGCGTCGTGGCGGGTGCGCGGTACCTGAGCGAAGAGTCCGTCGAGTAACCCCGCGCGGCCGGCGGCCAGTTCGTTGAGCGTCAGCTGGGCCCCGCAGACCTCGGCCAGAACCGCTAGAAGCCCAGTGCCGGCGGACGGCTCCAAGACCTTGTCGTCCAGCCGCACCTGGGCGGCCAGGACGGCCAGGGCCCCAAGCTCCGGCGGCGTGGAAAACTGGTCCAGGGCCACCTGCTCCTCCGAGCGCCGGCTCTGGGTCGGGGTCAGGGCCGAGAGGCTGGCCAGCAGGGCGCAGATCTCGGCCGGGGCGTCCTCCAGGCGCGCGACCTGCGGGGCCAGACGGCGGATCTGCAGGACCAAGGCCGCCTCGATGGCGTCGTAGGCGTCGCGCCAGGACCAGGCGCCGTCGACGTCGGACGCGCCGAAGGTGGTGGTCATGACGCCGGAGACGAGCTTGCGATCGAGCACCCGCGATCGATTCAGCTGGGCGGCCAAGGCCCGGGCGGCGGACAGGAGGTTGGCGGCGGTGTCGGCCTGGGAAGGGGCGAACAACGGCAGGGTCGCGGTCATCGGAAAGTCCTGGCTCACCCGCCGCGGAGGGCTCCTCCCTCCAGACCCGACGGGCTCGCCCCGCCGGTCCCTTCCTCGCCCCTGGCTCCTGGGGCCGCGGCGGCCAGCAGAAGTCGGGCCCCTGCCCGCAAGGACAGGGGCCCTTGGTCAGGCGGGCGCGGGCGCCTCGCCTTCCGCCCCCCCCTCCCGTTCCGGGGGCCTC
>CAZRPD010000065.1:0-9654 GCA_964601775.1 uncultured Caulobacter sp. | reverse complement strand
CATCGGCTCGTGCCAGCACGGCGCGGGCGTCGGCGGCCCCAGGCTCGGCCTCGGATTCGACCGAGGCCGACCAGGCCAGGGCCTTGGGCGTCCATTGCCGCTGCGCGGCGGCCTCGGCGACGAAGGCGACCAGTTCGTCCTTCTTCAGACCCGAGGCGCGTGCGTCCTCCACACCCATCTCGCCCAGCATCGCCAGTAGCTGGCCCTTGGAGTGGACGGCCAGAAATGCGGTGTCGGGCGTCCAGTGGACGCTGAGGTCGGCGTCGCACAGGGCGGCGATCTCGGCGGCCTCGGCCCGAGCGCCGTGCCGCACGAGGCTGGTGCGCACTTCGCGCACGTCGAGACTGATGGCCACCAGTTCGGCCAGGAGCGCCATTTTCTCCCCGTGCGCCAGGGCGTCGATATAGGCGACGGGCCGCAAACCCGAGGCCAGATAGTCCTCCCGGCGGACCTCCAGGCGCGCGCGCACTTCGCCGTCCAAGGCGGGATGCGCCGGAAGGCTGGCGCGCTTGTAGCGGGTGGCCGACAGCGTCAGGGCCGACTCCCCTTGATAGACATGCGCGTTCAGGGCCAGGAGCTTGAAGAGCTGGGCCAGGAGCGCGGTCAGGGCCGCGCTCGGATGATCGGCCAGATCTCGGATGAGGCCGCGCGTGGCGATGTCGGTGCGCGTCTCGTGCAGGGTGTGGCTGGTCCCCTCGACCACGACAACGGCCTTGGGGACGGCCAGCTCCACGATCCGGCCATCGGCGGCCGCGGCGCTGTCGACCGCTTCGTCGTCCGCGTCTTCGTCGCCGCTTTCGTCCTCCTCCGCCTCCGGCGCGGGAAGCACGAAATAGGTCGCCTCGACCCCCAGTTCGCGGTGCGGCGACAACAGCACCGCCCCCAGGCTCGCGCCGGTCAGGCCCGCCTCGACCAGTTCGGCCTTGGCGGCCAGGAGGTTGGTCACCGCGTCCAGCGCCGTCTCCTCGTCGAGGGGCTGGCCGCGCACCGCCGCCTCGGCCTCCTCGATGTCCTGACGCGCCTTGGCGCGGGCCGCCTTTTGCGCCTCGGTCAGGTCGCCATGATAGACGTAAGGCAGGGTCTCGAACCCGTCCGGGGCGCGATAGCCGCTGTCGGGGCCGACATAGACCGCCAGGCCCTGGGCCTTGTGGGCCTCGACCAACGGCGTGATCCGGACGCGCCATTGCGCGTCGAGAATGTCGGCGTCGAGCACCTTGTCCGGCAGTTCGCCGAAAAGGTCGGCGACCAGCCGCCCGCCCGCCGCGCCGTAGCGACCGGCCCCGACCAGGCCGAAGCGGGGGTCCCTGGTGGTCACCTCGTCCTCGTCGAGGAGGTTGCGCAGCTGGTAATCCTGGAAATGGCCGTCGAGCGCGGCCTGAGCCAGTTGTTCCTGCTGGGTCTTGTCGGCGATGCGCGTGAAGGCCCGCACCTGCTTGAGGGTCAGGCGACCCTGGCGCAGCGCCGCCAATACGGTGGGATGAACCCCGGCCAGGGCCTCGAGCCGCTTGATCTCCAGTTCCGAATAGCCGAGCGAGGCGGCGATGAACGCGGTGTCCATCTTGGCTTTGCGCAGGCTGCCGATCGCCATGATGATCGAGGCGATGTGCACCGGGGCGGTTTCCGCGTTGGGCAGCACGATCGCCGCGGCCTGGGCGGCCTTGCCGACCGCCAGGACGCATTCGACGGCATAGTCCTCGTCGATCACGCCGCGCCCGACCAGTTCGAGCAGGGCCATGCGGCGTCGGCGGCCGTCGAGCGCCATGTAGGCCTGTTCGTTCTTGCGGCCCGGCCGGACGATCGGCGGGACGATGACCCCGGCCGCGGCGATGGTGTCGGCCAACTGAGCGATGCGTTCATCGGCAGCTTCGTCGAAACGAAGGTTTTCGGGCGCGAGGCCCAGGTCGCGCAGAGGCACGCGGATGCGGTTGTCGGACGGCGCCGGCGCGGCGGAAGCGGCGAGGGCCAAGGCCTGGGCGGAAGACGAACGGGACATGAGAGAGCTCCAGCGCCCCGGACCAGGACCATCCTGCCGATCGGGCGCACCCGCCCGGTCCCTCACTTCCTCCTTTGCCCACCGACCGGGCCGCGCGCCTCGGCCGCGTCCAGTTCATTCCAGTCCCCGAACCCCGGCGGCGGAAGGACGATCCTCGTCGAGACGCCGAGCGCCCGGAGAGCCCGTGCGAGGGCGGCCGCGGACGCCTCGCCGTCTCGGCCCCGATCGGCGGCGATGACCACCCGGCGCACTCCGGGGGGTGGACGCCAGGCGCGAAGGTTTGACGTCGAAAGCAGCGCCCAGGCCGGCAGGCAAAAGCGGCGTCGGGCCGACAGCGCGGTGAAGACGCCTTCGGCGACGAGCAAGGTCTCGGCTGCAACATCCAGGCGAACGGCGCTGCCCGGCGCGACGGCGCCGACGGTCTTGCGCGCCAGCCGCAGCGCCGAAGCGCGGTGGCCATCGGCCCGCAGGTAGGTGATCTCGATGGCGGTGACCACGCCGTCAGGATCGCAGACGCCGGCCAGCAAGGCCGGCCGCGTGGCGGGGCCCGGCCGATAGACCGAGAGCGGAGCCAGGCCGTGGTGCCGAAGCGCTGTCGGTCCGGGAGGATCGCCAACCAGCCCGCGCAGCCGGCAATGGCGCTCGGACAAGGTGCCCGCGATCTTGCGCCCGCTGGCCCAAAGGGCCTGGGCGACCTCCCGGCGGCGCGTGCGGTCCTCGTCTCCGCCCAGGCGCGGCGACGAGGCCGCCGGGCCGTCGGCTCCTTCGGCCAGAAGGCCCCTGGCGGGAAGGTCCTCGGGGACCGGGCGCCAAACACCGTCCCCGAAAGTATGGATGATCAGCCGTCCGTCCCGCTCCAGCAGGGAGACCGACCGATCCCGCCGGCTATGGCCGGGTGCGGGGATGTTGGCGCGGCGGCCTCCGGCATAGAGATCGCCCCCAAGCGCTCTGACTATGGATTTCAGGGACATGGCAAGGCTCCAGCGACCGCAAACCAGCGGCCCGCCGGCCTGGCCCTCCCTTCACCCTTTCCTGCGGGTGGGCGGGACCGGCCGGGGTTTGGGTTGGAACAGGCCTGGCAAGCTCGACATCACGGCCTCACGCACCCGGAACTCGCCCAATTCCTCCAGAAACGTTCGCGGCATCGGTTCGCCGCCCTCCAAGGCCGCCTTCATACCTTGGCTCACTGCGTCGGGTAGGAGTCCGGCGATGGCGTTGGCCAGGCCGACGTCTCGCGTCAGGGCAGCGAAGATCATCGGGATCAAGAGCGCGGCCCGCTCTGGATTGCCCGCGAGATCCTTGGCGAGACGCAAGGTCGCGTCGGGTTCGCCCGTTGCGCCGACCGCAAGCGCCATGTTGTTGGCGACCCAGGCCACCCGCCGGGTCAGGTGCTGGCGATCGAACCGCGCGGCCCGCGCGGGCGCGACCACGCCGGCCCGATAGATCGCGAGCGCCGCCGCGGCATGGATGGCGGGACGGCCCTGCTCGAGGGCGATATCCGCCAGGCGATCGAGACCCTTGTCGCCGCCCCGCTGGGCCACAGCCCCCATCAGGGCGTGGCGCAGGTCCTCGTCCTCGGTTTCGAGAGCGGTGGCCAGCAGCAATTCCATCGTTTCCGGCGACAGCGGCGCTTGCTTGGCCAGCAGCTCGGCGGCGGCCTCGGCGATCGGGAAACTCGCTTCCTCGCCATAATAGGTCTGCCCCTGGCTCCAACGATCCTTGGTCAGGACGACCAGGGTCGACTGATGGGCGGGATCTGGCCTTTGCTTCAAGATATCGATTAAGGCCAGGCGCACCCGGCTGCCCTTGTCGGCGGCCAGGGCCAGAAGGCGCGCGGGGAGGGGGTCTGGCTCGCGCGGGGCAAGAGCGACCAATGCCGCGCGCCGAACATCGGCGAACCGATGGGTGAGGCCGGCCTCGACGATGTCCCAGTGACCCAGATCGACGGCCAGGCCAAACGCCGTGACCGCCCTGGCGATGCCGTCATCCTTGACGCCAGGGGCGGCGAGCAGCCCTTCGATCAGGCCACGGACGTCCTTGCCCGAGGCGGCCAGCAACCGCGCCTTCGCCAACTGCAGGTCGGGAGCGTCCGCCGTCTCGACCTTGCCCAAGAGATCGGCGTCACCTGCCGACAGCACCGCCGTTTCGCCGGCAAGGACGAGGCGAGCGAGCGTCTGGAACGGCTCGACCTGAGCCGGCGCGATCTTGGCGAACGCGACTATGTCGGCCTTGACGCCGTACCCTTCCTGGGCGGCCTTCAAATCCGTCATCCAGCGGAGAACCTCGCCCAGGTTTCCGGCCTGCACGGCCGCGGCGAGCGCGGCCTTCCCGGCTTCGGGATCGTGTCGGGCCATCACTTCGAGGACCGCGCGGCGGGTGGGCCAGTCGAGCGAGCGGTCGCCCAGCCGTGCGGCGAGCCGTCCGGCCAGTCGGGGCGACCACTTGCCCTCGGCCAGGTCCCAGAACCGTGCTTCATGTCGATGTCCCAGGCTGGCCTCGGCCAGGGCCTCCAGCTCCTCGGCCTCGGGCGCGGCGTCGGACTTGGCCGCCAGGTCGATCCAGGCCCACAGCAGGTCATCCAGATCCGGGCGGGCAAGGATCGCTCGCCACCCGCGCTGCCGGCGCAATTCAGTCAGGAAGAGCCTGATGAAGGTGTCGGCGGTGTCGCCCTGGTCGTGATATTGATCGGCCAGATACTCCTCATAGCCTTCACTGTGCTCGCCGTTTCGGATCTCCAGCCACAGGTCGTCGTCGTTGGAGACGAGGAACTTGCGGCTCTCGGCCACCGCCGCGGTCATCACCGGTTCGAACCCATCGAAATCGACCAGAGCGCCCCGGGCCACGGCCTCGGCGTTCCAGCTGTGTCCATGGGCGACCATGCCAAGGGCCGCGTCGCGGAAAGCGTCGGTCTGAGGCCCGGTCACCTGGACCAGGCGCTCGGCGAAATCGTCCGGAAAGCGATCGCGCGGCCCGGCCAGGAGCTCGCGCACATAGCGGCCGGCCAGGGCCTGGACCTCGGGGTCGGCCGCCAAAACGGCCGTCTGGGCCTTGGTCAGCTTGGTGTCGCGCCACTGATCGAGGTTGCCGAACACCTTGCCCCGCGCCATGAGCCAACGCGCCAGGTCCGCCACCGTATTACCGACAGAGCCGACGTCCGCCGCCAGCTTCAGGTCCTGATCGAGCTGGTCGCCTTTGACCGCCAACCGCCGCCGGAGAAACGCGTCCAGGCGAGCCTGGGCGGAAGCCGACAGCCGAAGGGCGACATCGTCGCGCTTGGCGCCCTGGACCAGTTGGGCGGCCGATTCCTGGCCCCAGTCCGCCTCGCCAGCGTCCTGGTCGAGCAGCACATCGACCAGATGGCCCAGAAGCCTGGCCGCCCGCGCCGGGCTGGCCTTGATCACCCGCTCCAGGCCGGCCTCGACGCGGGGGTGATAGTAGCTGATGACATCCTTGGGCTGGCGGATGTTGCGGCCCGCCGCCATGAAGCGGATCAGGGGCTCGATCCTGTCCTCGACGGACTGGTCCTTGTCGCCCAGCGCCAAGGTGATGTCGGGAATGGCTGTCCACGACAGCTGCGGCCGCGCCTTTAGCAACCCCCACACCGCGATGGCGGCGGCCGTGTCGTCACGGTCCTCGATCTGCTCGACGATGGTGGTCTCGATGGCGTCATAGTGGGACCGTTCGATCGAGCGGCTGATTAGCTCGGGCGTCGTTTCCTCGGACCCGGCGCCGTCGCGCAGGCCGTCGAAGAACTTCTGGATCTCGTAGGGGCTCTCGAGCCGGTCCAGGATGCGGCTGCGCGAGGCGTGGACGATGGGCTTGAGCGCCTCGGGAAGATCACGCAAACGGTTCTCGAACAGCTGGTTGCGCTCCTTTTGCCCGTAGTGGCGCGTCTCCAGATGGACAAACCATTCGGCGTTCAGGCGCGTGGCCCCGGCCTCCGACAGGACGTCCGAACGGGTCGTGACGATGAAGCGACGGTCCTTGCGCGCGTCCTGAAGCATGCGATCCAGGTCGGTGTTCCAGGCCCGATGATCGGGGTGGAACCGGTATTTGCCCCACGGATCCTCGATCATGAACACGACGGGCGCGGGATCGCGATAGTTCCAGACGTCGTACGGCCCGCGGACCGTCACCACCTTGAAGGCCCCGTCCACCTCACGCTTCAAGTGGTCGAGCAGCATCTCGGCGGCCGTGGTCTTGCCGGTGCCCGAGCTGCCGACGATGACGACCGCGTTTCGTTTCTCCAGAGCGGCGACCAGCTCGTCCCAGTTGGTCGGCTTGACGAAAGCGGCGACGCGCGAGCTGTTGGAAAGATAGCCCTCGAACTCGCCGATCGTGGCCTCGAGCGCCTCACGAGTCCATTCGGACGGCCCGTTCTTCATGTGCCAAAGGGCGATCTCGCGCAGCTTGGCCAGGCAGGCCTCGACATGGACCCGCGGCACCTTGCAGGTGACCAGCAGAAGTTCGCGGATCAGCGCCTCCAGCTTTTGCTCGTCGAGCTGGGCTAGGACGCCGATCCGTCCAGCCCCCTGGGGAACGAGCTTGGCGAGCGTGGCGGGCAGGCCCGCCGGCCACTGCCCGACGGCGCGCACGAGGACATCGCGCGCGTCGCCCTTCACGTCCGCGCTCGTCATCAGCAGGTAGCGGAGCTGGGGGTCGCCGTTGAGGAGCGTCGCGGGAGACAGCCGGCGCCGATCGGCGCGGGCCTCATCTTGCTCGGCGTCGCGACGGCCGATCAGCTTTTCGAGATCAGCTAGGCTCCACGGCTCGGAGTTGCGCAGCTTGGACTGTACGATCAGACGGTAGTCGCCCAGACCTAGCACCGTAGCGGCGCTCGCCCCCGCATCGTCGGTAAGGTCCGCCGCCAGGTCCTCGTGGTTGGCCGGCTCCAGCGTGATCCGATCCAGGCGCCTCTGGGCGATGATCAGGTCCAGCGCGACATAGATCGAGACGTCGACCTGATAGAAGTACCCCGCCAGTCCGGCCGGGGCGCTGGCCTGATTTTCCTCATCCATCAATCGCGCCCTTCCGGCCCAGAAACGTTAGGCGTTAGTCGATTTTCACGCCAAGCGCGACTTTCAGCGCGTTTCGCTCGGACGGCGGGCAGCCAAATCACCTCTGAGGCGCACAGAACCACGGGCATCGGCCCCATCATCGCTCCGCGCGCCTGGGCGGCGTTTTCCCGAACCGGTCCTTCAGCCCGTACAGGCTCGGCAGCAGGTGCAGGCATCCGACCTTCTCGCGTTCGCACATGGCGCGCAGATAGCCGCCGGCCGAGCTCCTGATCTCGCCGTCCTTCCAGCGGGCCAAAACGGTGGCCAGGGCGACGGCCGCCCGGTTTCGACCCATCACGTCACGCGCCTCGCGCATGGCCGACAGATTGATCCCCATCAGGGGCGCGACACGGCCGACGGCGTCGACCAGGTGCTCCCACGACGCGCCGGCCAGGTCGTCCAGATAGTCGGCGACCTCGGGCACGGCCTCCAGCACCAGCGACAGCGGGATCACCTCGTCGCTGACCGGCGCCTCCACCCGCGCGGTTTCAGCGGGCGAGGGCGACGAGGCCGATCGCGCCGAGGGCTCGACTACCTCTCGTCGAATAGATGAATACGTTGATCCTTCAGATCTTGGCTGGGTTGTAGGTTCTTTCTGGGCTTCGTCCATGACGCCCCTGGGCTCAGATTGACCTTCCTGACGAGCCTTGACCCAGGCCGCGTCCACGGCGGCCAACAGCGCCTGGAACGTCTCATGCAGCGCCTCGAGCTCTCCAAGAGAGGGGGTTCGAGGGACTCGGCCCAGCGCCTGGTCGACCGCCCCATGCCAATCGAACCCGCCATAGCCGCGATGAAGCGCGTCGGCGCAGACGGTGCGGATCTCACGCCGGATCTCGCCCAGCTTGCGCTTCAAATGCCGGCGCTGGGCCTGCTCCAGACCTCGGGCGGCCGCCAGGTCGGCGAATTCGTCCCAGCGCACGGCCAGCGGGGCCAGATCGAAGCCGAAGGCCTCAAGGATATGGCCGCGATCGTCGCGGTAGCCCCAGCGTTTGCCGTTGCCGCTGTCCTTCATGTGGACCAGGCCCGCGCGCACCGCCGAGCGGATCAGGCCCTGGATGCAGCTGCGCGAGCGCTGCAGCTCCTCGCAAAGCGCATCGTTGGACGGCCAGGCGATCGGCCGGGTGCGGCCGATCCAGTCTTGTTCGGCGGTCACCCGCACCAGGGCGCGCACCAGGCGCACCACCCCGTCGCCGAGCCCCAGCCGAGGCGCGGCCCGCTCGAAACGATCGAGCAGCATGGCCTTGGAGATGCCTTCCGGCAGCCCCTGGTAGGTGTCGGCGAGCTTGGCGGCCGCCCATTGGGCGTCCGCCAGACGGCGCACGTCACCGATCCCGTTCGAGACGGTCTGCATTTCCTGCTCCTCCTTGGGGAGGCCGCGGGCGCACAGGTTCCCGTCGCGCGAACGCGCGTTTTTGATTGCGGCGATGTCGGTGATTCGGTTAGAAAGAGCAGGACTTGAGAGCTCGGGCGGGACGCCAATCCCGTCTAGCGAATGACCTGGAGAGCCCGGCGCGTTTCGGCGAGCCGGGTTTTTCTATGCGCTCACGGCACGGTTCCTTTCCGATTGCCCCCGCTCGAAGTACTCGCGAAGCGCTTGCTCCAGAGCCGCCGTGCGGTTGGTGAAACCGCGCCCGTCCTTCATCGCATCGAGCCTGTCGATGAGATCCCTATCCACCAGCGCGTTCAGTTGTCCCTTGCCGCGCGCCCGGGCCTCGGCCCGGAGACGCCTCTGGTACTGCGCGTGATATTCGAGGTCGCGTGCGGGCGTCATGGCGTCGGCGATAAGATCGCGATTCCGGCGGGCGGAACTAATAAAGGTGGCCGGCCAATACCCGGGATGCGCGAATAAACGCCTTGAATTGAAGAAGAATCGGACTCGAGGGCCGAGTCGCGCCGCATCAGTGACCTCCCACGACTTCGGGCGGCAGGATCAGGTCTTTGTCGACCATGACCCGCACTGGAAAGCCCGGACGGATGCGCAAGGTCGGGGCGCGTTGCAGATCGCGCTCGACCAGGCGCTGGCCGGTCTGGCTGGCCTGGGAGGCGATCCCGCCGGCGCCGTCCTGCAGGACCAGATTGTCGCTGCCGCGGGCGATGCTGTTCTGAGCCGCGGCCCCGCCGATCGAGATCAGGGTCGACAGGCCGATGGCCCGGGCCAAGACCGGCAGGTGGGTGTCGACCTTGTCCCTCAGGCCCGCCGTCCCGGTCGCATCGGCTCCGGTCATGCCGGCCAGGTCCACCGACCGTCCGGAGGGCCAGATCAGGCGCGTCCAGACCAGCAGCACCCGATCCTGACCATAGCCGACCTGGCTGTCGTACTTGCCGATCAGCCGCGCCCCCTGCGGGATCAGCAGCACGCGGCCGGTGCGATGGTCGAACACCGGCTCGGTGACCTGGGCGGTGACCAGACCGGGCAGGTCGGAGTTGAGGCCCGTGATCAAGGCCGCCGGGATGACCGTTCCGGCCTTGACCTCGTAGGGCGACAGCGCCGCCTGGGGCAGGCTGGGCGCATAGGTGGGACCGGCCGCGCCGGTCCGAGCGATGAACGCCTCCTTGGGACGAGCCCCGTCGCCCGGCGTGGTGGGCGGGGCCGCCGGTAAGGGA
>CAZRPD010000064.1:0-24865 GCA_964601775.1 uncultured Caulobacter sp. | reverse complement strand
GGCCCCCGGCGGCCCGCCGCGACTCCCCGGCCGCGGCCGCGAGCCTAGGTCTGGAGGTCGACAAGTACAACGCCGAGCATGTTCGCGCCCATATGCGCGGCCTGCTGGAGCCGCTGAAGGCGCAGCTGGGCGAGGGCGGGCTGAACTACGTCATCACCGACAGCTGGGAGGCCGGCCAGGCCAATTGGACCGAGGCCATGGCCGCCGAGTTCGCCGCCCGCCGCGGCTATGCCCTGACGCCCTGGCTGCCGGTGCTGGCGGGCCGCGTGGTGCAGAGCGCGCAGGCCTCCGACCGTTTCCTCGCCGACTACCGCCAGACGCTCTCGGACATGCTGACCGAGCATCACTTCGCCCAGATCAACGCGATCCTTAAAGCGCATGGCATGCGCTACGAGGCTGAGGCCCCGGGCGTGGACTTGCCGACCATCGCCGACGGCCTGCGGGCCAAGGGTCAGGTCGATGTGCCGATGGGCGAGTTCTGGGTCTATCCAGCCGACAAGCCGCCGCCCGCCGCCCATGTCGCCGACGTCCGCGAGGCCGCCTCGGCCGCCCACGTCTATGGCAAGCCGGTGGTCGCCGCCGAGAGCCTGACCACCATGGGCGAGGATCCGTGGCGCACCGGGCCCTGGCAGCACAAGCGGATCTTCGACCGCTACATGGCCGAGGGCATCAACCACTTCATCCTGCACACCTCGGCCCACCAGCCGTTCACCGACCGCAAGCCGGGCATGACCCTGCGCCAGTACGGCCAGCACATCTCGCGCAACGAGACCTGGGCCGAGGGCGAGATGCGGGCCTGGACCGACTATCTGGCCCGCAGCGCCTGGATGCTGCGCCAGGGGCGGGCCGGCGCCGATATCGCCTGGTTCCAGGGCGAGGGCGCGGCCAACGGCCTGCCCTATGCCGAGGGCGGTCGGCCGGCCATCCCGGCGGGCTACGACTTCGACTATCTGGACGCCGACAGCCTGGTCGAGCGCCTGGCGATCAAGGACGGCCGCGTGGTGCTGCCGTCGGGCGCCAGCTACGCGGTGCTGGTCATTCCGCCGGCCGTGCAGCGCTTGAGCCTGCCGCTCCTGCGCAAGCTGGACGCCCTGGCGGCGGCTGGCGCGCTGATCGTCGGCGAGCGACCCAAGGCCTCGCCGACCCTGTCGGGTGGCGCCGAGGCCGAAGCCGAGTGGACCAAGCTTGTCGACAAGCTGTGGTCCGGCCCGATCCGCACCGGCTCGGTCGAGGCGGCCCTGGCGGGCCGCGCGACGCCGACCGTGCAAGGGGAGGGGCTGGGTACGAACTTCGTCTGGACCCAGCGGGTGCTGGAGGACGGCGAGCTGTTCTTCGTCAACAACACCACCGACAAGCCACTGGCCGTCTCGCCGTCGTTCCGGATCACTGGCAAGGCCCCGGACCTGTGGCGCGCGGATACCGCCAAGACCGAGCCGGCGGGCTACGTCCAGGAGGACGGCCGCACCGAGGTGACGCTGAACCTGGCGCCCTACGAGTCGGTGTTCGTGGTCTTCCGCACGCCGTCCGAGGCTCTGTCGCGATCGGCGGTGGTCACGACGTCGACGACCTTGAAGACGGTCGACACGCCCTGGACCGTCAAGTTCGAACCCAACTGGGGCGCGCCAGCCTCGATCCCGATGGCGAAGCTGGCCTCGTGGACGGACAACGCCGATCCCGGCGTACGCTATTACTCCGGCGCGGCGATCTACGAGACGACGCTGGAGGTTCCCAAGGCGCTGCTGCGTCCGGGCGGTCGGACGGTCTTGGATCTGGGCGAGGTCCGCGAGTTCGCCACCGTCACCCTGAACGGCAAGACGCTGCCGGTGCAGTGGAAGCCGCCCTATGCCGTGGACGTCACGGAGGCCTTGAAGGCCGGCCGCAACGCGCTCCAGGTCCGCGTCGTCAACTTCTGGGCCAACCGAATGATCGGCGACCAGCAGCCGGGCGCCAAGCCGCTGACCTTCGCGCCGATCCAGCCGTTCAAGGCCTCTGATCCGCTGATGGCCTCGGGTTTGCTGGGACCGGTAACGTTGAAAAGGACCGAAAGTCGGTAACCGGTTTCCGGACCATCTTGCCAAGACTTCCAACTGGTATAATGATCACCTCATGCGCTCAATCAGAAGCGCGCCAGGACGTGCCTGCCCGCAAGTGGCGGCCTTGAGGGGAAACGAAGATGATCCAAGGGATTCAACGGCGCTTGGCCGTCAGTGTGTCGGGCTTCGCGCTGTTGGCGGGGCTGGGCGGGGTCGCCCACGCCGATGAGGTGATCGCCACGTCGAACGGCGCGGCTGCGCCAATCGCCGCCGGCGCCGCCGGTCTGGCCCAGGCCGCTGAGCAGGCCCCTGGGCAGGCCGAAGACACTGCCGTCACCGAGGTGGTGGTCACTGGCTTCCGCAACAGCCTGCAGCGCGCGCTGGAGCTGAAGCGCACCAACACCGGCGTCGTCGACTCGATCCTGGCCGAGGACATCGCCAAGTTCCCCGACAACAACCTCGCCGAGTCGATCCAGCGGATCCCCGGCGTCGCCATCAGCCGCGACCAAGGCGAGGGCCGGGCCCTGTCGGTCCGCGGCCTGGGTCCCGACTTCACCCGCGTGCGCATCAACGGCATGGAGGCCCAGGCTTCGACCGACGGCTACAACGGCGCCAATCGCGGTCGCGGCTTCGATTTCAACGTCTTCGCCTCGGAACTCTTCAACCGCATCGACGTGCGCAAGACGCCGTCGGCCGACACCGAAGAGGGCTCGCTGGGCGCGACGGTCGACCTCGTGACCGCTCACCCGTTCGACTACAAGGGCTTCAAGCTCGCCGCCTCGGCCCAGGCCGGCTATAACACCCAGACCGAGAAGACTCGCCCGCGCATGGCGCTGCTGGTCAGCAACACCTTCGCCGACGACACCCTGGGCGCGCTGTTCTCGGTGGCCTATTCGAAGACGGCCGTGAACTTCCAGCAGTCCAGCTCGGGCCTGTGGACCAACGGTCCCAGCGACGGCGGCTGGTGCCGTCCGACCACGGGCACCGGCGGCATCTGCGACGTGTCGGCCGCCGAACTGCCGCGCGCCACCGAGCTCTACAATCTGGCCAGCGCGCCGACGACCTACTATCCGCGCTTCATGCGCTACGTGCAGGGCCTGGGTAAGACCGAGCGCCTGGGCCTGACCGGCTCGCTGCAATGGGCGCCCAGCGACAACACCAAGGTCACGCTGGACGGGCTGTTCTCGCGCTATGAGGTCAGCCGCGACGACTGGCCCATCGAGGCGATCGGCTTCAGCCGCGCGGCCTCGCAGGGCGGCAAGCCCGAGATGCTGGTCCGCGACCTGATCCTGGACAGCAACAACACCATGGTCTTCGGCCGGTTCGACAATGTCGACATGCGCTCGGAGCATAACCGCGACGAGTTCTCGACCGACTTCGGCCAGTGGACCCTGACCGGCGAGCACAAGTTCAGCGACAAGTTCAGCCTCGACGGCGTCGTCGGCTATTCGTACTCGGACTTCGACAACTTCAACGACCTGTCGACCCAGATCGACCGCTTCAACGTCGACGGCTATTCGGTCGACACCCGACCCAACGGTCAGTACCGGCCGGCGATCAACTTCGGCTTCGACGTCACCAATCCGGCCCTGTGGTACTTCGGCCCGACCGTGACCCAGCCGGGCGGCACCGGCCCGACCGGCCCCGAGATCCGCCTGCGCCCGAACTACACTGACAACAAGTACAAGACCGTTCAGGTCAACGGGAAGTACGCGCTGAACGACAGCCTGACGATCCGGGCCGGCGCGGCTTGGAAGCAGTACGACTTCAGCACCCAGTCCTATCGCTACGCCCTGGGCGAGGCGAACTTCCCGGCCATCCCGGCCGGCTCGACCATCCAGAGCCTGACCGAGCAATTCTGCGGTCTGGGCAAGATGAACGTGCCGTCGCCGACGCCGACTTGCTGGACAACGCCGAACATCGAGGCCTTCGCCGCCGCCTACAACATTTACGGCAACACCGGCCGCACGGCCCTGTCGCAGACCGTGGCCAGCGTCCGTGGCGAGAACCGCTCGGTCGAGGAGGAGAACAAGAACGGCTACCTGATGGCCAATTTCGACCATGACATCGGCGGTTGGCGGGTGCGTGGCGACATCGGCGTGCGCCACGTCCAGACCCAGCAAACCTCGAGCTTCTATACCAACGTCCCGACCTCGGTGAACGCCTCGGGCTTCGTCTACACCACGGTCAAGCGCAAGTATGACGACACCCTGCCGTCGCTGAACCTGGTGGTCGAGCCGACCGACAACCTGCTGCTGCGCTTCGCCGCGGCCAAGGTCATGGCGCGTCCGGCCCTCAGCGCCCTCGCAGCCGCGACCAGCGTTTCGGTCGCCGGCGGCTCGCGCAGCGTCTCGACCGGCAACGTCAACCTCGAGCCCTATCGCGCCAAGACGCTGGACGTCTCGGTGGAATGGTACCCGTCGTCCGGCACGATCGTTTCGGCGGGCTTCTTCTACAAGGACATCAGCACCTACGTTCAGACCCTGACCCGCATCCAGCCCTACTCGGCGACCGGTCTGCCGGTGTCGCTGCTGGAAGGCACGGGCGTGGGCCCCAACGACGAGTTCAGCGTCACCAATGTCGTCAACACCGACGGCGGTCCGCTGAAGGGCTTCGAGCTGAACTATCAGCAGCCGCTGGACTTCCTGCCCGAGATGTTCCGCGGCTTCGGCATCCTGGCCAACTACACCTATGTCGACTCCAGCATCGACTACATCCTGGATCCGAACCCGGCGACCTATCGCGTCGTCAACGAGTCGCTGCTGAACCTGTCCAAGCACGCCGCCAACGCCACGCTGTACTACGAGCGCGGCCCGCTGCAGGCGCGTGTGTCGGTCAACTATCGCGACAAGTACCTGACCGCCGTCCCCGGCCGCTACGGCCAGGACGTCCAAGGCACGCTGGCCACGACGTTCTTCGACGCATCCACCTCGTACAAGATCAACGACAAGCTGACGGTCAGCCTGGAAGCGCTGAACCTGAGCAACGAGAAGGACATCTCGTACATCGACTCCAAGACCCAGCGTTTCGAGAACTACCGGGTCGCCGGCCGCCAGTTCTTCCTGGGCGTCCGCTACACCTACTGACCTGATGACTTTTAGCCCTCGGTGTTTGTCCCCTCCTGTGCATGATCCGTGACTGCGGCGCCGGTTTCCTCCGACCGGCGCCGCCTTTGTATCTGGAGGGCATTGGGGAGAGGCGGCCATGGCCTATCTGACGGCGCATCGACTGGCGGTTCTGTTGTCTCTGGCCGCGCCCGTGGCCGCCCAGGCGGCGGTCGAGGTGACCCAGGATCGCAACGTCGTGGTGGTCCGCAACGGGGCCGACGTGCTGAAGCTGTCGGTCTGCGCCGATGGCGTGGTGCGGGTGCTGGCCAGCCCGGACGGCAAGGCGGCAGGCTCTTCGCCGCACCAGCCTTGGTTCTCCAAGCCCTGCGAGGCCCAGGCCGTCAGCCTGACCGACGCGACCGGCGCCGGCACGGGCGTCAATACCGCCTCGGGCGAGGGCGTCTCGGCGGCGACCGCCAAGGTGCTGAAGACCGGAAACCTGCGGGTCTCGATCTCGCTGAAGGACGGGACCCTGACCTTCCTCGCGCCCGACGACCGCATCCTGCTGCAGGAAACCGGCGAGCGACCGCGCATTTATGAGCCGCTGAAGCTGTCGGATGGTTCTGCCGCCTACAACGTCACCGCGCGCTTCCATCCTGTGCTGCGCCAGGGCCTTTACGGCCTGGGTCAGCACCAGAGCGGCCAGTTCAACTATCACGGCGCCACGGTGCGCCTGGCCCACGCCAACGCCGACATCGCCCATCCGCTGATGATGTCGACCGAGGGCTACGGCCTGCTGTGGAACACCGCTTCGGCCTCGACGGTCGACAACCGTTTCCCGACCGAGCTGACGCTGGAAGCCGATGTCGGCCAGGCGCTGGACTACGTCTTCATCTACGGCCCTGAGTTCGATCAGATCGTCGCCCGCTACCGCCAGATGACCGGCGCGGCGCCGTTGTTCCCGCGCTGGACCTATGGCCTGTTCCAGTCGATGGACCGCTACGGCAGTGGCCAGGAGCTGCTGGACGTCACGGCCCGCTATCGCGACGGCAAGGCTCCCGTCGATGTCATCGTCCAGGACTGGCGGTGGTGGAGCCGCATGGGCGATCCGGAGTTCCGCCCCGACGGCTATCCGGACGTGCCGGGTCTCTTGAAGACGCTGCGCGAGCGCAATGTCCACACCATGATCAGCATGTGGCCGCTGCTGTCGAAGGCCTCGCAGATCCACGCCATGATGAGCCAGCGCGGCTGGCTGGTCCCGGGAACGGCGCTCTACGACCCGACCAACAAGGACGCCGCCGACCTCTACTGGAGCCACTTCGGCTCCAAGCTGCTCGACCAGGGCTGGGACTCGTTCTGGCTGGATGGCTCCGAGCCCGAGCTGCACCTGCCGACCATGGCCGAGACCGACCGCACCCTGAACGGCCGCAAGCTGGCGATCGGGCCGGGGGAGCTCTATGGCAACGTCTTCCCGCTATCGCACGTGGCCAATGTCTCCGACCGCTGGCGCAAACAGCGCGACGACAAGCGGGTGTTCATCCTATCGCGCTCGTCGTTCGCCGGCGTTCAGCGCTACGGCGCGGCCTCGTGGTCGGGCGACATTCTCAACGGCTTTCCGGTGTTCCAGCGCCAGATGCAGGGCGGGCTGAACTTCGCCCTCTCAGGCATGCCGTACTGGACCACCGACATCGGCGGCTACTACCAGGGCGTCCTCGACAACCCGCCGCGTGGGCCGTCCAGCGAGGATCCGGCGTTCCAGGAGCTGTATGTCCGCTGGTACCAGTTCGGGGTCTTCAATCCGCTGTTCCGCACCCACGGCAAGCGCGAGAACAATCGCAACGATATCTTCGCCTATGGCGACAAGACCCCGATTTTGCTGGACTATGACCGCCTGCGCTACCGGTTGATGCCCTATATCTACGGTCTGGCCTGGCGGGTGACCGACAAGGCCGACACCATCATGCGGCCGCTGGTCATGGACTGGCGGACCGACGAGCGGGTCTGGAACATAGGCGACCAGTTCTCGTTCGGTCCAGCCCTGATGGTCGCGCCGGTCACCAACGCCGGCCAGACCTCGCGTCAGGTGTTCCTGCCGGGCGCCGCGCCCTGGTACGACTTCTGGACGGGCAAGAAGCTCTCCGGCGGCCAGTGGATTGACGCCGCCGCGCCGCTGAAGACCATCCCGCTGTTCGCCAAGGCCGGCGCGATCCTGCCGCTGGGCGGGCCGGTCGAGTACGCGGACCAGGATCCGCAGGGGCTGCTAGAATTGCGCGTCTATGCTGGGGCCGACGGGACGTTCGAGCTCTATGACGACGCCGGCGACAGCTATGCCTACGAGCGCGGCGAGCGGGCGGTCACGCCGCTGGCCTGGAGCGATGGGGCGCGACGCCTGAGCATCGGCGCGCGGGTGGGGAGTTTCCCGGGGCTGGTCAAGGACCGGACGTTCAAGGTGGTGCTGATCGACGGCGGCCGCGAACGGGTGAAGACGGTGAAGTACAGCGGCAGCGCGATTGAGGTCGGCTTCTGAGCCACTGAAACCTCGCCCTTCGACAGGCTCAGGGTGAGGTTTCTAATGCGAGGCTGAAGTAGTCCTCACCCTGAGCTTGTCGAAGGGCGAGGGTGGCCCCTCAGAGCATGGCGCGGCGCAAAGCGTCGCGCCAGCGTTCGACGATCTCGTTTCGCGTGCTGGCCGTCATACTCGGCGTAAACGTTCGCTCGGCCGGCCGCACCGGCGGCGCGACAGCCCCCATCCCCTCGGCCGCCAGCCGCGCTGCGCCCAGGGCGCTCAGCTCCGCCGCGTCCGCCCGCAGCACCGGACGGTCGATCAGATCCGCCAGCAGTTGCATCAGCACATCATTCCGCGACGCCCCGCCATCGACGTGCAGGGCCGGCAGATCCAGGTGCAGGTCCGCCTGCATGGCCATGAACACGTCGTGGATCTGCAAGGCCACCGCTTCCAGCGCCGCGCGAGCCAGGTGCGCCGGCGTTGTGCCCAGGTTCATGCCGCTGACCAGGCCGCGGGCCTCGTCGCGCCAGTGCGGGGCGCCCAATCCCGCCAAGGCCGGGACCAGGGCGACGCCGCCGCTGTCGGGGACGGTGAGGGCCAGGTCCGTCAGGGCGCGCTCGTCCTTTAGGCCCAGCAGCTTGGTGACGAACGCCGCCGTGTGGCCCGAGACCGAGATATTGCCTTCCAGCGCGTGCAGGGCGCCGGACGACCGGCTCCAGGCGATGGTGCTGGACAGGCCATGCGCCGACCACACCCGCTCGCGGGTCACGCTCATCAGCGACGAACCGGTGCCGCAGGTGGCCTTGATCCCGCCGGGGCCGTCCAGCCCGTGGCCGTAGAGCGCCGCGTGAGAGTCGCCCATGGCCGCGTGGATCGGGATCCCGGCGGGCAGGGCGGTCGCGCCGCCAGCCGTCTCGCCGAACAGAGCGTCGGAGGGCAGGATCTTAGGCAGCGCCTCGATCGGCATGCCGAACAGCCGCGCCATCTCCGGGTCCCAGTCCAGGGTGGAGAGATTCATCAGCTGGGTGCGCGAGGCGTTGCTGTGGTCGGTGGCGTGACGCGCGCCGCCCGTCAGGTTCCACAGCAGCCAGCTGTCGACCGTGCCAGCCTTCAACTCACCGCGCGCTGCGCGGGCGTGACCGTCGGCGGCTTCGTCCAGCAGCCAGGCCAGCTTGCCGGCCGAGAACATCGGATTCAGTGTCAGGCCCGTACGAGCAAGGACGTCGGGCTCGTAGCCGTCGGCCTTCAGCGTCTCGCAGCGCGAGGCCGAGCGGCCGCATTGCCAGGAGACGACGGGTCCGACCGGGCGACCGCTGGCGGTCTCCCACAGCAGGGCCGACTCGCGCTGGTTGGAGATCCCGACCGCGTCGATGGCGAAGCCCTTGGCGACGATCTCGGCGATGACCTCGGCGACGCTGGCCCAGATTTCGTCGGCCGACTGCTCGGCCCAGCCGGGACGCGGATAGCTGACCTTGGTCGGGCGCGAGGCCGTCGCCAGGATCTCGCCTTCGGGACCGACCAGCACCGCCTTGGTGTTGGTGGTCCCCTGGTCGATGGCCAGGATGGCCATTAGGCGGCGCGCTTGGCCAGCAGGCCGCGAGCGGCGTCGGCGATGCCGCCGGCGGTCAGGCCGTAGCGCTCCAGCAAGAACTCCACCGAACCGGTCGGAAGGAAACCCGGGAAGCCGAGAATGCGCATGGGGCAGGGGGCCTGGGTGGCGATGACTTCCGCCACCGCGCCGCCCAGGCCGCCCTTGACCGAATGCTCCTCGACCGTGACGACGGCGCCGGTCGCGGCCGCGTCCAGGATGGCTTGTTCGTCGAGCGGGGTCAGGCTGGACATGTTGACCACCCTAGCCGAGATCCCATCGGCCGCCAGGGCCTGGGCGGCGTCCAGCGCGCGATGGACCATGATGCCGTTGGCGATAATGGCGACGTCGCCGCCCTCGCGCAGGGTCTCGGCCTTGCCGATCGTGAAGCTCGGGTTGGCGCGCTCCAGGGCCGGCACCGGCATGCGGCTGATGCGGATGAACACCGGGCCGTCGAAGGCTGCGGCGGCCTTGATCGCTTCGCTGGTCTCCCACGGGTCGGAGGGCACGATCACGGTCAGATTGGCCATCGGCCGCAGCCAGGCCAGGTCCTCGATCGAGTGGTGCGTGGGGCCCAGCTCGCCATAGGCGATGCCGCTGGAGATGCCGCACAGCTTCACATTGGCCTGGGAGTAGGCGACGTCGGCCTTGATCTGCTCCAGGGCGCGGCCCGTCAGGAAGCACGAAGCGCCGCTGACGAACGGGATCTTGCCGCCATTGGCCAGGCCGGCGCCGACGCCGACCATGGCTTGCTCGGCGATGCCGACATTGATCAGGCGGTCCGGGAACGCGCTGCGGAACTTGCCCAGCTTGCTGGAGCCGACGCTGTCATTGACGACGGCGACGATGCGCTCGTCCTCGTGGGCCAGGGCTTCCAGCGTGGCGACATAGGCTTCGCGGCAGTCGAAAAGGCCGGCGGTGGTCTTGGCGTCGCTCACGCGGCCAGCTCCTTCAGGGCTTGTTCGTATTGGGCGGCGTTCGGGCAGCCGTGGTGCCAGCCGGCCTGGTTTTCCATGTACGACACGCCCTTGCCCTTGATGGTCGAGGCGATCACGCACAGAGGGCGGGGGCCTTGATGGCTCAGCGCCTGGATCAGGGCCTTGGGATCGTGGCCGTCGATCTCGACGACGTCGAAGCCGAAGGCGCTCCACTTGTTGGCCAGGGGCTCCAGGGCCACGGTGTCCTCGGTCGGCGCGCCCTGCTGCAAGCGGTTGCGGTCGACGATCACGGTCAGGTTCGACAGCTTGCGGTGGCCGGCGGTCATCGCCGCTTCCCAGCAGCTGCCTTCCTGCAGTTCGCCGTCGCCAGTCAGCACGAAGACGCGGAAGTCGGCCTTGTCGATCTGGCCGGCGATGGCGACGCCGACCGCGACGGGCAGGCCGTGGCCCAGCGGGCCGGTATTGGTCTCGACGCCCGGCAGATAGGTGCGGCTGGGGTGGCCGTTCAGGCGCGACAGGGGTTTCAGGTAGGTCGACAGCTCTTCCTCGGGAAAGAAGCCGGCCCCGGCCAGCACCGAATAGAACGCCCCGGTGCAGTGGCCCTTGCTCATGATGAAGCGGTCGCGATCGGGCGCGTTCGGCTGCTGGGAGTCGTAATTCAGCACGTCGAAATAGAGCGCCGACAGGATGTCGGCGGACGACAGGTCGCCGCCGGGGTGGCCCTGCTGGGCCTCGACGATCATCTTCAGGGCGCTGCGGCGGATCCAATTGGCGCGCTCGGCCACATGAGCGGCGCGCGCTTCCAGATCGTCCGCTTCGGCGCGGTTGTCTCGGTTCATGTTCGACCTTCCCGATGACACGGTGTGGGGCGTGTCGGAGCATGGGGGCGCGGTCTTTCGGCTCAGGCTTGCCGGTGTTCCGGTCATGCGCCTTCGCCTGGTTCCCAGGCCTCCCTCGATTGGCAAACTAAGGGGCGTCATCGTCAGGCGCAATGGCGTTTTGTGGCGATCACTTTCGAATATTTTCGTTTTATCGCGATCGAAAATTGCTTGAGTAGGCGTCCTGATTTGGCGCTAAGGCCATGAATATGTTGGTACTGATGGCGTTATGAGTACGCCTTCTCGAATTGTTAGCGCTCCCTTTTGGGGTGGATTGACACGGAATTTCGCGCATGACACCGTTCACGTGAAATTCGAAATCAATCGAAAGCAAGCGCCACCAACGGCGTCATACGGGAGGCTCGAGCCGTGCAAACGGACAAGGCGACAGGTCGCGACTCGAAGACGCGCCGACGACTCGCCTCGTCGTTGCTGCTGGCCGTAGCCGCCATCTCCCTCTCTGCCTGCAAGGTCGTGCCGATCGCCGCCGATCGCGCCGCGCGCGAGCGCCTGTCGGGCGCTTTCGACGCTGGCCGCTATGTCGAGACCGTGTGGGACGCTCAGGCCCAGCCGCATTGGGCCAAGGCCGCCGCGCCGTTCTCCGAGCTGTCCGCCAGGATCGACCAGGACATCGCCGCCGCCGGCGGCCGCCAGGCTGGTGACGGTTCGCCTTGGACCTTCGTGACGAGCGGCGAGGGGGCTGTGCTGCGCACCGATACCGCCGCTCGCGCCGGCAATGTCGTGCTGGCCGTGCCTGGCGCCGACGGCCGCGCCCGTGAGGTGACGGTGCTGGTCGGTCCGGTCGTGTCGGGCTCGGCCCTGCGCGACAGCCTGCCGTTTGTGGCCTTCAACGACTTCTCCAACCAGATCGCCTATGCCGAGGTCGGCGGCGCCCTGACCCGCCGCGCCGTGCGCGACGCGCGTCCGGTGGCCGAAGGCCTGAAGCCCGGCGACCGCGTGGCCTTCACCGGCGTCTTCCAGGCGACCAAGGCCGGCGATCCGGTCCTCGTCACGCCGATCCGCCTGCAACGCGTGACCTCGTGAGCCTTCTACGCGCCGAGCAGGTCGGCAAGACCTATGGCGGCGTGGTCGCCTTGGACGGCGTCGACTTCGACGTACGGGCCGGCGCGGTCAATGTGCTGATCGGCGAGAACGGCGCGGGCAAGTCGACCCTGATGAAGATCCTGGCCGGGGTGGAGCAGCCCACCGCCGGCCGCCTGCTGCTGGACGGCCAGCCGGTGCGTTTCGCCTCGATCCGCGAGGCGGCTGCGGCCGGTGTCGGCATCGTCTTCCAGGAGCTGAATCTCTGCCCGAACCTGACGGTCACGGAGAACATCTTCCTGGGCCGCGACCTGACCTCGGCCCCCGGCGTCAGCGACAAGGCCGCAGAGCGCAAGCGCGCCCGCGAGATCCTGGCGCGGCTGGCCCACGACATTGATCCTGACGCTCAGGTCGGAACCCTGCGCATCGGCGAGCAGCAGATCGTCGAGATCGCCAAGGCTCTGGTCGACGACGCCCGCGTGCTGATCCTGGACGAGCCGACCTCGGCCCTCAGCGCCGCTGAGGTCGAGGTGCTGTTCTGGGTCATCGGCGAGCTGAAACAGGCCGGGGTGGGGGTGATCTACATCTCGCACCGTCTGGAAGAGCTGATGCGCATCGGCGACCAGATCACCGTGTTGCGCGACGGCCGGCTGATCGACTCCAAGCCGGCCTCGGAAGTCTCGGTGGCCTGGATCATCGCCCAGATGCTGGGCGACAAGGCTCGGGACCGGCCTCGCGCCGCGGCGCGCCAAGCTGGCGAGGTCGTGCTGTCCGTGGGGAGTCTGTCCCTGCCACGCGCCGGCGGCGGCCTGCTGCTGGACAATGTCTCGGCCAGCTTCCGGGCCGGCGAGATCACCGCGCTCTACGGCCTGCTCGGTTCGGGCCGCACCGAATTCCTGGAAAGCGTCTACGGCGCACGGCCCGCCAAGGGCTCGGTCAAGCTGAACGGCGAGGAGATCTCGCACCTGCCGCTGGCCGAGCGCTGCCGCCGGCGGATCCGCTTCGTGCCCGAGGATCGCCAGCGCGACGGCCTGTTCCACAACCTGTCGGTCGGCGGAAACCTGGGCCTGTCGCGCCTGATCGCCTTCGCCAAGGCCGGTGTCATCGACGGCGGGCGCGAGCGTTCGGCGATCGGCGAGATGATGGCCCGGCTGGGCGTCAAGGCCGCCTCGCCGCAGATCGCCATCGGCGCGCTGTCGGGTGGCAACCAGCAAAAGGTGGTGATCGGGCGCGGCCTGATGACCGGTCCGCTGGTCATGCTGCTGGACGAGCCCAGCCGGGGTGTCGACATCGGCGCGCGCGGCGAGGTGTTCGACACCATGCGCGCCTTGGCCGAACAGGGCATGGCCGTGGTTTCCGCCACCTCCGACCCCCTGGAACCCCAGGCTGTCGCCGACCGGGTGTTGGTCATGGCCGCCGGACGCCTGACCGCCGATCTGCCGCTGGAGGCCGCCACCGAGGCGGCCCTGGTCGCGGCCTGTAACCCGATAGAAGCCCCGCGTAACATGGAGCCCGCCCAGTGACGGCGACTACGTCCACCGCTGCCCCGATCGGCGCGCCCGTCACTGGCAACGGCGGCTGGCTCGCGCTCGTCCTGAAGCTGCGCGCCCTGATCGCGCTGGGCGCCGTCCTGGCCTTCTTCTCGGTCATGGCCCCGAACTTCCTGTCGACGGCCAATTTCCTGATCATGTTCAAGCACGTGGCGATCACGGCGATCCTGGCGATCGGCATGAGCTTCGTGATCCTGACCGGCGGCATCGACCTGTCGGTCGGCTCGATCGCCGGCCTGGGCGGCATGGTCGCCGGGGCGCTGATCCTGAACGGCCTGACCATCGCGCCGCTGGGCGTGGTGGTCTATCCGAGCATTCCGATGGTCATCGCCATCGTGCTGCTGCTGGGCGGCCTGGCCGGCTTCGCCAACGGGGTGCTGGTCTCGCGCTTCAAGGTGGCGCCGTTCATCGCCACCCTCGGCATGCTGTACGTGGCGCGCGGCGCGGCCATGCTGCTGTCGAATGGCGCGACCTTCCCGAACCTGACCGGTCGCGAGGACCTGGGCAATACCGGCTTCCCGTGGCTGGGGGCCGGGACGGTGCTGGGCCTGCCGGTGACCGTGCTGGTCATGGGCGTCATCGCCCTGGTCGCCGCCTTCGTGGCCCGCGACACCCCGTTCGGCCGCCGCGTCTACGCCGTCGGCGGCAATGAGCGCGCGGCCCTGCTGTCAGGCGTCCGCGTCGATCGGGTGAAGATCGCCGTCTATGTCATCTCCGGCGTTTGTGCGGCCCTGGTCGGTCTGGTCGTCTCCTCCGAGCTGGTGGCCGCGCACCCGGCCAGCGGCGAGACCTTCGAACTGTCGGCCATCGCCGCCGTGGTGCTGGGCGGAGCCTCGCTGTCGGGCGGCCGCGGCACGGTCGGCGGCGCGCTGATCGGCGCCTGCGTGATCGGCGTGCTCGGCGACGGTCTGGTGATGATGGGCGTCAGCGAGTTCTGGCAGATGGTCGTCAAAGGCCTTGTGATCATCGCGGCGGTCGTGCTCGACCAGCTCCAGGGGCGCCTGGCTGCGGCAGGGAAGGCTTGACCATGGTCGAGGGCGCCCTGTCGCGAAGGAGCAAGACCATGGCCAAACCCTCGAGCGCAGGGGCGGGCACGGCCCGCGCGCGGGCCATCGCCGCCGGCGCAGGCCTTCTGGCCGAGCCGCGCCGTATGCAGATCCTGGAATGGCTGCAGGAAGAGGGCAGCGCCCGGGTGCGCGAGCTCTCCGAGGCGTTCTCGGTGTCGGAAGCCACCATCCGCCAGGACCTGGAACGGCTGGAGACCGAGGGCCACATCGTGCGCGAGCACGGCGGCGCCTATCTGCGCTCGGTGCCCCAGCAGGTGCGCGACATGGCCCTGCAGCACCAGGGCAATATGGACGCCAAGCGCCGCATCGGCCGCCTGGCCGCCTCGCTGGTCGGCGACGGCGAGTCGATCATCCTGGACTCAGGCTCAACCACCACCGAGGTGGCGCTGAACCTGCTGGAAAAGCAGAACCTCAACGTCGTCACCAACGCCCTCAACATCGCCCTGACCCTGGGCGCGCTGCCGTCCTGCGCGGTGCACATGCCGGGTGGCCAGTTCAAGGCGCCGACCCTGTCGCTGAGCGGCGAGCGTTCGGCCGCCTTCTTCGAGGGCCTCTATGCCGAGAAGTGCTTCCTGGCGACGGCGGCGATCTCGTTCGAGGCCGGCCTGACCTATCCGTCGCTGGCCGACCTCTATGTGAAGCGGGCGATGATCGCGGCCTCATCGCGCGTCGTGCTCGTGGCCGACTCCACCAAGATCGGCCGCACCTCGTTCTCGTCGCTGGGCGCGGTCGAGATCGTCCACACCCTGATCACCGACCAAGCCATCCGCGACGAAGACCGCCACGCCTTCGAGGCGCGGGGGATCGAAGTCCTGATCGCCTAGCTGAGTTCGTACCGACCCATGAAGCGCCGCGTCCTGATCATCGCCGTCCTCGTCGCCCTGGCGGCCGTGCTGGCGGTCGTCCTGCTGGCGCCCAAGGACAAGTCGAACCTGATCGTCATCATCACCCCGTCGATGGACAATCCGTTCTTCGGCCAGGAGGCGGCGGGGGCTGAAACGCGGGCCAAGGAGCTGGGCTACCAGACCCTGAAGTTCTCGCACGATGACGACGCCTTCAAGCAGAGCCAGCTGATCGACACCGCCATCGCCCGCAACGCCGCGGCGATCATCCTCGATAACGCCGGCGCCGACGCCAGCGCCGCCGCGATCGGCAAGGCCAAGGCGGCCGGCGTGCCGGTGTTCCTGATCGATCGCGAGATCAATGTGCGCGGCCTGGCGACGGCCCAGCTGGTCTCCAACAACTTCCAGGGCGCGTCCCTGGGGGCCGAGGCCTTTGTCCAGGCCATGGGCGAAAAGGGGGCTTACCTCGAGCTGGTCGGCAAGGAGAGCGACACCAACGCCGTGATCCGCTCGCGCGGCTATCACGAGGTTATCGACCAGTATCCCGCGTTGAAGATGGTCGCCCGCCAGACTGCCAACTGGAGCCAGTCGGAAGCCTTCGCCAAGGTGCAGTCGGTGCTGCAGGCCCATCCCGAGGTGAAGGGCGTCATCGCCGGCAACGACACCATGGCCATGGGCGCGGTGGCGGCGCTGGAGAGCATCGGCCGCAGCGACGTGGTCGTGGTCGGCTTCGACGGCTCCAACGACGCCCGCGACGCGATCCGGGCCGGCAAACTGAAAGCGACGGTCCTGCAGCCGGCCTGGCGCCAGGCGCAGTACGCCGTCGAGCTGGCCGACCGCTACCTGAAGACCGGCGAGACCGGCCAGCCGGAGAAGCAGCTGATGGACTGCTTCCTGATCACGGCGGCCAACGCCGGCGACCTCGACAATTTCAACCTCGTTCGCCGCTAGCCCGGCCAGTCTGGAGTACCTTCCATGAGCAAACTGCGGTTCGGAGCCGGCATCTGGCACTTCGCCACCTATGTCGACCGCTACGCCACGGACGGCTACGGCCCGGCGGTCAGCCTGATCGAGGCGATCGACAAGGCCGGCCAGGTCGGCGACCTGTCGGTGGTCGACCTCAACTATCCGTTCGTCGACCCGAACCTCAGCCTCGACGAGGTCGAGGTCGCGCTGAAGCGCAACAACCTCGGCGTCATCGGCATCACGCCCGAGATCTATACCCGCCAGTTCTCGAAGGGCGCCTTCACCAATCCCGATCCGGGCATTCGCCGCCTGGCCAACGAAATGTGCAACGACGCGGCCAAGGTGGTTCGCCGCTTCGGCGCCGACTACGTCAAGCTGTGGCCGGGCCAGGACGGCTGGGACTATCCGTTCCAGGTCGACCACGGCAAGATCTGGCAGATGTCGATGGATGGCGTCGGCGAGCTGGCCAGCCAGAACCCCGACCTGAAGTTCGTCATCGAATACAAGCCGCGCGAGCCACGCAACCACATGAGCTTCGACTCGGTGGCCCGCACCCTGCTGGGCATCGAGAAGATCGGCTTGCCCAACATCGGCATCCTGCTGGACTTCGGCCACTCGCTGTATGGCGGCGAGTCGCCGGCCGACGCGGCCCAGCTGGCCATCGACCACGGCCGCCTGTTCGGCATGGACGTCAACGACAACCTGCGCAGCTGGGACGACGACATGGTCGCCGGCTCGGTCCACCCCATCGAGCTGTTCGAGTTCTTCTACGTGCTGCGCAAGAACAACTGGGACGGCGTCTGGCAGCTGGACCAGTTCCCGTTCCGCGAAAACAGCGTCGACGCCGCCAAGCTGGCGATCGACTTCCTGAAGGTCATCGACCGGGCGTTGGACAAGCTGGACTTCGAGGCCATGCAGGCCGCGCAGGACCGGCAGGACGCCCTGGAGGCCCAGCGCCTGGCGCGCGCGGCCCTGTTCTCCTCCTACTGACCATGGCGCGGCGACCCCATCAGCCTGGCCTGGACCTGACCCGCCGCGCGGCGACGGGCCTGGGTCTGGCCATGATGGCGTCGCCGTCGCTGGCCGCCGGGGCAAGCGTGCCGCGCTGGGGCCTGCACGAGATCGTCCTGGACGGTCCGGCGACCGGCAATCCGTTTGTCGAGGTGTCGCTGTCGGCGGCCTTCACCGACGGCCAGCAGACCCTGACCGTCGCCGGCTTCTATGACGGGGCGGGCGTCTATCGCGTTCGCTTCAGCCCGCCCACCGAGGGGACGTGGCGCTGGCGTACGCGCAGCAACGCCCCGGCGCTGAACGGCAAGGCCGGTTCGGTGCTGGCGACCACGCCGCGTCCGGGCGACCACGGCCCGGTCAAGGTCGCAAGCGGCTACCACTTCGCCCATGCCGACGGGACGCCCTTCCGACAGATCGGCACGACCGCCTATGCCTGGGCCCAGCAGAGCGACGCCCTGTGCGACCAGACGCTGGAAACCCTGTCCGCGTCGCCGTTCAACAAGATGCGGATGTGCGTCTTCCCGAACGTCGCCGGCGAGCCGATCCACGCCTTTCAGACCAAGGCCGACGGGAGCTGGGATCTTGACCGCTTCAATCCCGCTTATTTCCGCCGGTTCGAGGACCGGGTGCGCCGCCTGGGCGCCTTGGGCATCCAGGCCGACCTGATCCTGTTCCACCCCTACGACGAGAAGACCGGTTTCCACGCCATGACCCCGGCGCGGGACGACCGCTATGTCCGCTACCTGGTGGCGCGGATGGCGGCGTTCTCGAACGTCTGGTGGTCGCTGGCCAACGAGTGGGACCTGGTCAAGGCCAAGACCCACGAGGACTTCGACCGCATGGGCCGACTGATCCAGGCCCAGGACCCTTACGATCGCCTGCGCTCGATCCACAACTGGCGTGACAACTTCGACAACGGCCGCCCCTGGATCACCCATTCCAGCATCCAGAATGGCTCTGCCGCCCTGGATGACGCCCGCGCCGAGATCTATCGCGGCGTCTGGAAGAAGCCTGTGATCTTCGACGAGGTCCGCTACGAGGGCGACCTGGACAAGCGCTGGGGCGACCTCAGTCCCGAGAACCTCGTCCAGCGCTTCTGGCACTGCCTGGTCGCGGGGACCTATGTCGGCCACGGCGAGGTCTACGACACCCGCAAGACGAATGCGCCCGGCACCTGGACCGCCCGAGGCGGCAAGCTGTGGGGGACCAGCGCCCCGCGTCTGGCCTTCCTGAAGACGGTGATGGAGGCGGGACCCACGCCGGGCCTCGACCCGATCGACCGCACCTGGGACCAGCACCTGGGCGGCCAGCCCGGAACCTACTACCTGCGCTATTTCGGCGAGGCCGCGCCCACGGAGTGGACCGTCGCGTTGCCGAAGGATGAGCTCAAGGGCGGCGAGCGCTTCCGCCTCGATGTTCTGGATACCTGGGCCATGACCGTGACCGTCGCCGAGCGGCCGTACGTGATGGCCAAGCGCGACGCCTATTATTTCCACGACCCCGAGCAGCCGACGGTCCGCCTGCCAGGCCGCCCGTGGATGGTCGTCCGGCTGGTCCGCCTCGATGCTGGAGCCGCAGCATGATCCGGTCCCTGTTCTCGCTGGCCATCATGACGATGATCCTGGGCGGAGCCGCGCTCGCCGCGCCCGCGCCCGCGGGTCTCCAGAAGACCCGGGTCATGATGCTGACCGACATCGGCGGGGACCCTGACGACCAGGAGTCGATGGTCCGGTTCCTGCTGTACGCCAACGAATTCGACGTCGAGGGCCTGCTGGCTGTCAGTTCGCGCCACCTGCGCACCGGCGTGCAGCCCCAGCAGATCCGCCAGCGGGTCGAGGCCTATGGCCAGGTGCTGCCGAACCTGCGCGCCCATGCGTCGGGCTATCCCGACAAGCAGGCCCTGCTCGACCGGATCAAGGTCGGCAGCAGCGAGTTCGGCATGGCCGGGGTGGGTGAGGGCAAGGACACCGAGGCGTCACGCTGGATCATCGCCGCCGTCGACAAGCCCGATCCGCGCCCGGTGTGGCTCTCGCTATGGGGCGGGGCGGTCGACCTGGCCCAGGCGCTGTGGACGGTTCGCAGCACCCGCACCGAGGCCGAGACCACCGCCTTCGTGAAGAAGCTGCGGGTCTATTCGATCTCGGACCAGGACAACGCCGGCGGCTGGGTGCGGCGCTTCTTCCCCGACCTCTTCTGGATCACCAGCATCCACGCCCATCGCCACTACAACCTGTCGACCTGGGGCGGGATGTCGGGCGACCGGTTCTACTATTTCGACGGTCCGGACTTCGACCTGGTCTCGCGCGAGTGGGCCAGCGAGAACGTCAGAAAGGGACCGCTGGGCGCGCTCTACCCGCTGCCCGAGTTCATCATGGAAGGCGACTCGCCCAGCTTCCTCTACCTGGTTCCGACAGGCCTGAATTCGCCGGAGAACCCCGACTACGGCAGCTGGGGCGGGCGCTTCGGCAAGGTGTCGGAGTGGGACGGCCTGTGGGTCGACACCAGCGACTATGTCGTCGACGCCCAGGGCAAGGTGCACCAGGACAACAAGGCCACTCTGTGGCGCTGGCGCGAGGCCTATCAGAACGACTTCGCCGCCCGGATCCAGTGGACTCTGCAGGAAAGCTACAAGGGCGCCAACCACGTCCCGCAGCTGGTCCTGAACGGCGTCGCGGGCCTGGCGCCGGTCGAGATCGCGGCCAAGCCGGGCGATCGGATCGCGCTCTCCGCCGAGGGCTCAAAGGATCCGGACGGCGACAAGGTCGCCTATCGCTGGTGGCAGTACCGCGAATCCGAGGCGGTCAATCGCGCCCCAGAACTGGCCCTGCAGCTGGGCGATCCGCTGCACACCCGCTTCGTCGCCCCCCAGGTCAAGGCGCGCACGCGCTTCCACGTGATCCTGGAGGCCAAGGATTCCGGAGCGCCGGCTTTGTTCGCCTATCGCCGCGCGATCATCACCGTGGAGCCCGCCCAATGAGCGCTCGACTGAACAAGGGATGGCGTCTGGCGAACGGCGTGCAGCGCCGCCAGACCATCGCCCGCAACGCTCCAGCCACGCTTCGCTGGCGCAAACGCCTGGCCGGACGCGGCTGGGTTGAAATCCAGTATCTGGACTTCGAGCCTGCGTTGCTCCAGTTTCCGGACATGGCGCTTCGCAAAGCATCCGAAGGGCTGGCCGAAGCCCCGATCGTCCGTCGCAAGCTTTCGGACCATGTCCTCGACCGCCTCAAGGCGATGATCACCTCGGGCGAGTATGGCCCCGGGCAAGCTCTGCCGTCTGAACGCGAACTGATGGCCAGCTATGGCGTCGGCCGTCCGGCGATCCGCGAGGCCATGCAGGCCCTGGCCAACGCCGGCCTGATCACCATCAAGCACGGCGAGCGCGCCAAGGTGCGTCCCTTGACGGCCAAGGCCGCCGTGGGCCAGATCGATCTCGTCGCCCAGCTGATGCTGTCGGCCTCGCCGGGCATGCTGCAGAACCTGAAGGAAGCTCGCCGCTTCTTCGAGCGCGGCATGGTGCGGGAAGCCGCGGTGAAGGCCAGCGACGCCGAGATCGAGGCGCTGGCCGCCCTGATCGTCGAACAGCGCGCCGTGCTGGACGACGCCGAGGCCTTCGTGGCCGCCGACCTGCGCTTCCACAACAAGATCGCCTCGATCTCGCGCAACGCCATCCTGGACGCGGTGGCCGAGGCGATGCTGGGCTGGCTGCGGGACGATCAGATCGACTCCGGCGCGTTCCTGGCGCGGGGGCAGGCGGTGCTGGACGCCCACGTCCAGATCGTCGAGGGCCTGCGCGCGCGCGACCCCGACGCCGCCGAAGCGGCTCTGTGCCGCTATCTCGACCAGGCCGACGCGGTCGAACGGATCGCCGTCGCTTCGTAGTCCTCAGTAGCTTTCGGGACGGCCATGGCCAGTCGATCATCCACGGCGTCCGCCCGGCGTCCCGAGGACGCGGGGCCCGAGAGCGCCAGCCAGACCCTGACGCGCGCCATCGATATCCTCGAGGCCCTGACCGAAGGACCGGCCGACCTGCAGGCCCTGCAGGCGCGCACCGGCCTGACCCGCAGCACGACGCACCGTCTGGCCAACCTGCTGATCCATCGCCGGCTGGTGTCGGGCGACGGCAAGATCTATCGCCTGGGATCGGGCCTGATCTATCTGGGCTTCAAGAGCGGCGAGCGGCTGGACCTGCTGGATGTGGCGCGGCCGGTGCTGGCCCAGCTGTCGGCCGAGACCGACGACGCCGCCAACCTGGCGGTTCGCGACGGCGACGAGATCATCTATGTCGCCCAGGCTCCCAGCCGTCGGCGTGTAGTCGTCCGCCACCATGTCGGCGACCGCAACCAGGTGGCGGCTACGGCGCTGGGACGGGCGTTGCTTCTGGACGACGGCGAGACCTGGCGGGGACTGTTCCCGCACGACGACTACGCTCTGAGCAGCGGTCGCGGCCATGTCGAACACCACGACGACGGCGGCGACTGCATCCGCTGCCTGGCCGCGCCGATCCGGGAGGTCAGCGGTCGTATCGTCGCCGCGCTCAGCCTGTCCAGCCTGCCCGAATATATGGACGAGGCGCGGATGGCCGCCCTGGCCGTGCGGGTGCGCGAGGCGGCGGCCGAGATCAGCCTGGCCCTGGGCTATGAGGGGCCGCGCTAGAGCCTTTCGGCTTCCACCCGGTCGATAAGGCCCTTCAACAGGCTACGGCCCTTGACCCAGGCGCCATGGCCGGAGTCCACATTGATGTGGCCCGCGCGGCCCAGGTCGACGAACTCCGAGCCCCAGCCGCGGGCGAACGCCTCGGCGCGCTCGATCTCGACATAGGGGTCGTTGCGGCTGGCCACCACCAGGGTGGGAAAGGGCAGGCGCTGGCGGGGGATCGGCGAGAAGCCGACCAGCAGGCGGCCCGCGGGACCCTCGCGATTGACGTCGGCCGGGGCCACCAGCATGGCGCCGCCCACGCCGCGGCCGCCGGTCACCTGGGCGAAGTGGGCGATCAGGGCGCAGCCCAGGCTGTGAGCCACCAGGATCGCACCGGGGTTCTGGCGCACGGCCTCGGCCAGGCTGATGGTCCAGTCGCCCAGCAGAGGGCGCTCCCAGTCCTGCTGGTCGACCCGCTGGGCGCCGGGCAGGGCGCGCTCCCAGTGGGTCTGCCAGTGGTCGGGGCCGGAATTGTACAGGCCCGGCACGATCAGGATCGGCGGGCTGTCGCGGTCGTCGCGCCAGCGGCGGACCGGTTCGAAGGTCGAAGAAGCGGGGGTCATGCTGCGTACTCTGAGCTTGGAGCCGACACCCCCCAGATGCCGTAGTCGGGCGTCTCGCTGCAATTCATATCCGCTAGATAGGAATTGAGAAAAGCTGAGGCGAGACGCCCGTTTTACCTTCGGCCTTGGATCAACCGATCCGGTCGCCGCGATGCAGCGGGTCGGGCAGGGGATCGCCGTCCTTCACGAACTGCAGCGACACCGAGTTGATGCAGTAGCGCAGCCGCGTCGGCGCAGGGCCATCGGGGAACAGATGGCCCTGGTGGCTGTCGCAGCGGGCGCAGCGGGTCTCGATGCGCACCATGCCGTACGAGGTGTCGCGCACGCCGACCACATGGTCCTCGGCGAACGGGGCGTAGAAGCTAGGCCAGCCCGTGCCGCTCTCGAACTTGGTCTCGTGCTTGAATAGCGGCAGGCCGCACAGGCGGCACGCATAGACGCCAGGGTTCTTCTCGCCCAGCAGGCCGCCGCAGAACGGGGCCTCGGTGCCGTGATGCAGAAGGACGCGCGCCTCCTCGGCCGTCAGGTCGGCCTCCAGGCGTTCGCGTTCGGGCTCGGTCGGCGGCGTGAGATCGAAGCCGACGGTTGAAAGGATGGCTGCGTCTGTCATGACAGCCAATGTAGGCGCTCAGGCGTTGGATCGGTAGCACCCCAGGAGATTTCCCATGACCATCGCCGTCGCCTTGCTGCAACCGGGCTGGGCGGACTGGGAGGCCGGCGCTGTGCTGGCCCTGCTGCGCGAGCACCTGAAGGTCCAGATCGAGATCGCCACCCCGACCGGTGACCCAGAAACCTCGATCGGCGGGATCCTGGCCGCCGCCGACTATCGCTTCGACGACCCGGTGCTGAGCGACGCCGACCTCTATATCCTGATCGGCAGCGACGCCTGGTCGGAAGGCGAGAACACGGCGGTCAGCGCCCTGATCCGCCAGGCCTTCGCCGACGGCAAGCCGGTGGCCGGCATCTGCGCCGGCACGACGGCCCTGGCGCGGGCGGGCCTGTTCGAGGGTCGCAAGCATACCTCGAACGGCGCGGACTGGCTGGAGGGCGTCGTGCCCGGCTATGCGGGTTCGGAGCACTATGTCGACAGCGCGAAGGCCGTGACCGACAGCAAGCTGGTCAGCGCGTCGGGGCTGGCGCCGGTGACCTTCGCGGCGGCGGTGGCGCGGCTGGTGGCGCCGGAAGCCGAAGAGATGATCGCCGGCTATGAGGCGATGTTCGCGCGAGAGTTCTCGGCTTAGGCCGAGGAGCCGAAAACCCCGCCCTTCGACAAACTCAAGGGGAGGGTTTTTTCTGAAGCGGCCTAGGCAATCGTCCTCACCCTGAGCTTGTCGAAGGGCGAGGACGATGCACTGAGTGGGCCGCTTACTTCAGCGCCGTCGCGCCGGCGCGCGACGCGACGCCGTCCTGGGCCGGGGTGCCACCCGAGACGCCGATGGCGCCGACGATCTTGCCGTCCACGACCAGCAGCTCGCCGCCCTCGATGGCCAGGGCGCCGGCGAAGATGGCGTTCAGGTTGCCGCCCTTGACCGCGTCCTGGAACGCGGCCGTCGGGCGGCGGAAGCCCGACGCCGTCTCGGCCTTGCCGCGGGCGATGTCGGTCGAGGCGTACTGGGTGCCGTCCATCTTGTGGATCAGCACCACGGCGCCGTTCGGCTCGGTGACGGCGATGGTCATGGTCCAGCCGTTCTTGGCCGCCTCGGCCTCGGCCGCGGCCGCGACGGCCTTGGCTTCCGCCAGGGTGATTAGCCGACCGTAGGGCGGGCTGGGCGCGGGCGCGGCGGCCGGCGTCGGCTTGGCGGGAGCCGTCTGGGCTTCGGCGACGCCGCCGGCCAGGCCGAGGCTGGCGGCGATCAGGGCAAGCGTCTTCTTCATGGCAGCACGACCTCGTCGTTCAGGGCGGTGTTCTGGGACTGGGTGGAGACGATGCGGACGCGCAGGCCAGAGGCCTTCACGCCGCCCGGGATCTTCAACTTGATCTTGGCGGTCTTGGGCAGCAGATTCGTCGGCGCCTTCAGGGCCGGGATGGCGGCGCTGTCCAGCACTTTGCCCGACGCATCGACCAGTTCCAGCTTGGCCGCCGCGGCGTCCTGGGCGCCCCGGGTGTGGGCGGGGGGGGTTACGCCTCCGGCCCTCA
>CAZRPD010000063.1:0-25433 GCA_964601775.1 uncultured Caulobacter sp. | reverse complement strand
CCGAGGCCCTCGGCCAGGGCCTCCACCTGGGCGAAATGGTGGCGCTGGGCCCCGACCAGGCCACGGACCCAGGCGGTCGGGGCCTGGTCGGAGGCCCCTGCCCCGTCCGGCCGCTCGAACACGCCCAGGTCGATCAGCCGGCCGCGGTCCAGATAGGCGCGATAGAGCCGGCTCATGGCCTCGGCCAGGCCTGGCGACAGCTCGGCCACCTCGGCCGCCTCGTGGCGCGAGACGCCCAGGTCCGCGAACATCTTGTCGGCCAGCACTTCTTCCAGCCCCGCGCCGCCGCCGGGATCGTCGGCCGACAGGCTGCGCAGGTCCAGGTCATAGGCGTCGGCCAGGCGCAGCAGGATTTGGGCCGTCACCGGCCGCTGGTTGCGTTCCAGGAGGTTCAGATAGCTGGCGGAGACGCCCAGTTCCTCGGCCATGCGGGCCTGGGTCACGCCCAAGTCGCGCCGCAGGCGCTTCAGCCGTCCGCCCAGGAACAACTTCTTGTCGTTTTGCTTTTTGTCGAGCACGGCCATTCCGTCAAGTTGTCATGACTTTACAGAAATTACAAAGTCGATCTTTGACAAATTGCCTTCAATAGGTTCGACCGCTCCCGCAGCGCAGCGTTAGCTCCATCCCAACGAGTTTCCTTGGGATCGAAGACCATGACGCAGCGCAAGACCTATGCCGACCACCGTGACGCCCTGCTGGCGCGCTACCCCAATGGCGTTGCGCCCGGCGGCGTGGACATCGACGCCATCATTCAGCTGAAGCTGCAAAATACCTTCGCCACCCACCTGGACATCGCCCGGGCCATGGCCCCGGTCATGCGCGCCGACATGGCCGCCTATGACGCCGACGCCAGCCAGTTCACCCAGTCGCTGGGCTGCTGGTCGGGCTTTCACGCCCAGCAGATGATCAAGTCGGTCAAGCGCCTGCGCGGCACGACCAAGGGCGCCTATGTCTATCTCTCGGGCTGGATGGTCGCGGGCCTGCGCAATCGCTTCGGCCACCTGCCCGACCAGTCGATGCACGAGAAGACCTCGGTCGTCGACCTGATCGAAGAGATCTACGTCTCGCTGCGCCAGGCCGACGAAGTGGCGATCAACGACCTCTTCAAGGCCCTGGATAGCGCCCGCAAGGCCGGCGACCAGGTCGCCGAGCAGGCCGCGATCAAGGCGATCGACAACTTCGAGACCCACGTCGTGCCGATCATCGCCGACATCGACGCCGGCTTCGGCAACGAGCACGCGACCTATCTGCTGGCCAAGGAGATGATCAAGGCTGGCGCCTGCTGCCTGCAGATCGAAAACCAGGTCAGCGACGCCAAGCAGTGCGGCCACCAGGACGGCAAGGTTACGGTGCCGCGCGAGGACTTCATCGAGAAGCTGCGCGCCTGCCGCCTGGCCTTCGAGGAACTGGGCGTCGACGACGGCGTCATCGTCGCCCGCACCGACAGCCTGGGCGCCGGCCTGACCCAGAAGATCCCGGTCAGCCAAGGCGAAGGCGACCTGGCCGCCGACTACATCAAGTGGCTGAAGACCGAGGCCATCACGCCCGAGAACCCGCTGAAGGACGGCGAGCTGGCGATCATGAAGGACGGCGCCTTCCACAAGCCCGTGCGCATGGCCAACGGCCTGTTCGCCTTCCAGGACGGCACCGGCCGCGCCCGGGTCATCGAGGACTGCATCGCCAACCTGACCCAAGGCGGCGCCGACCTGCTGTGGATCGAGACCGACACCCCCAATGTCGACGAGATCGCCGCCATGGTGGCCGAGGTCCGCAAGGTCGTGCCGAACGCCAAGCTGACCTACAACAACTCGCCGTCGTTCAACTGGACGCTCAATCTGCGCAAGCAGGTGCGCGAGCAGTGGATCGCCGAGGGCAAGATCCACGCCGACAGCTATCCGGACGGCAATGTCCTGATGTCGGCCGAGTTCGACGGCAGCGACCTGGGTCGCGAGGCCGACGAGCGCCTGGCGCGCTTCCAAGTCGACATCGCCGCCCGGGCCGGGGTGTTCCACAACCTGATCACCCTGCCGACCTTCCACCTGACGGCCAAGAGCATGGACGAGCTGTCGCGCGGCTATTTTGGCGACGACAAGATGAAGGCCTACGTCAATTCGGTGCAGCGCGAGGAGATCCGTCGCGGGGTCTCGGCCGTCAAGCACCAGCACGAGGTCGGTTCGGACCTGGGCGACACCTTCAAGGAGATGGTCGCCGGCGAGCGCGCCCTGAAGGCCGGCGGCCACGCCAACACCATGAACCAGTTCGCCGCGGAATAGCTCCCTACCCCACGCAAGCCCCCACCCAAGCAAGGAGTAAAGTCGATGTCTGTCACGCCATTCGCTCCCGCCTCGATGCCGGACTCCGCCGCCAAGGATCGCGCCGTCGATCGGGTCGCCGAGGCCTCCCACCGCCTGAACGAGGCCGTGCGCCGCGCCATCGAGGCCGGCTACTCGGTCGAACTGGTCCGCGCCTCGCGCCACCACGATGGAACGGGTAATTGGGGCGACCAGATCGTCCCGACTGTCCGTCCGACCAACGGCGCCGAATAAGAGCGTCGAGCTACAAGAACCGACCAGAGTCCCGACGACGGCTCCCCGGACCTTCCGGGGAGCCGATCTCACCGCCAGGAAAGCTTCCCATGCCGCTCGATATCGCCGCCAACATCCAGGTCACCGGTCCCGCCATTCCAGGTGAAATTGGGGGGCGTGCGGTAGAGGTGCTTACCCCTGAAGCCCTGGCCTTCGTGGCCGACTTGCACCGCCGTTTCGACGCCCGCCGCCGCGAGCTGCTGCAGGTCCGTCAGGCGCGGCAGGCCCGGTTCGACGCCGGCGAGCTGCCGGACTTTCTGCCTGAGACCGCCCACGTCCGCGCCGCCGACTGGAGCGTCGCCCCCGTCCCCGCCGATCTTCTGGACCGCCGCGTCGAGATCACCGGGCCGGTCGACCGCAAGATGATCATCAACGCCCTGAACTGCGGGGCCAAGGTGTTCATGGCCGACTTCGAGGACGCCACGGCCCCGACCTGGGAGAACGTCGTCGAGGGTCAGGTCAATCTGAAGGATCGCTGGTCTGGCGAACTGACCCATGTCGATCCCAAGTCCGGCAAGTCTTACGCCATGGGCGCGACGCCGGCCGTGCTGAAGATCCGCCCGCGTGGCTGGCACCTGATGGAGCGCCACCTGGAGGTCGACGGCCAAGCCGTGGCCGGGGGGCTGTTCGACTTCGGTCTCTACGTCTTCCACAACGCCAAGGCCGCCCTGGCCCAGGGCTCGGGCCCCTACTTCTATCTGCCCAAGCTGGAGAGCCACCTCGAAGCCCGCCTCTGGAACGACGTCTTCGTCCGCGCCCAAGAGGCGCTGGGCCTGCCGGTCGGCACGTTCAAGGCGACGGTGCTGATCGAGACGATCCCGGCCGCCTTCGAGATGGACGAGATCCTGTTCGAGCTGAAGGACCACATCGTCGGCCTGAACTGCGGCCGCTGGGACTACATCTTCTCGGTCATCAAGCGCCTGGGCCGCACGCCGGCGTTCCTGACGCCGGACCGCTCGGCCATGGTCATGGGCAAGGCGTTCCTGGGCGCCTATTCGCTGAAGCTGATCCAGACCTGCCACCGACGCGGCGCCTTCGCCATGGGCGGCATGGCGGCCCAGATCCCCATCAAGGGCGACGAGGCCGCCAACCAGGCCGCCTTCGCCAAGGTCAAGGCCGACAAGGAGCGCGAGGCCGGGGCCGGTCACGACGGCACCTGGGTCGCACACCCTGACCTGGTGCCGGTGGCCATGGAGGTCTTCGATCGCCTGATGCCGGCCGCCAACCAGCGCGACAAGACGCTGGATGGCCTGGAGATCACCGCCGCCCAGATGCTGGAGCTGCACGAGGGCGTGCGCACCGAGGCGGGCGTGCGCGAGAACATCCGCGTCGGCGTCCGCTACACCCAGGCCTGGCTGGAAGGCCGTGGGGCCGTGCCGCTCTACAACCTGATGGAGGACGCCGCGACGGCCGAGATCTGCCGTACGCAGCTGTGGCAGTGGATCCGCCTGGGCGCGGCGCTGGACGACGGCCGCGTGCTGACCCAGGCGCTGTTCGGCGAGTTGTTTGCGCAAGAAATGGCCGGCCTGCGCGCCGACTTCGCCTCGCCCCGCCTGGAGGAAGCGGCCCAACTGTTCGAGCAGATGGTGCTGGCCGATGGCCTCGAGGAATTCCTGACCCTGCCGGCCTATGAGCTGATCTAGGCGGCGATCCGGGCGTCGAGCGCGGCGAGCTTGACCATGATGCGTTCCAGCGTCGAGCGCTTCACGGGCTTGCCGTCGCGCAGCTTGGTCCAGGTCGTCTCGCTGATCGCGTAGCAATCGAACAGATGCTCGCGCGTGATCGCGGGCAGCCGCGAACGCAGGCGCTGGAAGATTTCGCGAGAAATGGTGACGGTTTCAGCCATGGCGATCAGCGGGGTTAAAGTCGGGCGGCGGGATGTTTAACGCTCGCCTGTGACGGTGTTGTTAGCCTGTCGCCATTTTCGTCCGTTTTTGTGTCCGACGCCAGCCAAGTCTTTGATACAACTTCAGAATGCGAAACGCATGCCGTCGTAGGCGGGCTCAACGCCGGGCGGCAGGCGCGCGGCCAGGGCGTTGAAGTCAAGGTCGATGTGCAGATTGGTCAGGATGGCCCGGCGCGGCTTGGCCTTGGCGATCCACTCCAGGGCCAGCTCGACATGGGCGTGGGTCGGGTGCGGCGTCCAGCGCAGGGCGTCGACGATCCAGACGTCCAGGTCGGCCAGATCCTGCCAGCTGCTGTCGGGAATTGCGCGGACGTCGGGCGTATAGGCCACGCCGCCGAAGCGGTAGCCGACGGCGCGGATCTCGCCATGGTCGACGTCGAAGGTGTGGACGGGGATCTCGCCCGATGGGCCGTCAATGACGAAATCCTCGCCCAGCGGCGGGATCAGGCGCGGCTCCAGAATGGCCGGATAGCCGCCGCGGGTCTCGAAGATGTAGGAAAACCGCGTCAGCAGGCCGTCGTGCGTGGCCTGGTCCATCCAGGTCGGGATGCGCTGGCGCTGGTTCAGGAAGAACGGCCGCAGATCGTCGATGCCGTGGGCCTGGTCGGCGTGATCGTGGGTGAACAGCGCCGCATCGACCCGCTTAACCCCGGCCTGGGCGGTCTGCAGGCGCAGGTCGGGCGAGGTATCGACCACGACCGTCGTGTCGTGCAGTGAACCGCCCTGCCCCTTGCGCTGGACCAGCAGCGAACAGCGCGAGCGATGGTTCTTGGGCTCGGCCGGATCGCAGTCGCCCCAATTGCCGTCGGCGCGCGGCACGCCGCCGGACGAGCCGGAGCCCAGAATGGTGAACTCCAGCGGTCCGGTCATGGTCTCGGGATCCGATCGAACAGGTTGAAGAAGGCGTCTTCGGTCCGCTGTTCGGTATCCGCCCGGCTCCAGCCGCGGATCTCGGCCAGCTTGTCGTAGATATGCGGCAGATAGGCCGGCTCGTTGCGGCGGCCGCGCATCGGCACAGGGGCCAGGTACGGGCAGTCGGTCTCGACGATGATGCGGTCAGCCGGCATCTCGCGGATGATTTCGCGCACGTCCTCGGCCGCCTTGAACGTGGCGATGCCCGAGACCGAGAACCACGCCCCCAGCGCCGCGGCGCGGGCGGCCAGTTCGGCGCCGCTGGTGTAGCAGTGCATCAGGATCTTGAACGGCCCGGCCGCGTGTTCCTCTTCCAGGATCTGGCCCATGATCTTGTCGGCCTCGCGGGTGTGGACCACCAGTGGCAGACCGCTTTCACGGGCGGCGATGCAGTGCTGGCGGAACACCTGGGCCTGAACCTCGCGCGGCGAGAAGTCGTAGTGGAAGTCCAGACCGCATTCGCCGATTCCGATGACACGCGGACGACCGGCCAACTCGACCAGCCGCGCGGCGGTCAGGTCGGGGTCTTCCTTGGCCTCGTGCGGGTGGGTCCCAACCGTGCACCAGATGTCGGGCTCGGCCATGGCGATCGCGTGGACGGCCTCGAAGGACGAGACCTTGTCGCAGATGGTGACCATCAGGGCGATGCCGGCCTCGCGGGCGCGGGCGATGACGGCGTCCTTGTCCTCGGCGAACTGGGCTGCGTGCAGGTTTACGTGGCTGTCGATGAGCATGCCGCTCAAATCGCCGTCTTGGCCGCCGCGCGCAAGTCCGAGATCACGCTCCAGAAGACATCGGCGCGATCCAGGTTCACCGCTTCTGCCTCACCGGGCCAGCGCGACAGCCGCTCCCAGGCCGCCGCCCAGCGGTCCAGGCCGGGCGAATTCTTGCCGTCGGCGACCACCTGGGTGGCGAAAATCCTTACCTGGTCGGCCAAGCGATCCATAAGGAGCTCGAAGCGCGCCGCGCCCTCCGCGCCGCGGAAAGTGTCGGCCAGGGCCAGCAGCGCGCCCTCGTCCAGCTTGGGCAGGCCGCGCAGGATCTCGTTGGCCGCGTCGTCCATCTCCAGCGCCTTGGCGGCGGCCAGCTGCAGCGCCCTGCCCGGCGCGCCATGCGCCATCCGGGCCAGGCGCTCGGCGTCGCGGCCAGAGACGTCGGCCATGCGCTCGACCATCTCGGCGGCGGCGGCCACGCCCGGCGCGGGCACGACCAGGCGGCGACAGCGCGAGCGGATGGTCGGCAGCAGCTTGCCGGGCGCGTGGCTGATCAGGAAGATGACGCCTCGCGGCGGCGGCTCCTCCAGCGTCTTCAGCACCGCATTGGCGGCGTTGACGTTGAGGTCGTCGGCGGCGTCGATGATCGCCACGCGATAGGGCGAGATGGCCGGCGTCGTTGAGAAGAACTCCGGCAGTTGGCGGGCTTCGTCGACGGGGATCGACTTGCGGGCCTTGCCGTCGTCGGTCAGGCGCTCCAGCACCATCAGGTCGGGATGCGAGCGGGCGGCGACCTGGCGGCTGACGGTGTCGGACGGCGCGGCCCCCAGCAGGCCCATGGACGGATCGGGCCGCGCGCCCAGCAGGCGGCGGGCCATGCGATAGGCCAGGGTCGCCTTGCCGACGCCTTCCGGGCCGGTCAGCAGCCAGGCGTGGTGCAGACGGCCGCGCTCCAGGGCGTCGATGAACGCGGCCTCGGCGGGCGCTTGGCCGTCCAGGCCGGAGGCGGCCCGCGGGTGGGCCGGGGGGGGGATCAGAGGCTCAGCCGCTGAGCGACGGCCGCCCAGATCGCCTCGGTGACGGCGTCCAGCGCGGCGTCGGCGCCGATGACGACGCAGCGTTCGGGCTCCTGGCGGGCGATCTCCAGATAGCCGGCGCGCAGGCGCTCGTGGAACGGCAAACCCTTCGACTCGAACCGCGCCGCGCCGCCGCGCGCTTCGGCGCGGGCCAAGCCGACTTCGGCGGGCAGGTCCAGGATCAGGGTCAGGTCCGGGACCGTGCCGGCCAGCACGTGGTCTTCCAGCGCCGCGATCAGGGTGGCGGGCGCATCGCCGCCGGCGCCCTGATAGGCCCGGGTCGAGTCGGCGAAGCGGTCGCACAGCACGACCTTGCCGTCGGCCAGGGCTGGACGGATCACCCGCTCCACGTGGTCGCGGCGGGCGGCGTACATCAGAAGGGTCTCGGTGACCGGCGACCAGCGGTCGGCGTCGCCATTGACGAGAAGCTCTCGGATCGCCTCGGCGCCGGGACTGCCGCCCGGTTCGCGGGTGACGACGACGTCATGGCCGGCGGCCTGCAGCCGCTCGGCGAGGCGGCGGATCTGGGTGGACTTGCCAGCCCCCTCGCCGCCTTCGAAACTAATAAATGAGCCTTGGGTCACCCGGCCTGCATCGACCGGTTTTGGGGTTATGTCTAGGGGCGAAGAACCGTCGCGCCCTGATATCCCAAGGCTTCGACGCGCTGGCGAAGGCTCCAGGCCTCGCCCTCGCTCTGACCGGCCGAGACGGTGACGCGATAGAGCGTGCCGCTGGCCCGCTCGATGGTGTCGATCGCGGCCTGGCCGGCGCCCGAAAGCTGACGGACGGCCTTCTCGGCGTTCTCGCGGCTGGAGAACGAGCCGGCCTGCACGCGATAGGCCGACTTTGCCGAGGCGAAGACACGATCGGGCGGATTGATCGGCGGGGCCGCCTGCTGGACTTGAGCCCAGCTGGGCTCCGGACGTGACGGCAGCACCTGGACGCGCTGGGTCGGTTCCTGGATGTCGTCGAAGCTGCGCGGCGCGTTGCGCACCGGTGCGGGCGGCGGCGGCGCGGCGGCGCGAGCATATTGGCGCGGGGCCTCGAACACCGCCTTGGGCGCGGGACCGACGTATTTAACGCGGACCTTGGCCACGCCGGCGCGGCGATAGCCCAGCTGGTCGGCGGCGGCCTTGGACAGGTCGATGACGCGATCGCCGACGAACGGGCCGCGGTCGTTGACCCGCAGGATCATCTTCTGGCCGGTGTCAAGATTGGTCACCTCTACCAGGCTGGGCAGCGGCAGGGTCTTGTGAGCCGCCGACGGGATGTTCATGTCGAACAGCTCGCCATTGGCGGTGCGGCGGTTATGGAACTGTTCGCCGTACCACGAGCCGATCCCGACCACGTTGTAGTTGGGATCCTCCTTCGGATAGTACCAGACACCGTTGATTTGATAGGGCTTTGCGGTGCCGCGCAGCGGCTTGCCGTCGCGCCCGACTGTCGAGCCCTGACGAGGCGCCGCGCCGCGGGTGGTTTCGTTGCGCGCCGTGGCGGTATAGCCGGACTTGCCGGTGCCATACTTGGGCGTGGCGCAGGCGGTCAGGCTCGCCGCGGCCAGGGCCATCAGGCCCGCCACGCGCACATGCCGCCAAAGCTGGTTCAAGCGCAGGGTCATCCGTTCGTCGTCCAGTCGGGGCGCACCCCTTCCGAGTCGATAGAGTCACTGGTTTGTTTTGAAGTCTGGTTAAGGCCGCGACGCGCTGATATAGCCGCCTGCTCCGGGCAGGTGGCCGAGTGGTTTAAGGCAGCGGTCTTGAAAACCGCCGTAGGTGAAAGTCTACCGTGGGTTCGAATCCCACCCTGCCCGCCACAAACTTTCAGCGCCAAAAAACCCTTTCAGGACAAGCATGTCGGCGATTTCTACCGCGCTCTACGGTCAGCCTGACCACGATCTGGCGCCCGCCGCGCCGGACGCCGTTCAGCTGTCGCCGACGATTGTCGGCTCAACCGACATCGCGTCGGTTCCGGACGAATCTCTTAATGCCGTGACCGTTCGCGCGCCCCCCGGCGCGGTAGAGCGGCGTTTTGTCCTGGCCCACGCCTTGCGAATTCTGGCGCCGAACGGCCGCCTGACCGCTTTCGCCCCCAAGGATCGCGGCGGCCTGCGCCTGAAGAAGGAGCTGGAAGCCCTGGGCTGCGAGGTTGGCGAGAGCGCTCGCCGCCATAACCGCATCTGCCTGGTCGTTCGCCCGGCCGACACCGGCGCCTTCGCCGAGGTCATTGCCGCCGGCGCGCCGCGCCAGATTTCCGAGAACGGCCTGTGGACCCAGCCAGGTGTGTTCAGCTGGGACCGCCTGGACGCCGGCTCGAACGCCCTGCTGCAGGTGCTGCCCGAATTTTCCGGCATTGGCGCCGATTTCGGCGCAGGCATCGGCCTTTTGGCGCTCAACGTCCTGTCCGCGCCGAAAGTGACCAAGCTGACCCTGGTCGAACTCGACCGCCGGGCCCTCGACGCCGCCAAGCGCAACGTCACCGATCTGCGCGCCGACTTCGTCTGGGGCGACGTGCGCCAGACCGCGCTGAAGGACCTCGACTTCATCGTCAGCAACCCGCCGTTCCACGAGGGCGGCGGCGAGGACAAGACCCTGGGCCAGGCCTTCATCGCTTCAGCCGCCGCGGCGCTGCGCAAGAGCGGCGTGCTGTGGATCGTCGCCAACCGCCACCTGCCCTACGAGGCGATCCTGGGTGAGAGCTTCAGCAAGGTGCGGCTGGTCGCGGAAGGCGGCGGCTACAAGGTCTTCGAGGCCCGCAAGTAATGGCCAAAGCCCTGATGGCCCGCCTGGACCGGCTGTTGGCCAATCTGGGCTATGGCAGCCGCAAGGACGTCCAGGCCCTGGTCGCGTCCGGCAAGGTGGTGCTGGACGGCAAGGTCATGAAGGACGCCGGCGCGCGCATCGCGGTCGACGCGACCCTGCCCGAGCGCATGACCATCCGCGGCCTGCCCGTCGATCCCCCTGCCCCGCTGGTGCTGATCATGCACAAGCCGCTGGGCGTGGTGTGCTCGCACAAGGAAGACGGCGAGAAGATCTACGATCTGCTGCCCCGCCGCTGGCGACTGCGGGATCCGGGTCTGTCGACAGTGGGGCGGCTGGACAAGGACACCAGCGGCCTGATCCTGATCACCGACGACGGCGACTTTCTCCATCGCGTGATCTCGCCCAAGCGCCACGTGCCGAAGACTTACCTCACGACGCTGGACCGTCCGATGGCCGGTACGGAGGGCGAGGCCTTCGCCGCCGGCACGCTGATGCTGGACGGCGAGGAAAAGCCGCTGCTGCCGGCCCAGTTGGACGTCGTGGATGAGAGGACTGCCCGGCTGACGATCACCGAGGGCCGCTACCACCAGGTGCGCCGGATGTTCGCCGCGGTCGGGAACCACGTCGTCGGCCTGCACCGCGAGCGGATCGGCGGTCTCGTCCTGCCGGCCGACCTCGAGCCGGGCCAGCACCGCATCCTGTCGGCCGAAGAGGCGGAAGGTGTGTTCGCCGATGCCTGAGCCGATCCTAGTCGACGCCCGCGGCCATCATTGCCCCGTCCCGACCCTGAAGCTGCGCAAGGCGCACGAGGCCGCCGCGCCGGGCTCGGAGCTAATCCTGCTCGCCACCGATCCGATGGCGCGGATCGACGTTCCGCACTTTGCGGGCCAGATCGGCGCCAGTGTGCTGGAAATCGTCGACCAGGACGGCGGGGTGATCAGATTTCGGCTTCTGAAGGCGGCTTGAGGGCGACCGGCCGGGGGCCCTCAAGCAGGGCCTGAGGGCGCTCGTCCAGGGCGATCTCGACTTCCGTGGCCAGGGCGCCGCCGAAGAAGATGGCGTTCACGCTCCACGACAGCCAGATCAGGAAGATGATCACCGCCGAGATCGAGCCATAGGTCGCGCCCAGATGGACGACCTTCTCGACATAGAAGGCGCTGGCCCAAGACATGAAGACGCACAGCGCCGCCGCGGCGGTCCCGCCGGCGATCGAGGCCCGCCAGCCGACCGTCTCGCGCGACATGGCGTAGCGATAGACCAGGGTCATGCCGATCACGATGCCCAGGCTGGCCCACGTCCACTCGCTCTGGATCCACGACACGCCCTCCAGCGGCCGCAAATTGACGGCCGCGCCTAGCAGGCGCAGGGCCAGGAACACGCCCGACATCACGAACAGCAGGCCGAACGCGGCGACCAGCACCAGCAGCGCCATGATGTTGAAACCGAAGAAACCGCGCTGGTTTTCCTCGTCGTGGATGAAGGACAGTCCGGCCAGCAGGGCCTTGAATCCCCGATGCGCGGCATAGGCCCCGACGATCAGCACGACGCCGCTCTGCAGCGAGATGGCCCCGCCCGAGGCCTGGGCCAGATGGCCAAACTCGTCCTGGAACATCGAGCGCGCGCCCGCTGGCGCCAGCTCGGCCAGCTTGGCGGCCTGTCGAGCGGCCGTCTCCGGCGTCAGGAAGAAACTGTAGAGCCCGATCAGAATCGCCAGGCCCGGAAACACCGCCAGCAGGGCGAAGAACGACACCCCGCCGACATAGAGCATGACATCGCGCCCCCACAGCCGGGCCAGCGCCAAACCCAGCACCCGCAGGATTTCACGGGTCCAATGGAGCGGATCGAGATCGAGGTCGCGCCAGCGGATGCGGTGCAGCGGGTCTTGCATCCGGCGGACCATGGCGGCGCCCGTCTCTAGAGTCAAAGACGCGCCGCCCAGGAAAGGACGGCGCGTCTCCGCAGGACGGGCCTGTGTATCGATCGCCACATCGAGGGACGGATGGCGCAGCGACCGATCGACCCTGGCAACCTAGAGTCCGGCGCCTGAACCGCACCTGAACGCGACGCTCATCCTTCTAGAGGGCGCCGGACGCCTTCAAGCCGGCGATGGCGTCGTTGGAAAAGCCCCAGTCGGCCAGAGCCTCGTCGTTGTGGGCGCCGATCTTGGGCGGCGGGCCCTGAATGACCCCGGGGGTAGCCGAGAAGCGCGGCGCGGGGGCCGGCTGGGTCACCCCGCCGATCTCCACGAAGGTCTCGCGGGCGGCGTTGTGGGCGTGCTTGGGCGCTTCGTCCAAATCCAGCACCGGGGCGAAGCAGACGTCGGTGGCGTCCATGATCGCGCACCAGTCGTCGCGGGTCTTGGTCTTGATGACCGCCGCCAGCTTCTCACGCAGCTCCGGCCACTCCTCGCGGCTCATCTGGTGCTGGAACTGCGGGTCGGTGATCCCCGTCTTTTCCAGCAGCAGCAGATAGAATTGCGGTTCGATCGAGCCGATCGAGATCCACTTGCCGTCCGAGCATTGGTAGGTGTCGTAGAAGTGCGCGCCGCCGTCGAGCAGGTTGGTGCGCCGGCCCTCGTTCCACATGCCGCCCGCCTTGAAGCCGTAGAACATGGCCATCAGCGAAGCCGCACCGTCGCTCATGGCGCAGTCGATCACCTGGCCCTGGCCGGTCGAGCGGGCATGGATCACTCCGGCCAGCAGACCAAACGCCAGATAAAGCGCTCCGCCGCCGAAGTCGCCCACCAGGTTCAGCGGCGGCACCGGCTTGTCCTCTGTGCCGATGGCGTGCAGCGCGCCGGTGATGGCGATATAGTTCATGTCGTGGCCGGCGGCCTTGGCGTAGGGGCCGGTCTGGCCCCAGCCGGTCATGCGGCCGAACACCAGCTTGGGATTGCGCGCCAGGGCGACGTCGGGACCCAGGCCCAGCCGCTCCATCACGCCCGGCCGGAAACCCTCGATCAGGCCGTCGGCGCTTTCCAGCAGCTTCAGGCAGGTCTCGATCGCCTCGGGGGTCTTGAGGTCCAGCGCCACCGAGCGGCGGCCGCGGGCGGTGATGTCGGCCGGCGAGGACCGTCCCTGCCCCTTGCGGTCGATGCGGATCACGTCGGCGCCCAGGTCCGACAGCAGCATGCCGCAGAACGGTCCCGGACCGATGCCGGCGAACTCGACGATCTTCAGTCCCGAAAGCGGCCCCTGGCCCATGATCTGTGTCTCCCCAAAACCGAACGAGCCGGCTCTTCGACGCGGCCGGTCAGGATCATTAGAACGGTCCTGACGTTCGGTCAGGCAAGCCCCTGCTGATTACCCCCAGGCTGCGGCGTTCCGTACCTTTGACCCGGCAACGCCTCTGCTATGGTGCGGCGTCGAATCTCGGCGGTCTTTGCATGACCGGTCAGGCGAGCGTTCGGGCGGAGGTTGGTTTGGCGGTTGACGCCCGGATCCTGATCGTGGCGCGCGACGACGTTCGCGCCGGACCGCTGGCCGAAGGGCTGGACCGGTTGGGCTGGCGCACCATCACCGCCCGCGGCCCCTATGCCGCCCTCGCCGCCCTGGGCGACCTGCCGATCGAGGCGGTGATCGTCGATCTGGCCAGCGCCGGTCCCGAGACCCAGACGCTGGCCCGTCGCCTCAAGGCCGCCGTGGCCCCGCGCCGCCTGCCGGTGATCGCCATCGGCGAGCCCGAAGGCGACTATCGCAACCAGGCCTTCGATCTCACCCTGTCGCCGCCGCTGCACCCATCCCAGGCCGCCCTCCGCCTGGAGACCCTGGTCCGCACCGCCATCGCCGAGGAAGAGTTCGAGCTGCGGCTGGAAACCTTCGGCGACCGCGGCCGCCGCCTGGAGCAGCCCGAGCCGTCCGACACGCCCTATCGTATCCTGGCGGTCGGCGAGCCGGCTCCGCAGTTCCTGGCCCTGTCCAACGCCCTGCAGCGCAGCGGGGCCGAGGTGGTCGGCGCCTTCACCGCCTATACGGCCTTCGACTACCTGCACGAGCGGGCCTTCGACTCCGTGGTGCTGTGGGCCGGTGATAGCCAGCAGGAAGCCCTGTCGATCGCAGCGGGCATGCGCCGCAACACCCGCCTCTTCCACATCCCGGCCCTGCTATACCTGAAGGCCGAGAGCTACGTGACCATGTCCGAGGCGTTCCATCGCGGCGTCTCCGACGTGGCCTCGCCCGAGACGCCCGAGGTCGAGACCGCCCTGCGTGTCATGGAGCTGGCCCGCAGCTTCCGACGTGGCGAGGCCATTCGCGGCGCGCTGGAAAAGGCCCGCAGCTCGGGCCTGATGGACGCCGCCACCGGCCTCTTCACCCGCGACCTGTTCGCCGCCCACCTGGCGCGGCTGTCGACGGCGGCGCGTGAACGCGCCCGGCCGCTGTCGATCTGCGTGCTGCGCATCGCCGACAAGCCCGAGACGACCTGGGCGCGCCAGAACGGCTGGCTGGATCGGGCCATCCCGCAGATCGGCTCGATGGTCGGTCGCCTGGTCCGCGTCGAGGACACCCCGGCCCGCCTGGCCACCGAGGTCTTCGCCCTGGCCCTGCCGGCCACCGGCCTGAACGCCGCCCGCGCCGCGGCCGAGCGCATCGCAGCGGTCATCGGCTGCACGGCCTTCGACGCCGGAGAGGATCGCGCGCCGTTCGTCTGCGAGTTCGACATCGGTGTCGCCGAGGTTCAGCCGGGCGAAGGCGCGGTCAAGGCCCTGGAGCGCGCCGCCACGGGCGCTTTGAAACGCGACGCTGGCTGACGTTCCACGGCCGGGCGCCTATATGGAGCACGTCCAGTCGCGTTCCCGAGGAGACCCGCGTGAGCCAGCCCCAACCGATGCTCGTCGACGTCGTCGCCGATGTGGTCTGCCCATGGTGCTATCTGGGCTGGCGGCGGCTGAAATCGGCTTTGGCGCTGCGTCCCGACGTGCCGGCTCAGCTGGTCTGGCGCGCCTACCAGTTGGATCCGTCGATCCCTGAACAGGGCGTCGACCGCAAGGCGTACATGGCCAACAAGTTCAAGGACCCCGAGCGCCTCAAAGCGGTGCATGCGGCCCTGGTCGAGGGCGGGGCCGAGGAAGGCATCGCCTTCGACTTCGAGGCCATCCAGTTCTCGCCCAACACCAACGCGGCTCATCGCCTGATCCGCTGGGCGCTATCGGCGGGCGTCCAGGACGCGGTCGTTGAGGCGTTGTTCAAGGCCTATTTCGAACAGGGCCTCGACATCGGCGATCCCATGGTGCTGGGCGACATCGCCGAAGCCGCCGGCATGGAGCGGCTGGTGGTGCTGCAACTGCTGTCCGAAGGCGCGGATAAGGAAGCCGTGGCTCGCGAGCACGCCATGGCCGTACAGGGCGGCGTCACCGGCGTGCCGTTCGCCATCTTCGCCGGCAAGGTCGCGGTCGTCGGGGCCGAAACGCCGGAGCGGATCGTCGAGGCGATTGACCAGGCCCTGGCTTCCGGGGCCTGATCGGCCCCTCACCAGAGTCGTCGGGGGACGCGTCGTGGACCATTCCAAGCAGCAGATGATCAGCTACGCCATCAGCGGCGTCGTGATCGCCATCGTTCTGTTCTTCCGCCTGCGCCGCCTGAACAAGGAGCGGCGGCTGAAACTGGAATGGATGTGGGTGCTGCCCGCGGTGATGGTTGCGGCGACCGTGGCGCTGCTGATGCAGTTTCCGCCGCACGGCCTGGACTGGCTGTGGCTGGCCCTGGTGTTCGCGGTCGGCGCCGGCATCGGCTGGATGCGCGGCAAGCTGGTGCCGATCAGCATCGACCCCGAGACCCACTTGCTGAACACCAAGCCCTCGCCGGCCGCCCTGCTCTTCCTGCTGGGCCTGTTCGTCGTACGCTTCGCCGCCCGCGCCTATCTCGAGAGCAACGCCACCGCCCTGCACATCAGCGTCGGCCTGCTGACCGACGGCTTTGTGGTGCTGGCCGTGGGTCTGTTCGGCGTCTCCCGGCTGGAGATGGCCTTGCGGGCCTGGGGCCTGCTGAAGGCGGCCCGGGCGGCGAAGGCGGCGGCTTAGGCGCGGTGCGTCCTTCGAGGCTCGGCTTCGCCTCACACCTCAGGATGAGGAATTACAGATAACCTCATCCTGAGGCGCCCGCGCAGCGGGCCTCGAAGGACGCAAGGCGCTTCCGTCAGGCCTTCGTCAGCCGCGCCAGCACCGTCAGGATCTTCTCCGCCGCGTCCAGCCGCTGGGCCGGGGTGTCCCACTCGCCCTTGACCACGACCTTCTGGTCCGGGCGGACCTTCCAGATCAGGTGGTTCTTGGCGACGTGCTGCATCAGCCCCAGCGGGTTGGCGTAGGTGTCGTTGCGGAAACTGGCCACCGCGCCCTTCGGCCCGACGTCGATCTTGGCGACATTGGCCTCGCGGCACAGGCCCTTGATGGCGACGACCTTGAGCAAGCTATCGGTCTCGGGCGGCAGCGGGCCGAAGCGGTCGATCATCTCGGCGGCCAGGGCCTCGCGGTCGTTGGCCTGCTCTGCGTCCGACAGGCGGCGATAGAGCGACAGGCGCACGTTCAGGTCGGGCACGTACTCGTCGGGAATCATCACGGCCGCGCCGGTGTTGATCTGCGGCGACCAGCCCCGGTCTTCCAGCAGGGCCTCCTGGCCCTGACGCTGACGCAGCTCGGCGACGGCGTCCTCCAGCATCTGCTGATAGAGCTCGACGCCGATCTCCTTGATGTGGCCGCTCTGTTCGTCGCCCAGCAGGTTGCCGCCGCCGCGCTGGTCCAGGTCGTGACTGGCCAGCTGGAAGCCCGCGCCCAGGCTGTCCAGCGATTGCAGCACCTGCAGGCGCTTCTCGGCCGACAGGGTCAGCGACTTCTCGACCGGCGTGGTCAGATAGGCGTAGGCGCGGGCCTTGGAGCGGCCGACGCGGCCCCGGATCTGATAGAGCTGGGCCAGGCCGAACATGTCGGCGCGGTGGACGATCAGGGTATTGGCCGACGGGATATCCAGGCCGCTCTCGACGATCGTGGTCGCGAGCAGCACGTCGTATTGGCCCTCGTAGAAGGCCGTCATCACGTCCTCCAGCTGGGTGGCCGCCATCTGGCCATGGCCAACGACGTACTTCACCTCGGGCACCTGGGTGCGGAGGAACTTCTCGATGTCCTCCAGGTCCTTGATGCGCGGCACGACATAGTAGGACTGGCCGCCGCGATACTTCTCGCGCAGCAGGGCCTCGCGCAGGGTCACCGGGTCGAACGGGCTGATATAGGTCCGCACCGCCAGGCGATCGACCGGCGGGGTGGCGATGATCGACATCTCGCGGATGCCCGACAGCGCCATCTGCAGGGTGCGCGGGATCGGCGTGGCGGTCAGGGTCAGCATGTGCACGTCGGCGCGAAGCTCTTTCAGCTTCTCCTTGTGCTTGACCCCGAAGTGCTGCTCCTCGTCGACGATCACCAGGCCCAGGTCCTTGAACGAGACCTGCTTGGAGAGCACCGCGTGGGTGCCGACCACGATCTCGAACTGGCCATTGGCCAGGCCTTCGCGGGTCTCGGCGGCTTCCTTGCCGGTGACCAGGCGCGACAGGCGCGTGACCTTGATCGGCCAGCCCTGGAAGCGGTCCTTGAAGGTCTTGTAGTGTTGGCGGGCCAGCAGGGTCGTCGGACAGACAACGGCCACCTGCTTGCCGCTCATCGCCACCACGAAGGCTGCGCGCAGGGCGACCTCGGTCTTGCCGAAGCCGACGTCGCCGCAGATCAGGCGGTCCATCGGCTTGCCCGAGGACAGGTCCTCAAGAATGTCGTGGATGGCGCTGAGCTGGTCGTCCGTCTCCTCATAGGGGAAACGGGCGCAGAACTCGTCGAACACGCCCTGCGGCGCGTCGGTTTCCTCGACGGACTTCAGCGAGCGGGCGGCGGCGATCTGGATCAGGCCTTCGGCCATGACTCGCAGGCGCTCTTTCGCCTTGGCCTTGCGTCCCTGCCAGGCCGCGCCCCCCAGCTTGTCCAGCTGGACGCTGTCGGGGTCGGAAGCGCCATAGCGGGTCAGCAGGTCGATGTTCTCGACCGGCAGATAGAGCTTGGCCTCGCCGCCGTACATCAAGTCCAGGCAGTCGTGCGGCGCGCCCTGGACGTCCAGGGTCTTGAGGCCCTCGTAGCGGCCAATGCCGTGGTCGATGTGCACGACCAGATCGCCAGGCGTCAGGGCCGAGGCTTCGGCCAGGAAGTTGGCGGCGCGGCGCTTCTTGCGCGGGCGCGCCAGGCGGTCGCCCAGGATATCGGTCTCGGAGATCACCGCCAGCTGGTCGGTCTCGAAACCGTGGTCCAGCGGCAGCACGACGCGCTGCGGAGTCTTCGGATCGTTGGCCTTCGCCGCCTGCCAGTAGCCGGCGAACGGCACGCGCTTCAGCCCGTGGTCGGCTAGCATGGTCCCCAGGCGCTCGGACGAGCCCTCGGACCAAGAGGCGAACAGCACCCGCTTGCCCTCCCCCGCCAGGGTCTTGGCGTGGTCGGCGGTGGCTTCGAACAGGTTGACGCTGTCCTGGGCGCGTTCGGCGGCGAACACCCGGCCCAGCTTGGCGCCCAAGTCGACGACATCCAGCCCCTGGGGTTGGAACGGCGTGAACAGGCGGTGCGTGCGGTCGGTGAGCTCGCGGTCCCACTCGGCGGCGGTCAAGTACAGGGCCTGCGGCGCCAGCGGGCGATAGGCCGACTTGCGGTCAGCGCTGGCTCGGGCCTCATAGGCGTCCTGGATCATGGCCAGGCGCTCGTCGCGGGCCTCGGCGGCCTGGTGATCGACGCCGATCAGGCTTCCGGCCGGCAGATAGTCGAATAGCGTCGCCATCCGCTCGTAGAACAGCGGCAGCCAATGCTCCAGGCCGGCGCGGCGACCGCCTTCGCTGACCGCAGCGTACAGCGGGTCGTCGCCCGGCGCGCCGAACTGCGCGACATAGCCCTTGCGGAAGCGCGAAATGCCCTCGGCGTCCAGCAGGGCCTCACTGACCGGCAGCAGGTCGATTTCCTTCAGCTGCTTGGTCGAGCGCTGGGTCTCGGGATCGAAGGCGCGGATGCTTTCCAGCGTGTCGCCGAACAGGTCCAGGCGCACCGGCTCCTCGGCGGCCGGCGGGTAGACGTCGATGACGCCGCCGCGGATGGCGAACTCGCCGCGCTCGGAGACGGTGGAGGCGCGAGTGTAGCCGTTGACGGCGAAGTAGCGCTCCAGATCCTTGATATCGACGACGTTGCCGACTTTCGCGGAATAGGAGGCGCGCAGCAGCACCTCCTTGGTCGGCACGCGCTGCAGCAGGGCCGGCGCGGCGATGACCAGGATGGCGGGCTTCTTGTCGCCCAGGCCGCGGGCAAGCCGCGACAGGGTCGCCATCCGCGTCGCCGACACGCCCGACGACGGGCCGATGCGGTCATAGGGAAGGCAATCCCACGAGGGCAGCAGCACCGCCTCGATCTCGGGGGCGAAGAACTTCAGGGCGTCGATGAACGCGCCAGCCCGGGCGGTGTCGCGGGCCACGAAGGCGGTCAGGCCGCCGCGCGCTCGGGCGATGTCGGCCATCACCAGGGCGTCGAAGCCCTCGGGCGCGCCGGCCAGGGTCAGGCCGCCGGCGGCCTTGGCGATCTGTTTGGCGTCGTAGGCCATGACGTCTCTTCTAAGTAGGCTTCAGGCGCCGTCGCCGATCGGGCGCGCGGCGTGCGCTTCGAACCGGAACGTGCGGATCATCGCCAGGACGTCGGTCTCGAACTTTTCCGGGGTCTCTTCCTGGCCGACGATCCAGGCATAGATCTCGCGATCCGGCTGTTCCAGCAGGGTTTCCAGGGTGTCGAACTGCTCTGGGGTCAGGTTCGGGCCATGGACGTCCGCGAACGGGCCCAAGATCAGGTCCGCTTCCCGGAAGCCTCGATGCCAGGCGCGAAAACGAAGGCGCTTCAGGCGGGAGTCGTGGTCGATGCTCATGTGTCGGCGGATATAGAACGAGGCCGGCCCAGGCGCCAGCGCTGCGGTTGCTCGAACATGTCAGCAGAGTGCGAGCGGCCTTGCAGAGATTGACTTTGCCGACTTTACGCCTATTTATCCCCACCTTCGGAGCAGGTCTGGCGAATCCGCGCCGCCCGCTCGCCCAAGCACGGGCGGCTCCGTCAGACCAGCGTGTACATGACCGAATTTACCGACCTCGGGCTTTCGCCCACGACCCTGCAGGCGGTCGCCGACACCGGCTATACCACTGCGACCCCCATTCAGGCCCAAGCCATTCCCGTCGCCCTCGCGGGCCAGGATGTGCTCGGCATCGCGCAGACGGGCACCGGCAAGACCGCCGCCTTCACTCTGCCGCTGATCGACAAGCTGCAGTCGGGCCGCGCCAAGGCCCGCATGCCGCGCGCCCTGGTCATCGCTCCGACCCGCGAGCTGGCCGACCAGGTCGCCTCCAGCTTCGAGAAGTACGCCAAGGGCACCAAGCTCTCGTGGGCGCTGCTGATCGGCGGCGTCTCGTTCGGCGACCAGGAAAAGAAGCTGGACCGCGGCGTCGACGTGCTGATCGCCACGCCCGGCCGCCTGCTGGACCATTTCGAACGCGGCAAGCTGCTGATGACCGGCGTCCAGTTCCTGGTCGTCGACGAAGCCGACCGCATGCTGGACATGGGCTTCATCCCGGACATCGAGCGCATCTTCAAGATGACGCCGCCCAAGAAGCAGACCCTGTTCTTCTCGGCGACCATGCCGCCGGAAATCACCCGCCTGACCAAGCAGTTCCTGAAAGACCCTGTCAGGATTGAAGTGGCCAAGCCGGCGACGACCAACGCCAACATCACCCAGCTGCTGGTCAAGGTGCCCTCCTCCGATCCCAAGGCCAAGCGCCTGGCGCTGCGGGCCCTGGTCGAGAAGGCCCAGATCGAGACCGGCATCGTGTTCTGCAATCGCAAGACCGAAGTCGACATCGTCGCCAAGTCGCTGAAGGTGCACGGCTTCGACGCCGCCCCGATTCACGGCGACCTGGACCAGAGCCAGCGCACCAAGACCCTGGCGGACTTCCGCTCGGGCGCGCTGAAGATCCTGGTGGCCTCGGACGTCGCCGCGCGCGGCCTGGACATCCCGGCCGTCAGCCACGTCTTCAACTACGACGTCCCGCACCACGCCGACGACTATGTCCACCGCATCGGCCGCACCGGCCGCGCCGGCCGGACGGGCATCACCTACATGCTGGTCACCCCGGCCGACGACAAGGGTTTCGACAAGGTCATCAAGCTGATCGGCTCGACGCCCGACGAAGAGAAGCTCGAGCTCGACTATTCCAACGCCGTGACGGTCAAGCGCGAGGGCGACCGCGATCGCAAGCGTGGCAGCCGTGACCGCGACAAGGACCGTGACCGCAGCGAGCGTCCGGGCCGTGGCAGCAGCCGCACCCGCGGCCGCGCCTCGGAAGAAACCGCCGCCGAGGCTCCGGCCGAGGCCGCCGCCGAAACGCCGGAAGCCGCGCCCGCCGAGGAGCGTCCCGTTCGCGAACGCAAGCCGCGCCGCGAGCGTGAACCGCGTCCGACCGCCCCGGCCTCGACCATCGAGCCGGCAGAGCGCCCCGCCCGTGCGGAACGCGCCGAGCGTCCCGAGCGGGCCGAGCGTCCGGAACGCGCTGAGCGCGCCGAACGTCAGGAGCGTCCGGAACGTCCCGAGCGCCCAGAACGTCCCGAGCGTCCGGTGCGTGGCGTCCAGCCGGTCCGCGACCGCGACGACGACGATCGTCGCGTGGTCGGCTTCGGCAACGATGTGCCGGCCTTCCTGGCGCGTCCGCCCCGCGGCAAGTAACGCTCCACGACTGCAAGACCTTGAAAGGCGCCGGTCTGTCCGGCGCCTTTTTCGTGTGTGGTTGCACTTGTGGAACGGTGTTATCCTATTCCCGTTCTCGGCTTGATCGCGCCGGAGCCCGGCCGGTCGCCCAACGAATGGGAGGACTGCCCATGACCGTCATCGACTTCAATGCCGCCAAGGAACCTGATCCGGCCTCCGATCCCGCTAGGGAGGCCGAGCTGATCGCGCACGAGAAGACCTATCACGGCTTCAACATGCTGCTGCGCTGGTCGATGCTGGCCCTGGCGGCCGGGATCAGCGGCCTCACCGTGGCGTTCGCCACGCCCGGCGGCTTCTGGGGTGGCGCGATCGTCTTCGCGCTTGTCTGGATCGCCGGCTATTACGGCATGGTCCGCCGCGAGGAGAAGCAGCCGCTGGATCCTTGGGTCCCCGGCCGCAAGGGCATCCTATAGAGCCCCTTTTTTACAAGGCTTGATCCACAAACCGCAGCAGGTCGTCCAGCGGCGGTCGATAGGCGAACTTGAAGCCGCGGCGCAGTTGGGCCAGCGGCGGCGCCCGCCAGCGCGGGATCGGCGAGGCGCAGACATAGCCGCGCCAGTCGACGCCGACCTGGCGACAGGCCGCCCTCACCCACTGGCTGGTGAAGTTGGCCGGCTGGATCTCCACCACCCGCGCGCCGCGCGGCAGGAACACGGCGTTGGCCAGGGCTGCGCCGCTGGCCCCGACCACGACCTCGGCGTCGCGCATCAGGGCGATCTGTTCGGCGGCGCTGAGGGTCTCAGGGCTCACGATCATGAAGCCGCGCGCGGTCAAGGTCTTCTCGAACGCCGCCTCCCCGACCATCACTCGCATCGACTGGCCGCGCCGTGAAAGATAGACGCGTCGCGCGCCTTGCCCGGCCGGCGCTTGCGCCAGCACCCGCTCGGCGACCTCGGCCAGCAGCGCGTTGGGATGGTGCAGGAAGTGATCCATGCAGGTGGCGTAGGTGGCCCGGCCCAGGCGCACGACCGGCGCATCGACCTCGGTGATCTCCAGTCCCGGGAAGGCCATGGCGATCAGGTCGCGCTGCCAGGTCGTCAGCGGCGGCGCCAACACCGGCGCCCCGTCCAGCAGGCCAGCCTTCTCCAACGCCAGCAGCGAGGTCAGGGCGTCGATGACGAAGTGACCGTAGTTGAAGGTCCCGCCCCAGGGCAGGAACACCGCCCCGGCCTCCATGAACGGCGCATCGGTGGGCGGCGTGAAGCGCGTGGCGCTGTCGGTGACGCCCGGCAGCGCCGAGAGGTCCCGCGAGCCCTGCCGCGCCTCGACGATCGTGGCGTTATAGAGCGCGCCGTTCGTGCCGATCAGCCCGCCATAGCGCGGGAACCACCAGCTCTCGCCGACCGTGCACAACGCCGGCGCATTGACCGGCGGCGCCGTGTCGATGTCGTGTGGCCAAGTCCTGGCCTGCGGACCACCCACGCGTCCTGCCGGCGCAACGCCAGAAGCGTCCTCAGCCGGCAGCCAGGCGACGCCCATTTCGCCCTGCGCGAACCGCTCACGCAAGGCCTCCGGCAGCACGGGCGGCAAGTCCTGGGCTTCGACGATCAGGCGCAAGGGTAGCGGCGCGGTCATGCGCCGCTTGGAGCATGCCGCGCCCCATAAAGCAAAAGAGCGATGGCTACTTCTTGATCTGCCCGGCCAGGTAGTTGCGGATCCCCTCGCCATAAGGCGGGCGCAGGCCCAGCATCGGGGCGATGTCCTTCTTCAGCTGGTGGAAGACGGCCTTGCGGTGGCTGAACTCCAGGAAGCCGTCGTGGCCGTGATAGGCGCCCATGCCGGCCGGGCCGACGCCGCCGAACGGCAGGTCTTCCTGGGCGACGTGGAAGATCACGTCATTGACCGTGACCCCGCCGCTGGTGGTGCGCGACAGCACCCGCTCCTTCTCGGCCTCGTCGGTCCCGAACCAGTAGAGCGCCAGCGGCCGGTCGTGGGCGTTCACATAGTCCACGGCCTCGTCGAGGGTCTTGTAGGTCTTCACCGGGAGCACCGGGCCGAAGATCTCTTCCTGCATCACCTTCATGTCGTCGGTGGGATCCAGGATCAGGGTCGGAGCGATCTTGCGGTGCTCCTGCTGGCTCAGATCCTCGCCGCCGGGATTGATCTCGATGACCCGCGCGCCCTTGGCCCGGGCTTCGTCGACATAGCCCTTTACTCGGTCGTAATGGCGCTGGGCGACCAGGGCCGTGTAGTCGGGATTGTCCTTCAGGGTCGGGAAGTAGCGGCCGACGGCGGCCTGGGCTTCGGCGACGAAGCTTTCGACCTCTTCCTGCGGGGCCAGCACATAGTCCGGCGCCAGGCAGATCTGGCCGGCGTTCAGGGTCTTGCCGTTCATGATCCGCGCCGCGGCCGTGGCCATGTCGGCGCCGCGCGACAGGATTACCGGGCTCTTGCCGCCCAGCTCCAGGGTCACGGGCACCAGGTTCTCGGCCGCCGCCCGCATCACGTGCCGCGCCACCGAGGTCGCGCCGGTGAACACCAAGTGGTCGAAGGCCAGGCCCGAGAACGCCTCGCCGACCTCAGGCCCGCCGACGAACACCGCCACCTCGTCCTCCGAGAAGGCTTTAGCGAACATCGCCTTCAAGAGCTCGGAGGTCGCCGGGGTATATTCCGACGGCTTGATCATGGTGCGGTTGCCCGCCGCGAAGATGCCCGCCAGCGGCGCGAAGGTCAGGTTGACCGGGAAGTTCCAGGGGCTGATCACCCCGACCACGCCCTTGGGTTGGTACTGGATCCCGGCCTTGGCCCCAAACAGCCCCAGGATCGCCGGGGTGGTCTTGCGCTTTTGTGGCTTCATCCACTTGGCGACGTTCTCGCGGGCGAACTTCAGCGGACCGATCGAGCCGGCGACGTCGGTCAGGGCTGTCGCCTCGGGCGAGCGCGAGCCGAAATCGGTGTTGATGGCGCGGGCGATCTCGGTCTGGTGGCCGACCAAAAGGTCGATGCAGCGGTTTATCCACTCGATCCGGGTTTCCACGCTGGGCGGCCCGTCGCGCAGGCTTGCGGCCTTCTGACGCTGGAGAACGTGGTTCATGGTCGCCTTGTGCGCCTCGAATCCCAGATTCACAGGTGCATTCATGGTCTTAGCTCCCTCCGCCCGATTGGCGCCGGCCGCGCGGCGCTCATCTTATCGGCGATCACCATGGGCGAGGGAAAGAAGACGTGCAAGCGAACGTTGTTCGCGCTTAACGCCTCGTAAGACTCTTCTGACTACGGTGTGGCTCCAAGCGATCGGTCTTTCCGTACGGGAAAGCCGAGCCGGGGAAGAAAGATGTCGGACGTCGAAACCATCCTGCGCGGTCCTGAAGCTTACAAGATCGCTTCGCGCGCGGTGGAGCTGATGGAACGCCACCAGGTGTGGCCGACCGCGCTGAACTTCGAGCTCTGGACTCACTATGTGGCCGATCCCGACGGCGCCCTGGCCCGTGAGCTGACGCGGCTGATCTCGCTGGGCGAGCCTATGACCGAGCTGGTCAGCGAAGAACTGGCCGCGCACTACCTGCCCAAGGCGCGCCTGAACGAACAGATCCGCGACGCCGGCGACATTCTCTCCAAGGAGCTGGAAGCGGTCTCCAAGGCCATCCAGAACGCCCAGAAGACCAACGCCGCCTTCGGCCAGCAACTGGCCGGCGCCAGCAAGAGCCTGGACGGTTCGACCGACGTCGAGGCGATCAAGACCGTCGT
>CAZRPD010000062.1:0-26057 GCA_964601775.1 uncultured Caulobacter sp. | reverse complement strand
CGAGGCGTTCTAGCCGTTATAGCAGCCCATCAGCGTGTCGATGAAGCCGACCACCTCGGCCTTGATCAGGCCCGAGACGATGTCCCAGCTTTCCAGGAAGCTGATGGTGTTGCGGATGTAGACGGTCGGGCTGAAGTCCAGCACCCGCGTGGCCACCAGCCAGCCGCCGGCGACGCCGATGGTGTCGGCCACGGCAGTCAGGATCGGCAGCATCAGCACCCCGGCCAGCAGGCGCGGGCCGACCAGATAGCGGAACGGGTCCGTCGACAGGGTGCGCATGGCGTCGATCTGTTCGGTGGCGCGCATGGCCCCGATCTCGGCGGCGATGGCGGCCGAGACGCGGCCGGCCAGCATCAGGGCCGCCAGCACGGGGCCCAGCTCCCGGGTGATGCCCAGGGCCACGATCTGCGGCATCACCTGCTCGGCGTTGAAGCGCCCGCCGCCGGTGAAGATGTTCAGGGCCAGGGCTGCGCCGGTGAAGACGGCGGTCAGGCCCACGACCGGCAGCGAGAAGAAGCCGATGGCCACGATCTGGCGCCACAGCTGGCCGAAGAACCAGGGCGGCGTCAGCGCCGCGGCGACGCCGCGCACGGCAAAGACGCCGACGCTGCCGACCATGCTGATGGCGGCCAGGGTCGAGCGACCCAGTATCCGAATAGGATTTGGGCGAATGGCGTTAGGCGCGGCCTTGCGAGCCGCCTGGGCGGTCATCCTAGTAGCTCTCGGCCGGTTGCGTGGCCGGATTGGCCGCTGCCGGAGCGGCGGCCTTGTCGTCGTCGTCTCCGCCTTGCGGACGGATCACCGAACCGATCAGACCGAAGATGTCGACCGCGCCCTGGGTGTTGTCGATCTCGCCGCCCGGCTTGAGATCGTCCAGCGAACCGCCCGGGGCGATGGCGATGTGCGCGCCGCCCAGCAGGCCGTCGCTGGTGATCTTGGCCGTGGAGTCGGCCGGCAGCTTGACGTTCGGGTCCATGCTCAGCTTGGCGACCGCCAGATAGGTCTTGGGCTCCAGCGTCACCTGCGAGACCGTACCGACCTTGACGCCGGCCACGGTCACCGAGGCGCCAGGCGCCAGGGAGCCAGCCTCGCCGAACTTGGCGCTGATCTCATAGTTGCCGCTCTTCACACCGACGCCGCCGACGCTCAGCGAGTAGGTCAGAAAGCCCGCGGCAAGTGCGAGCACGACGACGCCCATGGCCGTTTCGGCCCATTGTTCGCGCAAAGCCATATCCCCTTAGTTCTTGACTCGACCGCTCTTAGCGACGGCTCGAGCCGCCCTTTTGTAGCTGATTGATGAGCACGTCGACATTGCCGCCGGCGTTGTCGATCGTCGAGACGAAGTCCTGCTGCTGGGTGATGGCCAGCCAGACGCCCTTGAACTGCACGTCGACGACCTTCCAGGTCTGGCCGTTGCCCAGCACGCGCCACGCCACCGGCAGGGGCTGCTTGATCTGGCCGCCCGAGATCGTGGTGTTGACGATCACGTCGCCCGGCTTGCGGACCACCGAGCCGGTGACAGTCAGCTTCTCGCCGCGATAGTCGTCGATGCGGTTCTGGTAGACGTTCTCGGCATAGGTGCGGAAGACCGTCGTGAAGCGGCCCCGCTGGTCCGGCGTGATGGTGCGAGCATACTTGCCCAGCACGAAATTGGTGATGCGCGGCACGTCGGCCAGCTCGTCGATCGCCTGGCGGAAGACCTGCTTCTTCTGGGCTTCGGGCATGGTCCGATTGGCCAGGGCGCCGATGACGCGCTGACCCTTGGCCTGCACGAAGGCCTCGGCGCCGGCGTCGCGGGCCTGGGCGAAGGCCGGGCCGGCCAGGGCAAGGGCGCCAAAGAACGTCAAAAGCGCGGCGTTGGCGCCGCGCCGGGTGGGGGAGGGGGTCATGGCTCTACCGGGAAGGATCATGGATTGGGCGTCGCGCGCGGAGCGGGGGCGTCCGCGGGCGGCATGTCGAAATCGGGCAGTTCTTCGGTCTCGCCCGTCGCCTGGCGGATGAAGGCCTCGCGATATTGGGTGTAGGCCGAGCGGGCGGTCGCGTAGGGGTCGTTGGAGTCCTTGACCGCGCGGAGCGCCGGGTCGGCCAGGGTGCGGGTGTCGAGGATCGTGACGGCCAGCCGCGCCTTGCCGAAATCGGTGCCCAGGCCGCCGCCGACGGCGCGGACGGGGTCGGTGACGATGTCCAGCGCGCGGCCGACGCCGTCGCGCACGTTCATCGGACCCATGACCGGCACGTAGAGATAGGCGCCGGGCTGTGCGCCCCACGTGCCGAAGGTCTGGCCGAAATCGGCCTCGCGCGGCGGCAGGTTCATCTTGGCGGCCACATCGAACAGGCCCAGCACGCCGATCGTCGAGTTGACCAGGAAGCGGGTGGTCGAGCGCATGGCCCGCTTGGGTCGGCCCTGCAGCACGTGATTGATGACGGTGTTGGGCTCGCCCAGATTATAGACCGCCGAGCTGACACGATCGCGGACCACTTCGGGCGTCACGGCCATGTAGCCGTGGGAGATGGGCGCCAGCAGCACCTTGTCGACGCCCATGCTGAACTTGAACGAGGCGCGGTTGGCGCCTTCCAGCGGATCGTTGATCGCCAAGGCAGCGCTGTCGTTCGCGACTGTCGCGGCGGGGACGGAAGGCGCGGGGACGGTCGGAGCCTGCTCCTGAGCCTGAGCCATCGGGGCAAGCGCCAGCAGACTGGCGGCCGACGCCAAGCCGGCGACGGCGAAACGCCGGCCGGCGGCCTTGCGGCGCGGGCTCTGGGGCTGGTCGCTCAAGCTGATGCTCCTGCTACTGATACGCGGCATGTATTCACGACCTCCTCCGTATCAAGACTGACCCGGTGATTTCGGCCACGCTGTGGCGGCTATACCTCAGATAGGCGCCCGTTCGGCGCCCGCACGGCGCCCGTTTCGTGGAGGCGGCCGCCTACGCCCATTCGCAACGCAAAGCTAGACCGTATGGTCTGCGATACAATTAGATATAACGAAATAGCCTTGACGCCGTGACAATTCGATATATCTATAATTTCGATATAACGAAATAGGATCTAAAACACACATGTTTGGACGACACCATCACCACCGCCGCGGCCAATGGGCCGGTCATGGCGGCGAACATCACGGCCGTCACCCGTTCGGTTTTCATGGCGATCATCGGGGCGATCATCGGGGCGAGCACGGCGGCCCGCGTGGCCGAGGCGGCCGCATGGGCCGGTTCTTCGATCACGGCGACCTGCGCTTCGTGGTGCTCAAGCTGATCGCCGACAAGCCCAGCCACGGCTACGAGCTGATCAAGGCGATCGAGACGGCGGCCGGCGGCGCCTACACGCCCAGCCCGGGCGTGGTCTATCCGACCCTGACCCTGCTGGAAGAGCTGGGCTATGTCACCGCGGGCGACGCGGGCGGCGGCAAGAAGCTCTACACGATCACGCCGGAGGGTCTGGACTTCCTGGCCGGCAACGAGCAGCCGGTCCGGTCGCTGTTCGAGCGCATGGCCGAGGCGGCCTCCGCCAGCGCGGCCTTCTCGCCGCAGATCCTGCGGGCGCGCGAGAATCTCAAGACGGCCCTGCGGTTGAAGCTGCACGGCGGCCAGCTTACCTCCGAGCAGATCAGCGCCGTGGCCAAGGCCCTGGACGACGCCGCCGGCGTCATTGAAGCGATCTAGGGAAGCCATCTGAGGAGAAGAGCGATCATGGAAAGTCACGCCCGCGTCGCCACCGAAAACGGCGCCCGCTACATGACCCAGCTGGCCAAGCACTGGAGCCACAAGTTCGAGGTGGTCTACGACGCGACCACCGCGACCTTCCCGCTGCCGGCCGGCACGTGCCGGATGGAGGCGCATCCGAACGGCCTGGACATCAATCTGGACGCGCCGGACGGTGAAAGCCTGGCCAAGCTGGAAGACGTCGTGGCCGTCCACCTCAACCGCTTCGCGCACCGCGAAGGCGAGCTGCAGTACGGCTGGACCCGCGCCTAGCCTTCAGGCGAAGGGCTTGAACGGCTGATCGGCCGAGGCGACGACGCGGCCGTTTGCGTCGAACGTCACGGCGATCAGACCCGGCTTTTCGCGGAACGGCATCTGGTCGTCATTGCCAAAGAAGGTCTGCCACCAGCGGCCCGTCTTGTCGCGGAACAGGTTGCCGCCGCCGCCGCCCGGCGGGCCTTCGTGGCGGCCGGCATAGGGCCCCAGCAGCTTGTCCGACGAGGCGAACCAGAAGGAGTAGCGTCCTTCGTCCTTGTTGCACGCCCCGACATAATAACGGCCGTTGGCCTTGAAGAGGGTCACGCCCTCGAAGCCGACCCGGCGCAGGGGCTTGCCGTTGCGCTCGGCCTTGGGGTCGATGCCGGAGTCGTCGAACGTCAGGTCCTGCCAGTCGCCGGCGAAGGCGCTGAAGTCGGGCTTGATCTCGCGGATCCGTTCGCCGGCGCCCCAGGACAGATAGATCTTGCCGTCGTCGTCCTGGAACAGCGTCGAGTCGATGCCGCCCTTGATCGGCTGGTCCGACAGCACGTGGACATAGGGACCCTCGGGCCGCCGGGTCGTGCTTTTCAGCACGCCGATGCCGACGCCGCTGATGCATTGGCAGATATAGTAGTTTCGGCCGAGATAGTGAATCTCCGGGGCCCACAGCGACCGGAACGGCACGCCGGCGCGGGCGGTCCAGTTCTTCTCCCAGGTTCCGTCACGATCGATGCTCCAGACCAGGCCGAGATAGGTCCAGGTCGCAAGGTCGGTGGAGCGCCACAGCTCGACGCCGTCGTTCAGCGCCCAGCAGTTATCGCCAGTCGTGCCGGTCATGTAGTAGGCGCCGTCGCCGCCCACACAGACGATCGTGTCGCGGATGTGGACGTCCCAGATCGGGCGGATGGCGGGCAGCTTGCCGCTCTTCACCGCCGAACCGGAGTCCGCTGAGCCCCAGGCCGCGGTCGGATAGGGGCGGGGCTGCGGACCCTTGTAGGCCACCTCCGACAGGCCCGAGATCCAGCCGCCGTCCTGGGTGGCCTTGGCCACCGCGCGGCCCGCGCCGCTGATCCCGGCATAGGGCCAGTAGGCCTTGGTCGGCGGCGGGATGATCCGACGGCTGTTGTCGGCGCCCTCCAGCTTCGGCGTCCCGGGCTTGGGATAGGTGGGATAGAGGAGAGCCTGGGCGATGGCGGGGCCGCAGGCCAGACCCACGGCCGCAAAGCTCAGTCCGGCCAGCAGAGACCGGCGATCTGTTCCGTCCGAACGGCGTTCCATCTTCCCCTCATGGCAGGCTTATTACTCCGACAATTAACGTCGGAGGCGGCCATGTCAAACGGGGAGGGCCGAGCTAGTGCAGGCCGCGCAGCAGGTCCATGCGCCGCATCGCCTTGCCGGGCAGGTCGGAGATCCGGCCCAGCGGCAGGGCCTCGGCCACGCTGCGCACGCCATAGGCGGCGTGGAGGAACAGGCTGGGGATCGACGGCGACCCCATGAAACCGAACACCACCGTCTGGTGGGCGTTGGAAAGCTCGCGCTTGAAGCGGTAGTCGCCGGTGCCCAGGTCCAGCCGCATGTAGGGCGTGCCGTCCATGCTCTTGAGAATGTCCTGGAACAGCATCAGGCCCGGGGAATAGCGTTCCAGGTCGGGATTGTGGGCGATCAGCCAGCCATGGATGGTGTGCTCGCCGCGCAAATGCAGATGCACCGCCGCCAGGCGCTCGCCCAGATGCAGGGTGTAGAGCCCCCCGCCAAAGTCAGCGTCGCGGCGTAGGAAGAGATCGTCCAGCAGCTTGTTGACCCAAGGCGCCTTGAAGAGGTCGGTCTGGTGGGTCAGCAGCAGCTGCACGCGCTTCCAGGCGATCAACTGGTCGAAGGCCGCGCGGCTTTCCGACATGGCGGTGAAGCGGCAGGGACCGATCTCGCGTTCGGCCTTGCGACGCTTCTTGTCGATGTCCTTCAGCACGCCGACGCCGGCGGCCTTGCGCTCTTCGGCATAGGCGGCATAGCCGTCCGGAGTCTCGATCACCCAACTGTCGGCCCGGCCGCGGGCGTGGCGGCCCAGGGTCACGTCGTCGGCCATCATGTGGCAGAAGTCGATGCGGGCTGCGCCCAGCGCCGACAAGAGCTCGCGCGGGTTCATGGTCGCGCCGGGGGCCGACACCAGGGCCTGGTAGTCGCACATCGGCGCGCCGACCGGCATGGCGACGTCCTGGCGAACGCGGGTGGGCAGGAAGGCCACGGCTTCGCCCGTCGCGCCGCGCTCGATCGCGACCTTGACGGCCTGTCCCTTGTCGCCCTGGGCCCGGGCCACGGCCAGGGTCCATTCGGGCGACAGAAACGGCGAGTCCAGTCGTGTCTGGCCACGCTGAAGCTCAGCCCACCGCGCGATGTCGGCAGGCGAGAGGTCCAGGGCGTTGACGACTTCGATGGGCAAGGGACGGAACCGCAGAGTTAATCGCGGCGCATCCTGACGCCGATAACTTTCCTTAGGGTTGACGATACGGCGTTACGCGAAATTGAGGCGGCTCAATTTCTCCCGAAGAGAGATCGAGCCGCCTGCCGTATCAGTCCATCAGCTTGCGCGTCAGATAGGTGAACTCCAGCGCCTGGCGCCGGGCGGTTTCGGCCAGGTTGGCGCTGGCCGCGTGGCCGCCGTCGACGTTCTCGTAGTACAGGACCGGATAGCCCAGCGCCTCGAGCTTTGCGGCCGCCTTGCGGGCGTGGGCCGGGTGGACGCGGTCGTCCTTGGTCGAGGTCTCGATGAACACTTCGGGATATTTCTGGCCGGCCTTGAGGTTGGAATAGGGGTCATACTTGGCGATGACCGCCCGTTCCGACGGTATGGCCGGGTCGCCATACTCGCCGATCCACGAGGATCCGGCCCCGATCTGGCTGTAGCGGATCATGTCGAACAACGGCACCTGGACGACGATGGCGTTGTAGAGCTCGGGACGCTGGGTCAGGGCCACGCCCATCAGCAGGCCGCCATTCGACCCGCCCATCACGCCCAGGTGGCGCGGCGAGGTGATCTTGCGGGCGATCAGGTCTTCGGACACCGCGAAGAAGTCGTCATAGGCCTTCTGGCGGTTCTCTTTCAGCGCCGCCTCGTGCCAGGACGGACCGAACTCGCCGCCGCCGCGGATATTGGCCACGACATACGTGCCGCCGCGCTCCAGCCACAGCTTGCCCATCACGCCCGAATAGGACGGCGTCATCGACACCTGGAAGCCGCCATAGGCGTAGAGCAGGGTGGGGGCCGCGCCGTCATATTTCACGCCCTTGGGATGGACGATGAAGTAGGGGACCTTGGTCCCGTCCTTCGAGGTCGCCTCGAACTGCTCGACCACGTGGGTCGAGGCGTCGAACTTGGCCGGGGCCGCCTTCACCTGATCGAGCTTGCCGCTGGCCGCGTCGGCCAGCCAGTAGGTCGTCGGGGTCAGATAGCCGGTCACGCTGACGAAGAAGCGGTCGTCCTTGTCCGAGGCCGAGCCCAGGCTGATGGTCGCATTGGCCGGCAGGTCCAGCGTCTTGCGGCTCCAGGCCCCGTTCTTGACGTCATAGGCATAGGCGACGCCCTTGACGTTCTCGATCACGGCCACGACCAGCCGGTCGCGGGTGGTGTTGACGCTCTGCACCGACTCCTTGGCCGTCGGCCGCAGGATTAGGGTCGCCTTGGCCTTCTCGGGGGCGGCCTTCAGGGCGGCCAGGTCGAAGGCGGCCAGATCGCCGGTCTTCAGGCCCTGGGCGGCCCAGTCCTGCTCGACGCTGAACACCAGCTGGCCCTTCGTCAGGGCCTGGATGGACGATTTCAGCGGGAAGGGCAGCTTCACCGTCTTGTCGCCGACGACCAGATGGGTCTCGGCGTTGAAGGTGTCGAGCGGACGCAGCACGAACACCGCCTGCACCACGCCGTCATGGTCGCGAAGCACGAAGGGGCTGACGCCGTAGCCGCCGTCGTCCTTGGCGCCGCGGTAGATTTCCTGGGCCGCCGACAGGGGCTGACCGCGTTTGACCAGCTTGACGACATAGGGATAGCCCGAGGTCGTCACCTCGCCCGGCGTCCAGTCGGTGGCGACGATCAGGGTGTCCTTGTCGATCCAGTCGAAGCGGTGCTTGCCCTCGGGCAGCTCGAAGCCACCGGCCACGAAGGTCTTGGTCCGCGTGTCGTATTCGCGCACGACCACGGCGTCCTTGCCGCCGTTCGACAGCGACACCAGGCAGTACCGCGCGGCCGGCGCCAGGCAGTCGGCGCCCTTCCAGACCCAGTTCTTGCCTTCGGTCTTCGCCAGGGCGTCGAGATCCAGGAGGGTCTCCCACGCCGGCTGGGCGGTGCGATAGCTGGTCAGGCTGGTGCGGCGCCAGACGCCGCGAACATGATCGGCGTCCTGCCAGTAGTTGCGCAGGTCGTTATCGTCCAGGAACGACACCCCGGGGATGCGATCCTTGGCGTTGACGATGGTCAGGGCGGCGTCATGCAGGCCGGCATAGCGCGGATCGCCCTGCAGCACGGGCAGGGTCTTGGCGTTCTGGGCCTTGGCCCAGTCCAGAGCCCGGGTCCCTTCGATCTCTTCCATCCAGAGATAGGGATCGTCCTTGCCCAGCTCGGCCAGCGGCGTGCGGGCTTCGGCTGGTTTGGCGTTATCGGCGGCGATCGCGGGGGTGATGGTCATCAGGCTCCCAGAAGCAAAGGCGGACGTGGCGAGGAGGGCGAGAAGGAGCTTGCGCATTTAGGCATCCGGCGGCGATCGCGACAGGTGTGCGAGAGAGGCTGGACCGTAACGCAAAATCCTGCCCGCGCCAGAGCGTGGCGTGAACGATCAGAGCCCGTCGTCGGGGATGTTCAGCACGAGACCACAGGCCTTGCAGTGAACCGCGTCCGGATCGTGCCGGCGCAGGCCGCAGCAGGGGCAGGGGTGGATCACCTTGTGCGGCCGCAGGATCGACTGGATCAGGCCGATGAACAGCGACACCCCGCCCAGCATCACCGCGATCGACAGCAGCTTGCCCCAGATCCCGGGCAAGGTGACGTCGCCATAACCCGTGGTCGTCAGGCTGGTGACCGTGAAATAGAGGGCGTCCACATAGCCGTCGAGGCCCTCGTGCCGGCCGACGAAGCTCGTATAGACGAAGCCCGTCACGACAAAGACGAAGGTCAGCAGCGAGCTGGCCGCCCGGGTGATGTCCTCGATCCGGGTGTCGTCGTAGCGTCGGGCCACGGTGCGCCAGAAGAACTCGCTGTGCACCAGGGTCCACAGCCGCACCACCCGCAGGAAGCCGAAATTGAACAGCCAAGCCGGGAACAGCAGGGTGGCCAGTACGAAGAGATCCAGCCAGACGATCGGTTTCTTCAGCCACGACTTGATGTCGCCGTGCGCCACGGCCCGCGCGACGAGGTCGACGGCCAGGAACAGCGCCACGCCATAGTCGATCAGATAGAAGGTCACGCCGTGGTGCTGCATCAGCGGCGCCGCGATGAAGAAGGCGATGATCGCCAGATCGATCAGGATCACCGCATAGCGGAACCGCACCGCCGTTGGCGAAGCGCCGTGGTACAGGGCCCGCAGCCGCGCGCGCAGGCGCAGGTCTTCGCGAGCGGGCTCAGCCATTGTCGGTCACCAGCCGCAGCGGCGGGCGAGCCTCGATCGGTTCGGGCGCCGGACCGCCGACCAGGGCCAGGGCGGCCTCGTAGGCGCCGCCGAAGTCGATCCGGGTCACCGCATCCAGCGACCGGGCGGTGAGTTCGGTTTCCCAAACGGCATCGGGTCCGATGTCGCGCATCCAGACGATCCCGCCTTCCAGGCTGACGATCGCGCCGATGTAGCAGACCCGGGGTTTTTCCGCCTCGGCGTGCAACGTGACCGTCGGGAACAGGACGCCGGCGGTCGCCAGGATGTCGCTGACGCTGTTGAGCGCCACGGCCGGCGTCTCGGGTTGGACTTCGCCCAGCTTCTGCAGCGCCGCTTCCATGAACTCGGAATAGGCTGCCGGCCGCAGGTTCCTGATGTCGGCCAGCCGATAGCAGCCGAAACCGTTGAAGCGCATGTGGTCGCTGACCTCCGCCAGCATCACGAAGGCCGGCCCGATTCCGACGACATAGCCGTTCACCCAGCCGTCCTCGAAACGCCGGTGAAAGCGCATCAGCTGGCGATCGCGCAGGGCGCTGGTCAGCTGCTCGCGAATATCCTTGGCCGTCATCCTACTGCGTCGTCCCGCTGCGGTGCATTTTGCCCCGCTTTCCACTATATAGCCCGACCATGAGCCGCACCTTCCTGAAGATGAACGGGCTCGGCAACGACTTCGTCGTCATCGAGACCGCCAGCCAAGCCTTTGAACCGACTCCCGAGGAGATCCGCGCGATCGCCAAACGTGGAGATGGCGGGATCGGCTGCGACCAGGTGATCGCCATCGATCCGCCCAAGGCGGCGGGCGCCAACGCCTATGTGCGGTTCTGGAACTCCGACGGCGACGAGATCGGCGCCTGCGGCAACGGCACCCGCTGCGTGGCGTGGCTGCTGATGCAGTCGTCGGGCAAGGACGCCGTGGCCTTCGACACCAGCGCCGGGCGCCTGTCGGGCGTCGCGGCCGGCGAGAAGCGCGTCACCGTCGACATGGGCCCGCCGGCCCTGGACTGGACGCAGATTCCGCTGTCCGAAGAGATGAACACCGAGCGGGTCGAGCTGCAGGTCGGTCCGATCGATGCGCCGCTGGTCCATACGCCGGTCTGCGTCTCCATGGGCAATCCGCACGTGGTGTTCTTCGTCGACGCCCCGGTTTCGGATGAATTCGCCACCGGCACGGGCTCGCTGGTCGAGCACCACCCGCTGTTCCCGGAAGGCGTCAATGTCGGCTTCGCGCATATCGCCGCCCGCGACCACATCCAGCTAAAGGTCTGGGAGCGCGGCGCGGGCCTGACCTCGGCCTGCGGCACCGGCGCCTGCGCCGCCCAGGTCGCCGCCGTTCGCCGCGGCCTGACCGATCGCAAGGCTCAGGTCGAGTTCGAGAGCGGCTCGCTGGTCATCGAATGGCGCGAGAGCGACGGCCACGTGATCATGACCGGCCCGGTCAGCATGGACTTCACCGGCAAGCTTCCGGTGGCCGCATGAGCGTCCATCCCGCGATCGCCGCAGGCAAGACCGCCGTCATCACCGGCGCGGCCGACGGCATCGGCCTGGCCGCCGCCAAGGCGTCCCGCGCCCTGGGCCTCAATGTCGTCATGGCCGACGTCCCCGCCCGCAAGCTGAAGACCGAGGCCGAGGCCATCGGCGCCCTGGCCGTACCGACCGACGTCTCGGACCGCGCGGCGGTCGAGGCCCTGAAGGCGGCTGCGATCGAGGCTTACGGCTCGGTTGACGTGCTGATGAACAACGCCGGGGTCGGGGGTGGCGGCGACGCCTTCGCGGGCGACGACGCCTGGAAGCGCATCCTCGACGTCAATCTGTGGGGCGTGATCAACGGCGTCCAGGTGTTCGGCGAAGAGATGGCCGCTTCGGGCCGTCCGGGCCTGATCATCAACACCGGCTCCAAGCAGGGCATCACCCAGCCGCCGGGCGATACGGCCTACAACGTCTCCAAGTCGGCGGTGAAGTCGCTGACGGAAGGCTTGGCCCATACTCTGCGCGAGACCGAGGACTGCCAGGTGAGCGCCCACTTGCTGATCCCCGGCTACACCTTCACCGGCATGACCAAGCGTGGCCCGGGCGACAAGCCCGCCGCCGCCTGGACCTCCGAGCAGGTCGTCGACTTCATGCTGGAGCGCATCGCCGCCGGCGACTTCTACATCCTGTGCCCGGACAACGACGTGTCGCGCGAGTTGGACGAGAAGCGCATGGCCTGGGCGCTGAGCGACATCATCGAGAACCGTCCGGCCCTGTCGCGCTGGCATCCCGACTGGAAGGACGCTTTCGCGGCGTTCGTGGATAAGTGAATACCTACACCGTCATCAAGGCGGCCCCGAAGCCCAAGCCTGCCGTGGGTGAAGAGGGCGGACCGGCGACGACCATGTCGGGTCCGGACGGCGTCGATGTCGTCACCTTCGGCTGCCGCCTGAACGCCTATGAGAGCGAGGCCATGCGCGCCCGCGCCGCCGCCGATGGTCTTGCGGACGCGGTGGTGTTCAACACCTGCGCGGTGACCAACGAGGCCGTGCGCCAGGCCCGCCAGGCGATCCGCAAGGCCCGCCGCGAGCGTCCGGGCGCGCGGATCATCGTCACCGGTTGTGCCGCCCAGGTCGATCCGGCCGCCTTCGCCGCCATGCCCGAGGTCGACCTCGTGCTGGGCAACGCTGAGAAGGCCGCCCCCGGCGCGCTGATGGACACCTCGACCCGGGTGCGGGTCAACGACATCATGTCGATCAAGGAGACCGCCGGTCACCTGATCGACGGCCTCAAGGACCGCGCCCGGGCCTATGTCGAGGTCCAGAACGGCTGTGACCACCGCTGCACCTTCTGCATCATCCCCTATGGCCGCGGAAACTCGCGCTCGGCCCCGGCCGGTGAGGTCGTGGAGCAGGTGCGCAAGCTGGCGGCCGAAGGCTATCGCGAGGTGGTGCTGACCGGCGTCGACGTCACCTCGTGGGGCACGGACCTTCCGGGGACCCCGACCTTGGGCCAGCTGGTCGGCCGCATCCTGCGCATGGTCCCCGACCTGCCTCGGCTGCGGCTGTCGTCGATCGACGCGGCCGAGATTGATCCCGATCTCTTCAAGCTGCTCGAGACCGAGCCGCGACTGATGCCGTACCTGCACCTGTCGCTGCAGGCCGGCGACAACCTGATCCTCAAGCGCATGAAGCGCCGCCACAGCCGCGAGGACGCCCTGAAGCTGGTGTCCGAAGTGCGCCGCGTGCGTCCCGACACCGCCTTTGGCGCCGACCTGATCGCCGGTTTCCCGACCGAGACCGAAGAGGCGTTCGAGAACACCTTGAAGCTGGTCGAGGAGGCGGGTCTGGCCTTCCTGCACGTCTTCCCCTACAGCCCGCGCCCCGGCACGCCGGCCGCACGGATGCCGCCCGTGAAGGGTCCAGTGGTCAAGGACCGCGCCCGCCGGCTGCGCGAGGCCGGCCAGCGCGGCCTGGAGCGTCACCTGCAGCGCCAGGTCGGCCGCACCCTGCCGGGCCTGGTCGAGCGCGAGGGCGTGGCTCGGGCCGACGACTTCACCGAGATCCGTTTCGAGGGCGAGGCCCCGCTGGGCCAGATCGTCGCCTTCCAGGTCACCGGCCATGACGGCGCCCACGTGATCGCCCAGCTCGCCGAGGAGCGGGCCGCCTGATCCGGCCGGCCGTCCTGCTGCTGGCGCTGGCCCTGTTGGCCGCCGCTCCGGCGCGGGCGAGCGAACCTGCGCCCCAAGAAGCCGAGGGCGTGACGTTCAGCGTCATGACCTACAATGTCGAGGGTCTGCCCTGGCCGGTCCGCAAGGGCCGCGGCTCGGCGTTGAAGAAGATCGGCCACGAGTTGGCCGCCCTGCGCTCCAAGGGCGAGGAGCCGGACGTCATCCTCATCCAGGAAGGCTTTCGCGACGAGATCTGGGACCTGATCGACGAGAGCGGCTATCCCTATGTGGCCCAGGGTCCGCGCAAGGGCCAGCGCGACCCCAATGTCTTCGCCAAGGGCGCGCGACCGGACTATCGGCGCGTGAAGTACCGCCGGCTGGGCGAGGGCATGGGCAAGTGGGGCTCCAGCGGCCTGTGGGTGCTGAGCAACCATCCAATCGACTGGGTGAAGTCGCACGCCTATCGCTATTGCGCGGGCCTGGACTGCCTGGCCAACAAGGGGGTCATGCTGGTCAGCCTGCAGGTGCCCGGCCTGTCGGCGCCCGTCGAGATCGCCGACACCCATCTCAATTCGCACGGCGCCTCGGGCGTGCCGCGCGCCCGCTACAACGCCGCCCACAACCTGCAGGCCGAAGAGCTGAAGCACTTCATGCAGTCCGACCGCACCCCGGGCGCGCCGCTGATCGTGGGCGGCGACTTCAATGTCCGCCGCTCGCCGGGCCGCTTCGACCACATCATGACCGAATATCCGTTCGAGGTGGTCAGCCGCTGGTGCCACAGCCGGCCCGGCGCCTGCGACACCAAGATCTCCTACGACGGCGACGCCCCCTGGCTGGACACCCAGGACCTGATCGGCTTCCTCGACGGTCAGGCGGTGCAGGTCACGCCCACAGCGGTCGAGGCGACCTTCGATGGCGACGCTCAGCCGGTGCTGTCCGACCACGACGGCTACAAGGTGACCTTCCGGCTGACGCCAACGCGCTAGGCGGCGTCCGCCCGGTCCTCGCCGCCCATGAAGCCCGGCAGGCTCCAGCCGAACAGGATGGCGCAGGCGCGCAGGGCGAAGGCGGCGGTGAAGCCGGCGGCGCCCGCCGGCCAGAACGGCACGTTCAGCAGCTGCAGTACCGTGAACACCCCGGCCCCCAGCATGGCGGCGGTGATGTAGATTTCCCGGCGCAGCAGCAGATTGGGCTCCTCGGCCAGCACGTCGCGGATGACGCCGCCGAAGGCGGTGGTCAGGACGCCCATGACCGCCGCGGTGAACGGATGGACGCCCAGGCTCAGGGCTTTCGCCGTGCCGACCACCGCGTAGGCGGCCATGCCCAGCGCATCGAGCCAGAGCAGGGCCCGGAACCGCCAGCCGCGCTTGCCCAGCAGCCAGACGACCGCGGCGGCCGCGAGGCACGCCAGGATGTAACCAGGCCTCTGCACCCAGAACACCGGCGCCCCGATCAGCAGGTCGCGCAGGGTGCCGCCGCCGACCCCGGTGATGGCGGCGAAGAATCCGAAGGTGATGACGTCATGCTTGCGCCGGGCCGCCGCGAGGGCGCCGGTTGCCCCAAAGACGGCCACGGCGGCGTAGTCCAGCCAGAAAAGCGTGGTCCCCAACGGGTCAAGCTGCACATCCATGCCTGTCGATCCCCCTTGGCGCCGGCCCCGGCGCCGGTTCTGTGAACCATGGCGCGGTAATATCCGATTTACACTTTCGCCCGTTGCACTAAAGGGGCGCTGATGAGCGATAAGCCCGAGCAGAAAAAAGGCTGGTTCCAGCGCCTGACGTCAGGCCTGACCCGGTCTTCCCAGGCGATGACCGACCAGGTCACCGGGGTCTTCACCAAGAAGCCCCTGGACCAGGAACAGCTGGACGCCCTGGAAGAGATGCTGATCGAGGCCGACCTTGGCCCCACGATCGCCGCCCGCATCACCGACGCCTTCGGCAAGGCGCGCTTCGGCAAGTCGTCGACCGACGACGAGGTCAAGGAAGCCCTGGCCGAGCTGATCGCCGCCGAACTTTCCGACCGCCAGGGCAGCTTCGATCCGCTCAGCGGTCCGCGCCCCTATGTCGTGCTGTTCATCGGCGTCAACGGCTCGGGCAAGACCACGACCCTGGGCAAGATCGCCGCCGACCTGACCGAGAAGGGCGCCCGCGTCCTGATCGCCGCCGGCGACACCTTCCGCGCCGCCGCCGTCGAGCAGCTGAAGGTCTGGGCCGACCGGGCCGGGGCCGACTTCATGTCCAAGCCCACCGGTTCGGACGCCGCCGCCCTGGCCTATGAGGCCGTCGAGCGCGCCAAGGCCGAGCACTATGACGTGGTGCTGATCGACACCGCCGGCCGCCTGCAGAACAAGCAGGGCTTGATGGACGAGCTCTTGAAGGTCATCCGCGTGGTCAAGAAGGTCGATCCCGACTATCCGCACGAGACCCTGCTGGTCCTCGACGCCACCGTCGGCCGCAACGCCCTGGCCCAGGAGAAGATCTTCGGCAACCAGGTCGGCGTCTCCGGGATTGTCATGACCAAGCTGGACGGCACCGCGCGCGGCGGGGTGCTGGTGCCGGTGGCCCAGGCCTCCGACAGCCCGATCAAGCTGATCGGCGTCGGCGAAGGCGTCGAAGACCTGCAACCGTTCGACGCCCGCGCGTTCTCGCGTTCCCTCGTCGGCCTGAAGGACTGATCCGTGAGCGAAGCGCCGGCGACTGTGACCAAGAGCAAGAACGGCTGGGTGCGGACGGTCGTCGACTACGGCGCGGCCCTGGCCTTCGGCGTGACCTATTTCGCCACCAAGAATTTCCAGACGGCCACCTGGGTGCTGGTCGCCGCCTCTGGCGCGGCCCTGGCCATCGGCTTCGCGGTCGAGCGGCGCCTGGCCCTGATGCCGCTGTTCTTCGGCGGCATGGCCCTGCTTTTCGGCACCCTGGGCCTGATCTTCCACTCCGACGTGTTCGTGAAGATCAAGGTGACGGTGATCAACCTGGCCCTGGCCGGCTTCCTGTTCGGCGGCGTGCTGACCAAGCGCCAGCCGCTGAAGGTGATCATGGGCGAGGCCCTGCACATGCCCGACGCGGCCTGGCGGACCCTGACCCTGCGCTACGGCGGCTATTTCGCCTTGGTCGCCGTGCTGAACGAGATCGTGCGCAACACGCAGGGCACCGACACCTGGGTGAAGTTCCGCCTGGGCCTGCTGCCGCTGGCCCTGGTGTTCGTCGCCAGCCAGATCCCCTTCATCATGAAGCACATGGCCAAGGGCGACGAGGCCGCCGCGACCGAGCCGCCAGACGCCGGTTTCTGACGCCGGTTTCTGACGCATCAGCCGTCCACGGACCGTCTGTCGTCAAATCGACGTCTAGCGGTGCTAGTTTTCATCCGTCGGCCGATCGCGGCCGGCTCGGGGACTTGTGGCTGGACGGGGACTGAGCATGGCCAAGGGCAAGGGCGATAAGACGGTTGGCGGCTTGCTGGAGCGTTCGCCCAGCCACCTGCTGCACCGGGTCCTGCAACTGGCGCTCGACATCTACGCCGAGGAGTGCGGCGAGGCCGGCGTCACCCAGCGCCAGTTCGCGGTGCTGGCCGCCGTGGCCGAGAACGAGGGCGTCACCCAGACGGCCCTGGTCCGCGCCACCGGCATCGACCGCTCGACCCTGGCCGACATGGTCGCCCGCATGATCACCAAGGGCCATCTGGAGCGTCAGCGCTCGAGCGAAGACGCCCGCGCCAACAGCGTGCGCCTGACCGCCGCCGGCCGCGAGGCGCTGGAAAGCATCCGCCCGATGGTGGCCATGGCCGACGCCCGCATCCTGGCGCTGCTGAAGCCGGGCAAGCGCGAGGGGTTCCTGGACCTGCTGTCCGACATGGCCGGCGCCGAGCTGCACCCGACCGAAGCCGCGCCCAAGGCCAAGAAGGACAAGGCGCCCAAGGCCGAGAAGGTGAAGAAGGACAAGAAGCCCAAGAAGGACAAGGCCGCCAAGAAGGCGGCTTGAAAGTGACCCGAAAGGGCTTGTTCGGGACGGGCGGATTTCGTCCAATCGCTTGATGGACACTGCACTCGACGCCGATCCGGCCGCCTTCAGCGACTACGAACGCCAGCTGGTTGACGCCGTGCGCGAGCATGGCTGGTTCTGTCCGTCGGTTTTCGCCGACGAAGACGGCCCGGCGTTTGCGTACTCGGTGGGATTCTGGAAGTCGCTGGGCAAACCCGAGGTGATCGTCTTTGGCCTGCCGACCAAGGTGGGCCACGCGGTGCTCTGGCAAGTGTACCGCCGGTTCGAGGCTGGCCTGGGCCCGCGCGTCGGCGAACCGATCGATGGCCTGTTGCAGGGCTATCCGGCCTACCTCATGCCGGCCGATGAGAAGGCCGACGACTTCCTGCTGTCGGCCAACTGGTTCTATGGCGGGACGGACTATCCGCGTCTGCAGTTGGTCTGGCCTGATTCCAACGGTCTCTTCCCTTGGCAGGTCGGAGCCGAGCCGAAGTTCGTCGCGGACCAACCAGACTTGTCGGACGCGACCTGGCCGGTGCTGACGCGCCTGTCCTAGGCCGTTCTAAACCAGGATATTCAGCAGCGAGCCCGGGCGCAGGACCTTCTGCGGCTGGGTGTCCGGCTGCACGAAGGCCTTGGGCGGCGCGGTGCGCTGCTGGGGCTGGGCCATGGTCTGCATCTGCAGCGTCGAGGGCGCCGCCGCCGGACGGGTCGGGGCCGCATCGCCGAGCGCCGTCTGGAAGAAGGCCGCACGCGTCTGAGCCGCTGCGCCCGTAGTGGGGGCGGAAGCGGTCTTGGCGGGTACGGACGGCCAGCCGGCGGGACGGACGTTGCTCATGACGCGAAGTGTAACATGGTTAATGGAAAGTCGGCCAGTATGGTCAACGCGGCGTTAACGCGGTAGCTCCGCGACCTGTGATCGCACCCTGATGTCCGGAGACCCCGCTTGAGCCGCTACAAGATCATCTTCCTGATCGTCCTGGCCGCGGTCGGGCTGTTCATCGCCGCGATCGTCGGCTCGATGTTCGCGGCCAAGGAAAAGCTGCCCAACGGCTATGAGCTCTCCGTCGGCGGCAAGGGCGAGACCTGGATCCGCTCGCCGGACCGCCAGACCCTGGTGACGGACGTGACCTCGGTGTGGTCGTCGCGGGATCGGATGATTGTTGAGCGCCGAATGCTGGAAGACACTCCGCCTTACAACTACGGAGACTGCGACTACTTGGGAGCTGAAGCGCGAGGCGCCTTGCATCCTGTTTCGAAAGCAGATGCGCAGGTTATGGTGCGAGGCATGGAGCGTCAGACCGCGTCGTCGCGCACCTGCGTGCCCGTCCGCTAACGAGCCTTCTTCAGCAGCTCTTCGGCCTTGTCCGGCGTCAGCGGGCCGGTGTGCTTGGCGATGATCACGCCGTCGGCGCCCACCAGATAGGTCTCCGGCACGCCGGTGACGCCGAACTCCAGCCCCGCGCGGCCGTCGCGGTCCACGAGGCGGGCGGCGAACGGGTCGCCCAGACGCGTCAGGAAGGCCTGGGTGTTGGCCGGGGCGTCCTTGTAGGCGATGCCGACCACCTTCACGCCCTGGGCCTTCAGCGCCATCAGCTGCGGGTGCTCGATCTCGCAGGGCGCGCACCACGAGGCGAAGAAGTTGACCAGGATCGGGCCTTCGCCGGGGACGCGGATCGGGGCCGGGACGCCCGTGGTCAGGTCGGGCAGGGAGAGCGCCGGAGCCGGCTTGCCGACCATCGCGTGCGGCTGGACCTTGGGGTCGCGCTTGAGCGCATAGCCCGCGAACAGCACCGCCACGGCCACCAGCGCCAGCAGCGGGGTGAAGGCCAGCCAGCGCTTCACGACTTCAGCTCGTCGAGTTCGGCCTGGCGGCGCTCGGCTTCGCGGCGCCAGCGGCGGGCCATGGCCAGGCTGTCGGCGATCATCCAGATGAAGGCCACGGCCGAGATCCCGAAGGCCGGCCACAGGTAGATGGCGTACTTGCCGGCGTCGAAATCGAAGCTCATCGCGCGCCCTCCGCCAGCTTCATGGCCAGGCTGCGGGCCTTGCGCCGCCAGATCAGGGCGCGGATGCGCACCAGCCACAGCGCCCCGAATACACCCAGATAGGACAGGCCCATCAGCAGGGCCGGCCAGGCATAGATGGCCGGCAGGCCGTCGCCGCGCTTGGCCCCGAAGGTCGAGGCGCCCTGGTGCAGGGTGTTCCACCACTCGACCGAGAACTTGACGATCGGCAGGTTGATCAGGCCGACCAGGGCCAGGATGGCGGCGGCGCGGGCGGCCTTCTGTTCGTCGTCCAGCGCGCCGCGCAAAGCCATGTAGCCCAGATAGAACAGCAGCAGCACCAGCACCGAGGTCAGGCGCGCGTCCCATACCCACCAGGCGCCCCACATTGGCTTGCCCCACAGAGCGCCGGTGATCAGGGCCAGCACGGTATAGACCGCGCCGATCGGGGCGCAGGCCTGGGCGGCCAGATCGGCCAGGGCCTGGCGGAACACCAGCGCCAGGAAGCTGGCGACGCCCAGGCAGACATAGATGAACAGTGAGATGGAGGCGGCCGGGATGTGGATGAACATCATCCGCACGGTGTCGCCCTGCTGATAGTCCTCGGGGACCATGAAGGTCAGCACAAGACCCAGGACGCCCGCGATCGCCGACAGCCCGCCCAAGAGCGGCGCGGCCCATCGCGAGAAGGCCATGAACCGCTCGGGGTTGGTCAGGAAATCGAGCGGGTGGCGAGGATCCATGACGGCTGATTAGAGCGGCCGGACGCTGGCGGCAATGGTCGTATGACTACGGACCGCCAAGAGACGATCCGATGACTTCGTTGCGCATGAAGAAGAGGCGACGCGTGCAGGCGCGCCGCCTCTTCAAGTCTCATCGGCGCGGGGCTGGAGTCAGCCGACCTTGCGCTCGATGACGACCTTGCTGCGGCCGCTCTTGAACACCGGCGCGCCGCGGGTGTCGAAGCGGTGGACCCGCACGCGCGGGCCGCCCACCTCGGTGTCCATGCCCAGCACGTCGAAGGTTTTCTGCTGGCTGGGGGTCAGGGCCAGGTAGAAGGCGCGGGTGGCGGCGGCGCGTGTCTGCATGGCCTCGGCGGCCTTGGTCATGCGGTCCAGGCGCTCCAGGGTGGTCGGCGGCGTGGGCTCGGCGTCGGCGCCGTCCTTGGCGGTCTTGACCACCTTGCGCATCTCGACCTTCGGGGTGGTGGCCTCGACATAGGCTTTCAGCGCGCCGTCCTGGTCGCCGCGCAGCTGCAGGACGTCGCGCAGGCGCTGGGCGCGCTTCTCCGGATCGGCCGAGCGACCGCCGTGGCTCCACATCATGGCGTGCGGACCCATGGCCATCATCTCCATGGGGGGCAGAGGCGGCGCGGGAGGGGCCGGCGGCGCAGGCGGGGGCGGCGGAGCCGGGATCTGGGCCGAGGCGGCGCCGGCGGCCAGGACGGTGACGGCGGCGCCCGCGAGCGCCAGGCGGATAAGCGATTTACGCATGATGATCGTGCTCCCTCGAGATCTGATGACGAGAGCTTGGCCATCGCCATATGGCGCGAAAATGTCCGAAAACATGAACAATGTTCCATGTTTGACGAGCTATGAAACAGGCGGGTTCTCGCGCCTCCCGACTGGCGCTACACGCAGCTGACAGTTTCGGGTCTCGCCTTGCCTAGAGGACATTCCCGGTCCCCGTTTGCCGGCCCGGAGCCCCTCATGAAGTCGATCGCCTTTGTCGCCCTGGCCCTGGCCGGTCTCTTCTGGGGCATGGGCTTTCCGACCGGCAAGCTGATCCTGGGCGAGACAAGCGCCGCCCACATGGTGCTGCTGCGTTTCCTGGTCGCCGCCGTCGTGGCTGCGCCGTTCGCCCTGCGCCGGCCGGAGACCCGGGCGCTGTTCCGCTCGCCGATCGTGCTGCTGGCTGGCGTGCTCTACGGCGTGGCGTTCCTGGTGCAGTTCGAAGGCTTGGCCCATGTCAGCGTGACGGTGGCGGCCCTGCTGGTCGGGGCCATGCCGGCCCTGATCGCGGTCAGCGCCCGGATCCTGGGCGAGAAGGTCACCCCGGCCTCGTGGGCGGGCGTTGCGGCCGCCACCCTGGGCGCGGCCCTGATCGCCGGCAAGCCGGACGGCGCCAGCTCGACCCTGGGGATCGTGCTGTCGATCGGCGCGCTGTTCATTTTCCTGGCCTGGCTCCTGGTGTTGCGCCGCGTGCCCAAGGCGCCCGACGCCATGGCCATTCCGGCGGTGACCATCATCGTGGCCGCCGCGACCATCCTGCCGATCGCCTTCGCCATGCACGGCCCGCCGACCCTGGCCCTCAGTGCGCCGGCCTGGATCGCCGTGCTGGCCCAGGGCGTGCTGGCGACCCTGCTGGCCACGGCCGCCTGGCAGTACGGCGCCTCGCGGGTCGGAGCGGCCAGCGCCGGGGTGTTCATCAATATCGAGCCGCTGATCGGCGCGGCCTGCGGCGTGCTGCTGTTCGGCGACCACCTGACCGCCGCCCTGCTGACGGGCGGCGCGCTGATCATCGGCGGTTCTCTGGCGGTGGTGCTGGGCGAGAAATCGGCGCAGCCGAGCGACCTTCAGGCCACCGTGGCGCCGACGCCTTAGTCGAGCGCGTTTCGGCAGGCTGCGCCCATGGCCAGCGGGGTTAGGGCCACGGCGCCGGCGCAATAGGCCAGCATCAGCATCAGGCCGCCGGTCCAGGGCAGGCCGGCCGAGAAGCCGTCCAGCGCCCCGGCTCCGAAGATCACCGGCGGGGCGTAGAGCGGCAGGACGATCACCGCCACCAGCATGCCGCCGCGCTTGCTGCCCAGAGCGAGGGCCGCGCCCATGCCGCCCAGGAAGGCGAAGGCCAGGCCGCCGGCCAGGGCGCACAGCACCAGCAGCGGCATGACCTTCAGCTCGGCGCCCAGCATCAAGGCCGCGACCGGGGCGGCCAGGGCCAGGGGCGCGCCGGTGGCCAACCACTGGGCCAGGCACTTGGCGATGGCGACGGCCTCCAGCGGCGCGGGGCCCAGGGCCAGCAGCTCCAGAGTCCCGTCCTCGTAGTCGCGCTCGAACAGTCGCTCGAGCGACAGCAGGGCGGCCAAAGCGAGGGCCAGCCAGGCGATGCCGGGGGCGATGGCGGCCAGGCGCTCGGGCGCGCGGCCCGACGCCATCGGCAGCAACACCACGACGCAGGCGTAGAAGGTCAGGGCCAGGAGCGGCCCGCCGCCCCGGCCCCAGGCCAGGGCCAGCTCGCGACGCAGGAGGACGCCAAACGCCTTCATGCCCCAATCTCCACGAGACGGGCCGGGATCGGCAGCGGATCGTGCACCGAGGCCAGGATCATGCCGCCGCCGGCCAGGTGCTCGGCCATGACGACGCCGAACGCTTCGCGCTGGGTCGCATCCAGCGGGGCCATCGGCTCGTCCAGAAGCCACAGCGACCGGGGGCTGGCCGCCAGCCGGGCGAGAGCCAGGCGCCGGCGCTGGCCGGCCGACAGGCGGCGGACTTCCAGGTCCAGCAGGCGGATCAGGTCGAAGCGCTTGGCCGCCGTGCGGGCGCTGTCCTCGGTCCCGCCGGTCCACAGGGTCTGGAAGCGCAGCTCTTCCCAGGCGGTGCGGCTGGCTTTCAGGCCGTCGTGGTGGCCCAGAAGGTGCAGCTGTTCTGCCCGCGCCGCGTCGGCTTCGATGGCGCCGCTGGCGTCTTCAAACCTTACCGTACCCGCCATGGGTCGCAGCAGGCCGGCGACCGCGCGCAGCAGGCTGGTCTTGCCCGCGCCGTTGCGGCCCACCAGGGCGGCCGCTTCGCCGGCGTTCAGGGTGAGATTCAGACCCGAAAACAGCGTCCGCTCGCCGCGCGAAATCGCCAGATCCTTAATGAGAACAACTCTCAACATTGCAAGTCCCCGCGCGCGACATGGACGTTGAAGACCTGTGGCGCTAAGAAGCGCGCGGTCGTCCCCCTCCAGTCGGTTTGGGTGGTACGCGGCGCGGAGGCGGAACCTGTGTGTCCCTTCCGATCAGCGCGTGATCCCGGGAGAGGTTTTCGGGCGGCCGTGGACAGAGAAGGATCCTTGAGAATGGCGTCTGTTGACAGCCTGAAAGCCCGTCGCGAGCTCACCGTCGGCGGCAAGACCTACGTCTATTACAGCCTTCGCGCCGCTGAGGAAGCCGGTCTGACCGCAACTTCTTCGCTGCCGGTGTCGATGAAGGTGCTGCTGGAGAACCTGCTGCGCAACGAAGACGGCGTTTCGGTCAGCGAACCCGACCTGAAGGCCGTGGCCGCCTGGCTCGACAACAAGGGCGCGGTCGAGCACGAGATCAGCTTCCGCCCCGCGCGCGTGCTGATGCAGGACTTCACCGGCGTTCCCGCCGTCGTCGACCTGGCCGCCATGCGCGACGCCATGGTCGCCCTGGGCGCCAACCCGGCCAAGATCAACCCGCTGAACCCCGTCGACCTGGTCATCGACCACTCGGTGATGGTCGACAACTTCGGTGACAGCAAAGCCTACGACAACAACGTCAAGCGCGAGTACGAGCGCAACATCGAGCGCTACCGCTTCCTGCGCTGGGGCTCGTCGGCCTTCAACAACTTCCGCGTCGTGCCGCCCGGCACCGGCATCTGCCACCAGGTGAACCTCGAGTACCTGGCCCAGACCGTCTGGACCAACGAAGTCGACGGCGCCGAAGTCGCCTATCCCGACACCGTCGTCGGCACCGACAGCCACACGACCATGGTCAACGGCCTGGCCGTCCTGGGTTGGGGCGTCGGCGGCATCGAGGCTGAAGCGGCCATGCTGGGCCAGCCGATCCCGATGCTGATCCCGGAAGTCATCGGCTTCAAGCTGACCGGCGCCATGCCGGAAGGCGCGACGGCGACCGACCTGGTGCTGACCGTCACCCAGATGCTGCGCAAGAAGGGCGTGGTCGGCAAGTTCGTCGAATTCTACGGCGACGCCCTGGCCAACCTGACCCTGGAAGACCAGGCGACGATCGCCAACATGGCCCCGGAATACGGCGCCACCTGCGGCTTCTTCCCGATCTCGGCCGCCACCGTGGCCTTCCTGAAGGGCACCGGCCGCACGCCGGAACGCGTCGCCCTGGTCGAAGCCTACGCCAAGGAACAAGGCATGTGGTGGGAGCCGGGCGTGCCCGAGCCGACCTTCACCGACAGCCTGGAACTGGACCTGTCGACGGTGCTGCCGTCGCTGGCCGGCCCCAAGCGCCCGCAGGACCGCGTCCTGCTGTCGGAAGCCTCGTACAAGTTCGCCGAGTCGCTGGGTGGTGAATTCGGCAAGGCCGAAAACCCCGACCTGCGCGCCCCGGTGGAAGGCGAAAGCTTCGACGTCGGTCACGGCGACGTGGTCATCGCCGCTATCACCTCGTGCACCAACACGTCCAACCCCAGCGTCCTGATCGCCGCCGGCCTGCTGGCCAAGAATGCGGTGGCCAAGGGCCTGAAGGCCAAGCCGTGGGTGAAGACCTCGCTGGCCCCCGGCTCGCAGGTGGTCACCGACTACCTGGCCAAGGCCGGCCTGACCAAGCACCTCGACGCCCTGGGCTTCAACCTCGTGGGCTATGGCTGCACCACCTGCATCGGCAACTCGGGCCCGCTGCCGGAAGCCATCAGCAAGACGATCAACGACAACGACCTGGTTGCTTGCTCGGTGCTGTCGGGCAACCGCAACTTCGAAGGCCGCGTGAACCCGGACGTGCGCGCCAACTACCTGGCCTCGCCGCCGCTGGTGGTGGCCTACGCCCTGGCCGGCACGATGAAGATCGACCTGGCCACCCAGCCGATCGGCCAGGACAAGAAGGGCAACGACGTCTTCCTGAAGGACATCTGGCCTTCGAACGAAGACATCGCCACCCTGCAGCGCAAGGCCATCAACGAGAAGATGTTCGCCACCCGTTACGGCGACGTCTTCAAGGGCGACAAGAACTGGCAGGGCATCAAGACCACGGGCGGCCAGACCTACGCCTGGGAAGGTGACTCCACCTACGTCCAGAACCCGCCGTACTTCCCCAACATGTCGATGACCCCGGCTCCGGTCACCGACATCGTGGAAGCCCGCATCCTGGCCGTCTTTGGCGACTCGATCACCACCGACCACATCAGCCCGGCCGGTTCGATCAAGACCTCCAGCCCGGCCGGTCAGTACCTGATCGACCAAGGCGTGCAGCCGGTGGACTTCAACGGCTACGGCGCCCGCCGCGGCAACCACCAGGTGATGATGCGCGGCACGTTCGCCAACATCCGCATCCGCAACAAGATCACGCCGGAAATCGAAGGCGGCGTGACCAAGCACTTCCCGACCGGCGAAGTGATGCCGATCTACGACGCCGCCATGAAGTACCAAGAAGAAGGCCGCCCTGCGGTCGTCTTCGGCGGCAAGGAATACGGCACCGGCTCGTCGCGTGACTGGGCCGCCAAGGGCACCAAGCTCCTGGGCGTCCGCGCGGTGATCTGCGAAAGCTTCGAGCGCATCCACCGCTCGAACCTGGTCGGCATGGGCGTTCTGCCGCTGCAGTTCGTGCAGGACGGCTGGCAGAAGCTGGAGCTGACCGGCGAGGAGATCGTCTCGATCCGCGGCCTCACCGACCTGGCGCCGCGCAAGCAGCTGATCGTCGAGCTGTACCGCCCGACCGACGGCCGCATCGCCCGCTTCCCGGTCCGCTGCCGCATCGACACCCCGACCGAGCTTGAATACTTCAAGAACGGCGGCGTGCTGAACTACGTGCTGCGCAACCTGGCCAAGGGCGAGTAGTCCACGGCTTCGTTGACCACGACAGGCGGCCGACATCCCTCCCACTGCGCCCCGCTCTTGTCTCTTTCCGCTCGATCTTTTTGTTTTCTTCTTCGCCT
>CAZRPD010000061.1:0-26271 GCA_964601775.1 uncultured Caulobacter sp. | reverse complement strand
GTTGTGATCCTGCGAAGGTGGTGGCGGTGGTCGAGCCCGAGGCGCCCGACCGCACCCTGCCGTTCGACGCGCCGGGCGAGGACCATCGCGCCATCGCCGGCCACATCATGGAATTCTTCCGCCACGAGGTGGCGCGCGGCCGCCTGCCGGCCACCCTGCTGCCGCTGCAGTCGGGTGTGGGCAACATCGCCAACGCCGTGATGTTCGGCCTGGTCGACGGCCCGTTCGACAGCATGACCGCCTATACCGAGGTGTTGCAGGACGGCATGCTGGAGCTGATGAAGTCGGGCAAGCTGCTCAGCGCCTCGGCCACGGCCTTTTCCCTCAGCCCCGAGGCCGCTCGCGAGCTGAACGCCGACATGGCCGCCTATCGCGATCGTCTGATCCTGCGTCCGCAGGAGATCAGCAACCACCCTGAGGTCATCCGCCGCCTGGGCTGCATCGCCATGAACGGCATGATCGAGGCCGATATCCACGGAGCGGTGAACTCGACCCACCTGATGGGCTCGCGCATCCAGAACGGCATCGGCGGCAGCGGCGACTTCGCCCGCAACGCCTATGTCTCGATCTTCATGGCCCCCTCGACGGCCAAGGGCGGCAAGATCTCGACGATCGTGCCGAAGACCCCGCACGTCGACCACATCAACCAGGACGTCCAGATCCTGGTCACCGAGCAGGGCCTGGCCGACCTGCGCGGCCTGTCGCCCCGTCAGCGGGCCGAGGTGATCATCGAGAACTGCTCGCACCCCGACTATCGCCCCGCGCTGAAGGACTACCTGACCCGCGCCCGCCGCGACTCCTACGGCCAGCAATCGCCGACCCTGCTGATGGAGGCCTTCGCCTGGCACCAGCGGTTCGTCGAAAAGGGCGACATGCGGGCTTAGAAGTTTGTGGGCTTGAGGCGGATCAAGGCGCGGTCCCCGGATCGCGCCGATCCTGGCGTTTTCGCCCGGAGCCCTCGATGAGCGTCGACACCCAGGACACCGCCTTCGACCAGATCGGCGGCGCGGCCCGCATCGACGCCCTGGTCGAGGCCTTCTACGACCTCATCGAGACCGACCCGGCTTATGCTGAACTAAGAGCGATGCATGCGCCCGACATGACGCCGGTCCGGGCTTCGCTGAAAGGCTGGATGTCCGGCTGGCTGGGCGGCCCCCGCGACTGGTTCGCCCAGCATCCGGGCGTCTGCATGATGTCGATGCACCGCGCCATGCCGATCGACGCGGCCACGGCGGGGCAGTGGACGCACGCTATGCAGCGCGCGCTGGTCCAGGCGAAGGTCGAGCCCGAACTGGCGCAGGCCCTCAACGAGATCTTCGGCCGCATGGGCGCGAACATGACGACGCGCTGAGGCGTCAGAGCATCGCTGGGATAACCCGGTCCGGCGGCCTGTGGCCGTCCATGAAGGTCTTCACGTTGACGATGACCTTCTCGCCCATGTCGATGCGGCCCTCGACCGTGGCCGAGCCCATGTGGGGCAACAGCACGACATTGGGCAGTTTCAGGAGCTTGGGATTGATCGCGGGCTCGTGCTCGTAGACGTCCAGGCCGGCGCCGGCGATCTCGCCCTTGGCCAGCATGTTGGCCAGGGCCCCTTCGTCGATGACCTCGCCGCGGGCGGTGTTGACGATCACAGCATGGGGCCGCAGCAGCTTCAGCCGGCGAGCCGACAGCAGGTGATAGGTCGCGGGCGTGTGCGGGCAGTTGACCGAGACGAAGTCCATCCGGGCCAGCATCTGGTCCAGGCTCTCCCAGTAGGTGCAGCCCAGCTCCTCGGCGATGCGCGGGCTGACCGGCTTGCGGTTGTGATAGTGCACCTGCATGCCGAAGGCCTTGGCGCGGCGGGCCACGGCTTGGCCGATGCGGCCCATGCCGATGATCCCGATCCGCTTGCCCCACAGGCGGCGGCCCAGCATCCAGGTCGGCGACCAGCCGTTGAAACCGCCGGCCTTGACCACCTCGGCGCCTTCGACGACGCGGCGCGACGTGGCCATGATCAGGGTCATGGTCAGGTCGGCGGTGTCCTCGGTCAGGACGCCGGGCGTATTGGTGACGATGATGCCGCGCGCATTGGCCGTGGCGACGTCGATATTGTCGACGCCGGCCCCGAAATTGGCGATCAGCTTGAGCCGATCGCCGGATCGCGACAGAAGACGCGAGTCGATGCGGTCGGTGATCGTCGGCACCAGCACGTCGGCGCGGCTCATCGCCTCGACGAGCTCGTCGGCGGACATCGGCTTGTCGGTTGTGTTCAGTTCGGTGTCGAACAGTTCGCACATGCGCGTCTCCACCGGATCGGGGAGTTTGCGGGTGACGACGACTTTGAGCTTGCGGGCGGCCATGGGCGGTTTGAAAAGCTCTCACTGACGGGCGTTTGAAAGCTGTATCAAAGGGGCCCGGAGGGGCCAAGCAACATGGCGTCGAAATCAGAACAACGTTCGCCGCGGATCGGGTTTGTCCTGGCTGTGGTTGCGGCCGCGGTGTCGGGCTCGGCCCACGCCGCGCCGAAGATCACGCCCTCGGGCCTGGACGTGCCGCGCTACGTCTCGCTGAAATATGCCGAGGTCAATGCGCGCAACGGTCCGGACGAGGCCCAGCGTCTGCTGTGGATCTATCGCGCCAAGGGCCTGCCGGTGCAGATCGTGGCCGAAACCCGCGAGTGGCGGCGGATCTGCGACCCCGAAGGCGGCCTGGCCTGGGTGCACCGGCGCGTCATCGACGGCCGCCGCTCGGCGATGCGGGTAAAGGCGACGAACCTGCCGCTGCTCAGCGCGCCCAAGCCCGACGCCAAGGTCAGCGCCTATCTGAAGGCCCGCTCCACGGCCAGCCTCGACAAGTGCGAGGACGGCTGGTGCCGGTTGCGGGCCGACGGATCGTCCGGCTGGGCCCGGGAAAGCGACATCTGGGGCGCCGATCCCGCCGTCCAGTGTCGCAAGGGATAGGCCCAGGATAGGGAGGGTTCGGAACAGGTCCCGACAGGGAAACGTTGAGACCTGACCCAACGCCGTGCTAGGGCGTCGCGCATGCAAACGCAGAAAAACGCTTACACCTTCGAAGAACTCCTGGCCTGCGGCCGCGGCGAGCTGTTCGGCCCCGGCAACGCTCAGCTGCCGGCCCCGCCGATGCTGATGTTCGATCGCATCGTCCGGATCGAGTCCGAGGGCGGCAAGTACGGCAAGGGCTATGTCGAGGCCGAGTTCGACATCAATCCGGACCTCTGGTTCTTCGGCTGCCACTTCATCGGCGACCCGGTCATGCCTGGCTGCCTGGGCCTGGACGCCCTGTGGCAGCTGGTCGGCTTCTTCCTGGGCTGGTCGGGCGGCCCCGGCCGCGGCCGCGCCCTGGGTGTCGGCGAGGTGAAGTTCACCGGCCAGGTGACCCCGGACGTCAAGAAAGTTGTCTACAAGATCGACCTGAAGCGGGTCATCATGCGCAAGCTGGTCATGGGAATCGGCGACGGCGTGATGGAAGCCGACGGCAAGGTGATCTACGAAACCAAGGACCTGAAGGTCGGGCTGTTCACGCCCGAGCAGATGGCTTGATCCGTTAGACGAGACCGGTCGTTTATAAGAGAACCGGCCCCCTGACGGACTGGAAGGGGGAGAGGAAGGATTTGAACATGCGTCGCGTCGTCGTCACCGGACTGGGGATCGTCTCGTCCATCGGCAACAACGCCAACGAGGTGTTGGCCTCCCTGCGTGAAGCCAAGTCCGGCGTGATCTTCGCGCCGGAGTACGCCGAGCGTGGTTTCCGCTGCCAGGTCCATGCCGCGCCCCAGATCGAGTGGGAGAGCCTGGTCGATCGCCGCGCGGCGCGCTTCCTCGCGCCCGGCACGGCCTATGCCCACATCGCCATGGAACAGGCGATCGCCGATTCCGGCCTGGAAGAGGGCGACGTCTCCAACGAGCGCACCGGCCTGATCGTCGGCTCGGGCGGCCCGTCCACCCGCGTCATCGTCGAGGCCGCGGCCACGACGGTCGAGAAGGGTCCCAAGCGCATCGGTCCGTTCGCCGTGCCCAAGGCCATGAGCTCGGGCCCTTCGGCGGTGCTGTCGACCTGGTTCAAGATCCGTGGGATCAACTATTCGATCAGCTCGGCCTGCGCGACCAGCGCCCACTGCATCGGCGCGGCCGCCGAGCAGATCCAGATGGGCAAGCAGGACGTGATCTTCGCCGGCGGTTGCGAAGAGCTGGATTGGACCCTGTCGAACCTGTTCGACGCCATGGGCGCCATGAGCAGCAACTTCAACGACCGCCCGGCCGTGGCCAGCCGCGCCTATGACAAGGCCCGCGACGGCTTCGTGATCGCCGGCGGCGCCGGCATCGTGGTGCTGGAAGAGTACGAGCACGCCAAGGCGCGCGGGGCCAAGATCTACGGTGAAGTCGTGGGCTACGCGGCCAATTCGGACGGCTTCGACATGGTCGCCCCGTCGGGCGAGGGCGCGGCGCGCTGCATGAAGATCGCCATGGCCGAGGCCGGCGGCCGGACCATCGACTATCTGAACCCGCATGGCACCTCGACGCCGGTCGGCGACAGCAAGGAAATGGGCGCGGTGCGCGACGTTTTCGGCGACAAGCCGCCGATGATCTCGTCGACCAAGTCGCTGACCGGCCACAGCCTGGGCGCGGCCGGCGCGCAGGAGGCGATCTACTCGATCCTGATGCTCAACAACGATTTCGCGGCCGAAAGCGCCCATATCGAAGAGCTGGACCCCGAGTTCGCCGACCTGCCGATCCTGCGCCAGCGGTCGGACAAGCCGATGGAAACGGTGATGTCCAACAGCTTCGGTTTCGGCGGCACCAACGGCACGCTGATCATCAGCAAGGTCTAGGCCGCGCGGCGGCGCGCTGCTAACCCAGCGGACAACGATTTTCTGAAGAGGGCCCGACACATGGCCGACGACTACGCATTCCCCAAGGGCGAGCTGATGCGGGGCAAGAAGGGCCTCGTCATGGGCGTGGCCAACCACAACTCGATCGCCTGGGGCATCGCCAGCCAGCTGGCCGCCCAAGGCGCCGAGATGGCCTTCACCTATCAGGGCGAAGAGCTGGAGCGCCGCGTGCGGCCGCTGGCTGAGAGCATCGGCGTCGACACGATGATCCCCTGCGACGTCACCGACGACGCCTCGATGGACGCGGCCTTCGCCGCCATCGAGGCCAAGTTCGGGACGCTGGACTTCGTCGTCCACTCGGTGGCCTTCGCCAACAAGAACGAGCTGAAGGGCTCGTTCGTGGACAACACCAGCCGCGAAGGCTTCCTGCTGGCCATGAACATCTCGGCCTTCAGCTTCGTGGACGTCGCCAAGCGCGCCAGCAAGATCATGCCGAACGGCGGCTCGCTGATCACCATGACCTATCTGGGGTCGGAGCGGACCATCCCGAACTACAACACCATGGGCGTGGCCAAGGCGGCTCTGGAAGCCTCGACCCGCTACATCGCCCGGGACCTCGGTCCCAAGGGCATCCGCGCCAACGCCATCTCGGCCGGCGCCATGCGCACCCTGGCCCTGGCCGGCATCGCCGGCGGCCGCGGCATGATCGCCCAAGGCCGGGCGTTCAGCGCCATGAAGGAAGACACCTCGATGGAAGGCGTCGCCGGCTGCGCTCTGTGGCTGGCTTCGGACCTGGGCAAATCGACCACGGGCGAAGTCGTCCACGTCGACGCCGGCTTCCACATGATGGGCATGCCGGACGCCGAAGAGGCGTAAGCCTGAGCCTCTGTGCGTCCTTCGAGGCCCGCCTACGGCGCGCACCTCAGGATGAGGAAATCAGCACAGAGGTCCTCATCCTGAGGCGCCCGCGCAGCGGGCCTCGAAGGACGTAGGGCTTCTAAGGCGCGTAGGCTCGCATGAAACGGACGGCCGCCTCCCTCGCGAGGCGGCCGTATTCGTCTGGGGTCTTCTCCGACGGCAGGCGCAGCAGCGAGCGCATCTGGGTCTGGCCCATGACCATCCCTGAGAAGATCTCGGCGGCCTGGTCGAAGTCCTCGACCTTCATGCGGCCAAGCTCGGTTTCGGCCTGCAGGAAGGCCGCCAGCTGCCGACGGGCGCTCAGGGGGCCGGCCTCGTAGACCTCCTGGGCCACGTCGGGCATCTCGCCCGCGCCCAGCATCACCACCCGCATCATCGAGTAGCTCTTGTTGGTGATCACCGTCTCCAGCAGCGAGCGGGCATAGGCCTCCAGCGTCTCGGTCGGATTATCGACCGCGCCGCTGTCGCGCAGGGGCGCGGTGATCGACTCCACCCGCCGCTGCATCAGGGCCCGCATCAGCTCGGCCTTGGAGCCGTAGTGGTTATAGACTGTCTGCTTGGAAACCCCGGCCCGGCGGGCGATGGCCTCCATCGGCGCGGCCAGGCCGCGTTCGCCGATCACTTCGACGGCGGCGTCGAGGATGGCCTCGGTCTTGGCGACGTCGATCTGTCCAGGGATTCTTGGCATCAAAGAACCTTGGGCATCAGTGGGCGTCCGACGGCGGCGGCGGGGCGTTCTTGACCGGCGCGGCCAGCAGCGAGACGCCGGCCGCCACGAAGCACCCGATCGCCAGCAGGGTGAAGCTGTCGCCGAACGCCATGACGGTCGCCTGCTGCTGCATCATGCCGGAAATGGCCTTGCGAGCCGCACCGGCCGGATCGGCGACGCCCAGCTGGGCCATGCGTTGGGTCAGGGCCGTCAGCATGTTGGCCGCATTGCCGCCCGCCATCACCTTAGAGGACATGTCGTCGTAATAGAGCGCCGTCTGCTGGGTGATCGAGGTCGCCAGCAAAGCCAGGCCGATGGCCCCGCCGGTGTTGCGCGACAGGTTTACCAGGCCCGAGGCGTTCTTGATCATGTGTGGGGGCAGGGTGCTCATGGTGATCTGCTGGGTGGCGATCATGGCGATCATCACCCCGACCCCGCGGCAGGCCTGGACCCCGGCGAACTCCCAGAAGCCCCATTCATCGGTCACGCCGTGGGCCATGTACATGCCCCAGCCGGCCAGCAGGAAGCCGATGCACATCGGCACGCGCGGATCGGTCTTGCGGACCAGACTGCCGGCGATCGGGCCGGTCAGGAACATCGACAGGCCCGAGATGACCATGGTGGTGCCGACCTCGGACGCCGAATAGTGACGCACCCTGCCCAGGAACTGCGGCAGCAGGAAGGTGCCGCCGAACAGGCTGGCCCCCGAGACGGCCGTCATCATCACCCCGACCGTGAAGTTGCGGTTGGAGAAGGCCCGCAGCTCGACGATGGGATTGCGATAGGTCAGCTGCCGCCAGATGAACAGCGAGCCGCCGATGACCGCGGTGACAGTCAGCCACAGGATCAGGCTGTCGTCGAACCAGTCGTCCTTGGCGCCTTCCTCCAGCACGAACTGCATGCTCATCAGGAAGACGGCCATGACCGCGAGGCCGAACCAGTCGAAACCCTTGGACAGGCTGGGATCGCCCTTGTCGAAGTCGCCCCAGCGGGCCACGCCGAACAGCACGATCAGGCCGGTGGGCACGTTGATGAAGAACAGCCAGCGCCACGACAGCCACTCGGTCAGGTGGCCGCCCAGGGTCGGGCCGACGGTCGGGGCCAGGGTGACGATCAAGCCCATGACCACGCTGGCGGTGATCCGCTTCTCGGGCGGGAAGGCGGTAAAGGCCACGGCGAACACCGTCGGGATCATCGCCCCGCCGATGAAGCCTTGCAGGGCCCGCGTCAGGATCATCATGTCGATCGACGACGATAGGCCCGTCAGCACGCTCATGACGATGAAGCCGACGCACGAGGCCAGGTACAGGCGCTGGGTGCCCCACAGGCGCGACAGATACCCCGACAGCGGGATCATCACGACCTCGGGGATCAGATAGGCGGTCTGGATCCAGCTGACCTGGTCGGTGCTGGCCCCGACGCCCGCCTGGATCTGCGGCAGCGAGGCCGCCACGATCTGGATGTCGAGGATGGCCATGAACTGGCCGATGACCATGGCCCCGAACCCCAGCATCAGCTTGGTCCAGTTGATCTCGGCTGGAGGATTGGCGGCCGGCGCGGGGCCTTTCGGTGCGGACCCGTCCGCGGGGATGGCGGCGTCCGTCATGATCGAACCCTAGCGGGCCGGAGCGGGGCGCGCCGCGCCGGCTTCGGCGAACGAGGGGCCGGAATCGTCGCGGACATCGACCTTGATCTCGACCGACAGGCCCGGCCGCAGGGCCGCGCCCAGCTGGCTGCGGTCGACCACGATCTTGACCGGCAGGCGCTGGGTGATCTTGGTGAAGTTGCCGACGGCGTTCTCGACCGGGATCAGGGCGAACTCCTGGCCGGTGGCCGGGGCGAAGCTGTCGACCTTGCCGACGATCTTGTCCTTGCCGAAGGCGTCGGCGCGGATCTCGACCGGCTGGCCGATGCGGATGCGCGAGACTTGCGTCTCCTTGAAATTGGCGACGATGAAGGCCTGACCCAGGGGCACGACCGACATCAGGGTCACGCCCGGCTGGACCAGCTGACCCGGTCGCACCGAGCGGGCGCCGACCACGCCGGCGACCGGGGCGCGGATCACCGTGCGCTCCAGGTCGAGCTTGGCCTGGGCGACGGCGGCGTTGGCGGCGGCGGCTTGCGCGATGGCCTGCGCCTTGGCCGAGCCCAGCGACTGGGCAGTGCGGCGTTCAGCCTCGAGAGCGGCCTGGGCGCTGGCGACGCCAGCGGCGGTCTGGGTGGCGGTCGCGCGCTCGGTCTGGACCTTCTGCTGCGACACCCAGCCTTGATTGGCCAGGGCGCTGTAGCGGTCGAGGTCGGCCTTGGCCCGACCGGCGTCGGCCTGGGCGCTGGTCACCCCGGCGGCGCGCTGGGCGATGATTGCCTGTTCGAGATTGTTCTTGTCGTCGATCGCGCGGATGGCTGCATCGGCGGCGCTGGCGTTGGCGATGGCCTGGTCGACGCGGGCCTGGAAGGTCGACGGGTCGATCTTGGCCAGGATCTGGCCGGCCTCGACGCGCTGGTTGTCGGCCACCAGCACCTCGGCGACATAGCCGGACACCTGGGGGCTGACCTGCACGGTGTCGGCCTGGACGAAGGCGTTGTCGGTGCTCTCGAAGTGCTGCTTGTCGAGGAACCACAGCACGCCGCCGACCAGCACGGCGACGGCGACGACGCCGCCGACGACCATCGGAACCAGCTTCTTCTTACGCGGGGACGTTTCCGACGCGGCCATGATCAACCCCTACCCATGCGGTATGAGCGCGCCGGATAGTCGGGTCCGAGGCGCGCTTCAAGGGATAAATGGACGCAGTCGTCCAGAAATCAACGGTTACAAACCGAACATGAGGATGACAATTTTCATTGTGTCGGAATCACGACACGTTAAAAGCCGCTCCGCCGCGCAACCAAGGTGCGCGGCGTGCGTATCTCACTCGGTGCGTACCTGTGGCCCTGCTCAGGCCAGGAGTTCCCGATGAAGTCTCAGATGGGCCAGACCCCGCTCGATATGATCCGCCCGGTTCTGTGGATGGCGGCCGCCGCCTTCGCGACCGGCTTCGGCGGCTATCTGATCCTGGGCCTCAAGGCCGCCCAGGTCGCGCCGGCGTTCTAGACGCCGTCCCTAGACGCCAGTCGAGCCGAAACCGCCCGCGCCACGATCGGTGGCGTCCAGGTCATCGACCTCGACCAGCGACCATTGCGGGGCCGCCGCGATCACACCCTGGGCGATGCGATCGCCGCGGCGGATCGTGAAGTCTTCCTCGCCCAGATTGATCAGCAGCACGCAGACCTGGCCGCGATAGTCGCTGTCGACGGTGCCCGGCGCGTTCACGACGGTGACGCCGTTCTTGAACGCCAGGCCCGAGCGTGGGCGAACCTGCATCTCGTAGCCGTCCGGAATCGCCACCGAAAACCCGGTCGGGACCATGCAGCGCGAGCCCGGCTTGACGAACATGGGTTCGTCTTCCGGCACGTGAGCCCGCAGGTCGAAACCCGCCGCGCCGGCCGAGGCATAGGCCGGAACCGGCAGGTCGGCATTGCCGTCCCAGCGCTTGAAGCGGATGGCGAGACCGGCGGGGATGGCGGACATAGGCGGTGCTCCTGAAAGACCGCCCGCCTGTAGCTGATTTGCGCGAGGCTGGGCAGGGTCTCAAGGAGGGGGCAGATGCGCGGTTATTGGCGATTTGACTTGAGCAGACACACCGACGGTTCTGCTCCCCTTCTGGGGAAGCTGACTGAGGGGCTAATGCGGCAAAGGCCGAACGGCCCCCTCCGGCCCTCCGGGCCACATCCCCAGAAGAGGGAGGAGAGAGCCTAGCCCGCCCTGTAAGGTGAAGGCCCGCCGCCCTTGACGGCGGGCCTGGCGGACGACTTCAGGAGCAAATGGTGCCGGTTTCGTAGTCCTCGAATTCGCCGGTCTCCTGACCGAACTGCCGCAAGGTGCCGTCGCAATAGTAGCGAATCCACCCCACCATTTCTCTGTGCTCCGTCCCGCCGGGCGTTGGGCCTGGCCCGGGGAACGGAGACGTTCCCGGAGTATATACCGTGTTGAAGAAGACGGTTTCCCGGTACCAACGTGGACCCGCGGTCGAGACCGCAGGGATCGAGGAAATGGCCAGAGCGACGATCAGCGAGGCTCGAATGAAGTGCTTCATGTTTAGCTCCCTCAACGGACAGAGGTGTCCGGCTGAAATGGCGCCATAGATTGTATTGCTTTGCAAGCAAGAGTTGAGTTCTCGAGCTAGGTCGCCCGATTAACCCAGCGCTTGCGCGATCCGCTGCGCGATCTGCGCCGCCACCTGGTCCTTGGCCGCGCGGTCCCAGCGCTCGATCCCGTCCTTGGTGATCAGCAGCACCGCGTTTTCGCCGCCGCCCATCACGCCCGGCTCGGTGACGTCGTTGGCGATGATCCAGTCGCAGCCCTTGCGGGCCAGCTTGGCGCGGGCGTGGGCCTCGACGTCGTTGGTCTCGGCCGCGAAGCCGACGACCAGCTTCGGCCGCTGCGGGCCGGAGGCGGCCAGGGTGGCCAGGATGTCGGGGTTCTCGACGAAGGTCAGGGCCGGCGGGCCGCCCTTTTCCTTCTTCAGCTTGGTTCCGAACGCCTCGTCCACGCGCCAGTCGGCGACCGCGGCCACGAACACGCCCACGTCGGCGGGCAGGGCGGCCTGGCTGGCGGCCAGCATCTGGCGAGCGGTCTCGACATCGACCCGCTTGACCCCAACCGGCGTCGGCTGGGCCACGGGACCCGCGATCAGGGTGACCTCGGCGCCGAGTTTGGCCAGGGCTTCGGCGATCGCGAAGCCCTGCTTGCCGCTGGAGCGGTTGGTGATCCCCCGCACCGGATCGATGGGTTCGAAGGTCGGGCCGGCGGTGACCAGGGCCTTCTTCCCGGCCAATGGTCGTTCTTGGGGCCGGGCAGCCTTTCCTTCGAGAAGCGCCACGATCGCCGCGAAGATCTCTTCCGGCTCGGCCAGGCGCCCGGGCCCGAACTCGCCGCAGGCCATGGTCCCTTCCTCGGGCCCGACGAAGCTGACGCCATCGGCCTTCAGGGTCGCGATATTGCGCTGGGTGGCCGGGTGCAGCCACATCCGCACGTTCATGGCCGGCGCCATCAGCACCGGCTTGTCGGTGGCTAGCAGGGTCGTCGAGGCCAGGTCGCCGGCCAGGCCGTGCGCCGCCTTGGCGATCAGGTCGGCCGTCGCCGGCGCCACGACCACCAGGTCGGCCGAGCGCGACAGCTCGATATGGCCCATCTCGGCCTCGTCGGTCAGCGAGAACAATTCCTCATAGACCTTGTCCTCGGCCAGAGCCGACAGAGATAGCGGTGTAACGAACTCGGCCCCGGCCTTGGTCAGGATCGGCCGCACGCCGATGCCCGCCTTACGCAGCAGCCGGATCAGCAGCAGCGCCTTGTAGGCGGCGACCCCGCCGCCGACGATCAGAAGAACCCGCTTGCTCACGTCACGCTCCGCCTGAGTCCACTCGCCCTGCAAATGCCTACGCTCGCCGCGAAGCGCTAGGGGCAATCGCAGCGCGAAGATTGGGACTCGACTCGCGTTCCGCTTTCGTTCATCAATCGTTAAAGTAGAAATATGGGGCGGATACGATCATGAAGATTGTGCGATATGTCTCGTCGAGCCTAGTGTCGATGGTGCTGCTGGCGGGACTGGCGGCGTGCGACAGCGGGGCCTCGGCGGTCAAGGCGCCGACGGGCGGCCAGCGCGCTCAGACGGAAGCGCCGGCTGTGTCGAGCCCGGGCGGAATGGACAGCGGCGGCCGATCCGATCCGCGCGACGCGCCGGTCAAGCTGGTGGCGGGCAAGCCCTACTGGGCGGCCAATCGCACCCGCTCGGCCGAGGAGAACGCCCAGCGGTCGTTCGAGCGCAACGGCGCGACGTTCGAGGCCAAGTCGGCCGACGACTATGTCGCCAAGGTCCACGCCTTCGTCAGCGATCCGCCCAAGGGTGCGGAGACCTTGAAACGTTCGAACGGCGACCTGCTGATCTATGACCCGAAGGGCAATGTGTTCGCGGTGGTCTCGCGCGAAGGCGCGCCGCGCACGATGTTCAAGCCCGACGAGGGCGCGGACTACTGGGCCGAGCAGAAGACCCGCGAGGCGCGGCGGGCCTCGGCGGCCAAGACGCGCGAGCAGACGGAAGGGTAGGGGTCAGCCCGCCAGCCACAGACCGGCGGCGAAGGCCGCGCCGGCTGTCGCCGCGCCGACCAGGAACCATAAAACTGGCCGGGCGTGGGGACGCTCGACGACCACCGCCGCCGGGGCAGGGGGCGCCTCGGCCAGGCGGGCCATGGCCTTGATGGCGCGCAGGGCTTCCTCGGCGAAGTCGCGGGCCTTGGCGGCGGGGGAGAGCTCTCTCCCGATCCAGCGGCGCACCACCGGGTCGGCGGCGGCCCACAGATCGTGGGCGGGGTCGATGCGGCGGGCCACGCCCTCGACCGTGACCATGGTCTTCTGCAGCAAAACCAGCTCAGGCCGCAGGGCCATGTCGAACAGGGCGGTGATCTCGAAGAGCTGCGCCAAGAGGCGGCCCATCGAGACGTCGCGGGCGTCGCGGCCGAACACCGGCTCGCCGACGGCGCGCAGGGCCTGGGCGAAGGCGTCCATGTCCTGGTGGGCGGGGACGTAGCCGGCGTCGAAATGGACCTTGGCGATGCGGGCGTAGTCGCGATTGAGGAAGCCGTACAGGATCTCGGCCAGGTATCGCCGCTCGCGGGGACCCAGTCGCCCGATGATGCCGTAATCGACCGCGACGACCGAGGCCGGGGCGGCGACGAACAGGTTGCCCTCGTGCAGGTCGCCGTGGAACAGGCCGTGGTCCAGGGCTTGAGCGAGAAAGCCGCGGGTGACGTTCTCGGCCAGGGCCTTGCGGTCCAGGCCGGGCAGGTCGAGGGCGGCGGCCTCGGACAGCGGCGTGCCCTGCGCCCAGGTCAGGGTCAGGACCCGCTTGCCGACCCCGTCCCAGATCACGCCTGGTGCGCGCATGTAGGGATCCAGGGCCATGGCCTCGCCCAGCTCGGCGCAGCCGGCGGCCTCGAACCTCAGGTCCATTTCCAGCTCGAGGGCGCGGATCACGACCTCGACGAATTCCGTGGGCCGCAGGCGACGCGAAGCGGGCGCCAGTTTCTCGGCCAGGCGCGCGGCCAGGCGCAGCACGCCGGTGTCCTGCATCACCCGGCGCTCGACGCCGGGGCGCAGCACCTTGACCGCCACCTTGCGGCCGTCGACCAGGGTGGCCGGATGGGCCTGGGCCAGGGAGGCGGCGGCGACAGGTTCGCCGATGTCGGTGAAGATCGCGTCCAGCGGCTGGTTCAGGTTACGGGCGATCTCGGCCCGGGCGACTTCCAGAGGGAAGGCCGGCAGGCGGTCCTTCAGGTGGCCGAGATCCTCGGCGAAGGCGGTCCCGAAGATGTCGGCCCGGGTCGACAGGAACTGGCCCATCTTGATCGCGGCCGGACCCTGCTTCTCCAGCACTCGCGCCAGGCGCTCGCCGGGGCGCCCGCGCTTGGCCTGCGGGCCGGCGAACAGGCGCAGGGCCTTGCCCGCCCACCGCGCCGACGGCGGCAACAGCGGTTCGACCTCGCGCGGAACCAGGGCGTCGGCCCGCACCAGGGCCCAGCCGGCTCCGGTCAGGCGCCAGAAGGCGTCGAGGCTGGCCACAGGCTTAGAGCGCCCAGCCCTGGTGCAAAGCCGCGACGCCGCCGGTGAAGTTGGTGAAGGTCACCCGCTTGAAGCCGGCGGTCTCCATCATGCCGGCGAAGGTGCGCTGGTCGGGGAAGCGGCGGATGCTCTCGACCAGATACTGATAGGCGTCGCGGTCCTTGGCGACCCACTCGCCGACCTGCGGAATGACCTTGAAGCTGTAGGCGTCGTACGCCTTGGCCAGCGCCTCGGTCACCGGCCGGGAGAACTCCAGGCACAGGAAGCGGCCGCCGGGCTTCAGCACCCGGCGCGCCTCGCGCAGGGCCGCGTCGATATCGGTGACGTTGCGGATGCCGAACGAGATGACATAGGCGTCGGCATAGGCGTCCGGCAGCGGCAGGCGTTGGGCGTCGCCGACGGTCCAGGTGATCTCCGGTTCGCCGCCGCGCTCGATGCCGGCCATGATCATTTCGGCATTGTAGTCGACGATGTTGATGGTCGCGTCCGGACCGCCGCGGCGCTCTTGGGCGTTGCGGGCCATCTTGGCGAAGCGGCGGGCCATGTCGCCGGTGCCGCCGGCGCAGTCGACGATCACCTCGCCCGGCTGCGGATTGAGCCGTGCGGCCACGGCGTCCTTCCAGAGGCGGTGGACGCCACCGCTCATCAGGTCGTTCATGATGTCGTAGTTCTTGGCGACGCGGTCGAAGACCCCGCGCACCATCCCCGCCTTCAGCGAGGCGTCGACATCCTTGAATCCGAAGCTGGCCGAGTTGGTCATGACGTCTTTGGGTCGCGCTCTTTATATGAAGGTCCGCTATTAGCCCGCGTTACGCCTCGCGTCATCGTCTTAAGGGATCGTCCTTGCCCGAATTGCCCGAAGTGGAAACCGTCCGGCGTGGTCTGGAACCTGTCCTGTCCGGCGCACGCCTGGCCCGGGTCCGCGCCAACCGGCCCGACCTGCGTTTCCCGTTGCCCGACGGTTTCGTCCAGCGGCTGACCGGTGCTCGGATCCTGCGCCTGGATCGCCGCGCCAAATACATCCTGGCCCCGCTGGATCGCGGCGACACCCTGGTGATGCATCTGGGCATGACCGGTCGCTTCGAGATCGCCGCACCCGAAGGCGCCGTCCGGCCCGGCGACTTCGCCCGCGAGGTCAAGCCCGACGACAAGCACGCCCACGTGGTCTTCGAGACCGAAGAGGGCGCGAACGTCACCTATTACGACCCACGTCGGTTCGGCTTCATGGACCTGATCGCCACCGACCGCGTCGACCGCCACCCCTGGTTTGCGACCATGGGCCCCGAGCCGCTGGGCGAGGGCTTCGACGCCAGGACGCTGGAAAAGGCCTTCGCCAACCGCAAGCAAGGCCCCAAGACCCTGCTGCTGGACCAGAAGACCGTCGCGGGCCTGGGCAATATCTATGTGTGCGAGGCCCTGCACCGCGCCCACATCTCGCCATTCAAGCCGTCGGGCGGGATCGCGCCAAAGCGCCTCACGCCCCTGACCACGGCGATCAAGGACGTGCTGGCCGAGGCCGTCGAGGTCGGCGGCTCGACGCTGAAGGACTTCGCCGCCGCCGATGGCGCGCTGGGCTACTTCCAGCACCGCTTCCGCGTTTACGACCGCGAGGGCGAACCGTGTCCGACGCCCGCATGCAAAGGCGTCATCGCCCGCGAGGTCCAGGCTGGCCGCTCGACCTTCTTCTGTCCGGTCTGCCAGGTCTGACCGCGCCAGCTTGACGATCCAGGCCCGGAGCCCGCAGCCTCGGCGGGCAAGGAGGCGCTCCGTCCTCCGAAAGCCTCTTTAGGGGGGGGACGTCTTGGCCAATCCGCACGATCACCACACGCCCAAGGACCACTACACCAAGGCCGACCTGATCCAGTCGGGCCTGGGCGGTTATTTCGGGCCGGGCAACGCCCAGCTGCCCGCGCCGCCGATGCTGATGATGGACCGGATCACCGCAATCAGCCTGGACGGCGGCGACTTCGGCAAGGGCTTCGTCGCCGCCGAGCTGGATATCACCCCGGACCTCTGGTTCTTCGCCTGCCACTTCCCGGGCGACCCGGTCATGCCCGGGTGCCTGGGTCTGGACGCCATGTGGCAGGTGATCGGCTATTGGCTGGGCTGGTCCGGTTCGCCCGGCAAGGGCCGCGCCCTCGGTGTCGGCGAGGTCAAGTTCCGCGGCGATACCACGCCGGCCACCAGGCTGGTCCGCTATGAGGTCAGCCTGCGCCAGGTCCGGCGCGGCAAGCTGGCCCTGGGCCTGGCCAACGGCCGGCTGATCGCCGACGGCGAGTGCGTCTACACCGCCAGCGACCTGAAGGTCGGGATGATCGCGGCGCGGGACTAGCCTTCGCGCTCCAGCATCACGGTCCCGGTCGCGACCGCCGCGGCCTCGTCGTCGACGAAGCGGACGGTGACGCCGACCGCCTTGCCGAAGCCCTCGGCCGCCAGTCGGAAGGGCGCGGCCAGGGGCTTGCCGTCCAGGACGACGATCACGCCGCGGCAAAGCCGGCGCAGGCGCTCGCGCCAAGTCTTGAACTGCAGGGCGCGCTGCTTGCGCTCTTCCGGCGTCTCCTCGCCATGATCGTGCTTGGCCTGCGCCGGGGCGATCAGCACGAACGGCGCCGCGCGGCCCAGCAGGGCGTCCATCTGCGCTTCGTAGGAGAAGTCCGACGGCGTATCGGCCTGGATGAAGACGAGCGGAAAACGGGTCTGGTCGAGATGCATCAGCGGCTGGCCTCGACGAAGGCGCGCAGCTTCGGGTCGCGGATCTCGAAGACGTCGAACAGGCCGATGGCGCGCAAGGTCGGCAAGGCGTCGAAGATGTCGCGCAGCACCGCGTCCTGCAGCTCGCGCGGCGCGCCAGGCCGCGTCAGGAAGGCGGCGTTGGCCAGGAAGCCCGCGACCGAGGCCTTGCGCACCTTCACCCCGCCGAACGCGATCTCGTCGTCCTGGTCCCGATATCCTGTCATGGCGATCTCCTTCGATCACCGGACTTTAGCGGCTCAGCCTTGGCGGCTATAAAGCGCTAGTGCCAATCAATAGCAAAATGACGCCATGGCCAGCCTGACCCTGGATCCCGCGGTTCTCGACTCCGCCGAGGGGCCGAGCGTGATCGTCGTCGCCGGCGCCCAGGACGGGGAGTTGCTGCTGGAGGCGCACAGTCATGCCCGCGGCCAGCTGTTCGCCTCGATGCGCGGCCTGCTGACCATCGGGGTCGAGAGCGGGGTCTGGGTCGTGCCGGCCATTCACGCCGTCTGGCTGCCGCCGCACCATCTGCATTCGGGCAGTTCGCACGGACCGTTCGAAGGCTGGAGCGCCTATGTCGCCGAGGAGGCTTGCCGCGATCTGCCCGACCAACCGTGCGCGCTGCGCATCTCGGGCCTGCTGCGCGAGGCTGTGCTGCGCGCCGCCCAATGGCCGCTGGGGCCGCTCGACGCCAGCCAGACCCGGATCGCGCAGATCGTGCTCGACGAGATCCGCACCCTGCCCAGCGAGCCGTTGGGTTTGCCCTTGCCCGGGGACCCGCGTCTGCTGCGGATCGCCCGCGCGCTGATCGAGGATCCGGCCGACCCGCGTGATCTGGACGCCTGGGCGGCGTTCGGCGCGGTCAGCGCCCGCACGCTCAGCCGGCGCTTCGTCAGCGAGACGGGCTTCTCGTTTACCGTCTGGCGCCAGCGCGCCCGGCTGATGCGGTCGCTGGAGATGCTGGCGGCCGGCGCGCCGGTGACGACGGTGGCGCTGGACCTGGGCTATTCCACCGCCAGCGCCTTCATCGCCCTGTTTCGCCGCACGTTCGGCGAAACCCCGGCCGCCTATCGCCTGAGGCTGTGAGGCCTAGAACACCTTCGACAGCAGGAAATAGAGTCCGCCCGACAGCAGGATCGAGACCGGCAGGGTCAGGACCCAGGCCATCAGCAGGTTGCGCAGGGTCGACATCTGCAGGCCGGCCTTGTTGGCGACCATGGTGCCGGCGACGCCCGAGCTGAGCACGTGGGTGGTCGACACCGGCAGGCCAAAGCCGTCGGCGGCGAAGATGGTGCCCATGGCCACCAGCTCGGCCGAAGCGCCCTGGGCATAGGTCAGGTGCGACTTGCCGATCTTCTCGCCGACCGTGATGACGATGCGCTTCCAGCCGATCATGGTGCCCAGGCCCAGGGCGAAGGCCACGGCGATCTTCACCCAGGTCGGGATGAAGCGAGTGCCCTTGTCCAGGTCGGCCCGGTACTCGTTCAGCGCCGTCTTGTCGGCGTCGGCGAACGCCAGGCTGGGCTCCTTGGTCAGGCGCTTGGCGCCCTCGGCGGCCAGGTACATGTCGTTGCGGACGTTGCCGACCGAGGCGGCGGGGATCTTGGCCAGCGAGCCGTATTCCTGCACCTGGCGGTCGATGTCGGTCACCAGCACGGCCATGGCCGGGGCGACGTTCGGGGCATAGGTCTTTTCGGCGATGTAGCGGGTGACCGCCTGGCGGGCCTCGACCGGCGTCGCCACTGCGGCGTCAGCGGGCGCGCGGGCGGTCAGGACGCTGGTCACCGCAGTCGAGCTGGCGTGGAATTCCGAGACATAGGCCTGCGGCACGGCGCGGTTCAGGGCGTAGGCGGTGGGTACGGTGCCGATCAGGATCAGCATGATCAGGCCCATGCCCTTCTGGCCGTCGTTGGAGCCGTGGGCGAACGACACGCCGGTGCAGGTGAAGATCAGCAGGCCGCGGATCCACATCGGCGGGGCGACGCCGGGCTTGGGCTCTTCATAGAGCGCCTTGTTGCGGACCAGCACCTTCATGGCCAGCAGCAGCAGCATGGCCAGGGTGAAGCCGACCAGCGGCGAGAACAGCAGGGCCTTGCCGATGTCGGTGGCCTTGGTCCAGTCGACGCCGGCCGTGCCGCTGCGCCCGTGCATGATGGCGTTGGCCACGCCCACGCCGATGATCGAGCCGATCAGGGTGTGCGAGCTGGACGAGGGAATGCCGAAATACCAGGTGGCCAGGTTCCAGATGATCGCCGCCAAGAGCAGCGAGAATACCATGGCGTAGCCGGCGGTGGAGCCGACCTGCAGGATCAGCTCGACCGGCAGCAGCGAGATGATGCCGAAGGCGACGACGCCGCTGGACAGCAGCACGCCCAGGAAGTTGAAGAAGCCCGACCAGACCACGGCCACATTGGCCGGCAGCGAGTTGGTGTAGATCACCGTGGCCACGGCGTTGGCCGTGTCGTGGAAGCCGTTGACGAACTCGAAGCCCAGGGCGATCAGCAGCGCCAGGAACAGTAGGGCGAACGGCAGGAAGGCCGTGATCCCGACCCCCGCGGCCTCGGCGTCGGAATAGACGCTCCAGGCGACATAGACGAGGGTGACCACGATGGCGGCCCCCATGCCCAGACGGCCGGCCACGCCGAGCCCCTTGTCCAAGTCTGGGCGTGCGACCGCCCCCGGCTGCATGGCGATCTCACTCATGGACGCGTCTCTATTCATAACCCCAGGAGCCGGCAAGCTAGGCCGTCGTCATGACGGGTCCGTGAAACTCATATGCGGCTTGCCCGGAGGGGACTCCTCAACCTCGCCGCCCTCCTTATAAAGACAGCCTCAAGCAGGAGATCGCCGATGGCCGACTACCAGACCCTGATCGTCGAGAGCCCGGAGGCCGCGCCTGGCGTGACCCTGATCCGGCTGAACCGGCCCGAGGCGCTGAACGCTCTTAATACCGCGCTGCTGGGCGAGCTCGCACAAGCCTTGTCGGCGGCGCAAGCCGACGACGAGGTGGGTTGCATCGTGCTGACCGGCTCGGCCAAGGCCTTCGCGGCCGGTGCCGACATCAAGGAGATGTCGGACAAGACCTACGCCCAGATGTTCAAGGCCGACTTCTTTACCGCCGGCGCCCGCGCGATCGAGCAGTGCCGCAAGCCGATCATCGCCGCCGTGTCCGGCTACGCCCTAGGCGGCGGTTGCGAGCTGGCGATGATGTGCGACTTCATCCTGGCCGCCGACACCGCCAAGTTCGGCCAGCCCGAGATCAATCTGGGCGTCGCGCCAGGCATCGGCGGCACCCAGCGCCTGACCCGCTTCGTGGGCAAGTCCAAGGCCATGGACATGATCCTGACCGGCCGGATGATGGACGCCGTCGAGGCCGAGCGCTCGGGCCTGGTGTCGCGGATCTTCCCGGCCGACAGCCTGGTCGACGAGGTGCTGGCCATCGCCGCCAAGATCGCCGCCCAGTCGCCGCTGGCCGTGGCCATGAACAAGGAACTGGTCGAGGCCGCCTACGAAACGACCCTGACCACCGGTGTCGCCCTGGAGCGGCGCCTGTTCCACTCGCTGTTCGCCTTCGAGGATCAGAAGGAAGGCATGGCGGCCTTCGTCGAGAAGCGCAAACCGGCGTTCTCGGGAAAGTAATCGTTTGCGCAAGGACGGTCCGCAGGAATCCGCCTGTGGACCGTTGACCCCGGCCAGCGCTTCCCGTATATCCGCGCGCTCGATTTCCCCTTGCTTCGCGGCCGCCCGCGGGCTGTCCGTTTGAAGGTCCTACCTTATGGCCAATAATCCCGGCGCCAAGAAAGCGATCCGCAAGATCGCCCGTCGCACCGAAGTTAACACCGCCCGCCGTTCGCGCGTGCGCACCTTCCTGCGCAAGTTCGAAGACGCCGTCGCCAAGGGCGACGTGGCTGTCGCCAAGGCCGCCTTCGTTGAAGCTCAATCGGAGCTGATGCGCGCGGTTTCGAAGGGCGTGGTTCACCCCAACACCGGCTCGCGCAAAGTCTCGCGTCTGGCCGCTCGCCTGAAGAAGCTGGATCAGGCCGCCGCCTAGTCCAGAATTCTGACGAACGTAGTTCGTCAAGCGAATTCAAGTATTTAGATAAGCCGGTCAGGTACGCCTGATCGGCTTTTTCTATGGATTCAACGCTCTGCTTTTGTCGTTGCAATCTGTGATCTGATCAGCGGACTTCACTATTCCCTTGGCGGGCGAGGCGCGCTCGCGAGTCAACAGAAATATCCGCGATCGGACTCAAGTTTTCCGTTTGACCGGCCCGGGCCGGTGGCTAGTTTAAGCGCCTCAACGCTTCTCCAGTCTTGGAAAAACAAGGCGGCGGCGGAACAACTGTGTTCGCCGAGTAAGAACCTGTGTGCGTTGAGGAATGCCGGCTGTGCGCCATGGGGGGCGGGCCCGGTTTCATGCGGCGGTTGTTTTTGTGCAAGGCGGTGGACGAATGACGATGAAGGGCGGGGTGGCCAGCCAGGACTTCTCCACGGCGATCGCGGTGGCTTGCGAGCCGGCGGCGAGCGTGTGGTCGAAAGTGTGCGTGGCTTTGAAGCGCGAGCTGGGCGATGCGGCCTTCGGGTCGTGGATCGCGCCGGCGATGCTGCGCGAAGCTGCCTCAGGCGACGTCGTGGTGGTGACCTCGACGGGCATCGCGCGCGACTGGATCCGTCGCAGCGCCTGGCGCCGCATCGGCGAGCTGTGGGCGGCCAGCGACGCGACCGGTCGTCGGATCGATCTGAAGTCGCGCCTGGAGTTCGAAGCCGCCCAAGCCAGCTCTGGCGGCGCCTATGTGGAGGCCGCCCCCAAGGCTGCTCCCGTCGCCGCCGAACCGATCGAGATCGTCCTGCCCGTATCCAGCGACACCGCGGTCCTGGCCCCGACGAGCGCGAAGTCGACGCGCACGCAGGGCCTGCAGGAACGCTTCACCTTCGACACTTTCGTCCCGGGTCCGGCCAACGAGTTCGCCCACGCCGTGGCGCGCCGCATCGCCAACTGGGCCGACGGCCACTTCAATCCCGTGCTGTTCCACGGCCCCTACGGCTTCGGCAAGACCCACCTGCTGAACGCCCTGGCCTGGGAAGCCATGCGCAATGCGCCGGAAAAGCGCGTGGTCTACCTGACCGCCGAACGCTTCCTGTCGACCTTCGTGCGCGCCGTGATGGATCGCCAGACGGCGGCCTTCAAGGAAGAGCTGCGCACGGCCGACCTGCTGATTATCGACGACGTCCACTTCATCGCCGGCAAGCAGTCCACGCAGGAAGAGCTGTTCCACACCCTGACCGCCCTGGTCGGTGAAGGCGGCCGCGTGGTGTTCTCGGCCGACCGTCCGCCGTCGGCCATGACCGAGATGGACGCTCACCTGCGCTCGCACCTGTCGGCGGGCCTGGTCTGCGGCCTCGAGCCGGCCGACCGCAGCCTTCGCATCGGCATCCTGGAGCGCAAGATCCAGACCCTGGCCGGCGGCCAGGGCTTCGACGCCACCATGCGTCCGGATGTGCTGCAATTCCTGGCCGACCGCTTCACCGACAGCGTCCGCGAGCTGGAAGGCGCGCTGAACACCCTGTCGGCCCGCGCCGGCGAAGGCCTGTCGCGTCTGAGCCTGGACGAGGTGCAGGCCATCCTGCGCCCGCACCTGCGCACGACGGAAAAGCGCATCACCATCGACGACATCCAGAAGGCCACGTCCGAGCACTACGGCATGAAGCAGGCCGACCTGCTCAGCGAGCGCCGCAACCGCGCCGTGGCCCGTCCGCGCCAGGCCGCCATGTGGCTGGCCAAGCAGCTGACCACCCGCTCGCTGCCGGACATCGGCCGTCGCTTCGGCGGTCGCGACCACACCACCGTGCTGCACGCCGTGCGCCGCATCGAGGCGCTGCGCGCCGAGGACAGCGCCCTGAACCACGACCTGGAAGTGATCACCCGCAAGCTGCGGGGCTGATCCGGTCAAGGCCGGGTACCGGTTACCAACGAGACAAGAGGGCCGCTCCGAAAGGGGCGGCCTTTTTCCTTTCAGGCCGGCCGCGCCCGTCTCAGCGTCAGATTGATCCGCCCGCCGTCCGGGACCAGCCCCGACGATCCGGTCAGGATCCGGTCCACGCCGTGGAAGGCCAGCCGCGCTGGACCCGACAGCCGGCACACGTCGCCCGAACTCAGCTTCAAGCTCCGCGTCGGGTCCTTGCGGCTTGTCCCGCCGATCCGGAACACCGCCGTGTCGCCCAGCGAAATCGACAGCACCGGGAAGGCGGGATCGACCTCGTCGCGGTCCTGGTGCAGACCCATGCGGGCGGCGCCCCGATAGAGGTTGATCAGGCAGGAGTCCGGCGGGACATCAGGGTCGCCCAGCCGGGCCCAGAGATCGAGCAGCGCCCGCGGCATCGCTGGCCAAGGGCGCTCCGTTTCCGGATGCTGCTGCGCATAGCGGTATCCGGCCTTGTCGCTGGTCCAGCCCAGGGGGCCGAACGCGGTCATGGCCACGCTCATCGCCTTGCCGTAGCCGGTCTCGTAGTGGGCGAACGGCGCGGTCTCGGCGGCGGCGAGGGCGGCCTCGATCAAGGCCTTCTGAGCTTGAGTGTCCAACAGGCCGGGCCAAAGATCGAAACCCGGTATGACGGTGAGGGGCTGGGACATTACCGATAATTAATGCGCCGGAGAGCGGCGATGGGTGTTGGTTTGCGCCGCCGGCTGAGGGGGCCGGATAGATTTTCCAATTCAAGGCTCAACATGCGTCGTCTCATGTCCTCAGCGGCCGTCGCCGTGATGCTTCTCGCCGCCGCCGGCGCCATGGCCGCCACGCCGGCCGCACCCGGCTCCAAGGGCGCGACCTTCGCCACGGTCACCACCCAGCTGCCGCGCAACGTTCGGCCTTCGCACTATGATCTGGCCTTTACGCCCGACGCCGACAAGATGGCCTTCACCGCCAAGGTGAAGATCGCCATCGAGGTGGTCGAGCCGACCAGCACCGTGACCCTGCAGGCCGCAGAGCTGACCTTCGCCAAGGCGCAGATCGCGGGGCAGGGCGCTGCCAGCATCAAGGTCGACGACGCAGCCCAGACCGCCGCCTTCACGTTCGCCAAGGTCCTGCCGAAGGGCCAGTACGTCCTGGAGATCGACTACGCCGGCAAGATCTACACCCAGGCCGCCGGCCTGTTCGCGCTGGACTACGACACCGAGGCCGGCAAGAAGCGCGCGCTCTACACCCAGTTCGAGAATTCCGACGCCCGCCGCTTCATCCCCTCGTGGGACGAGCCGTTCTACAAGGCCACCTACAGCGTCGAGGCCACGATCCCGACCGGTCAGATGGCGCTCTCCAACATGCCGATCGCGTCCTCGAAGGACCTCGGCGGCGGCAAGACCCTGGTTAAGTTCGCAACCTCGCCGAAGATGTCGACCTACCTGCTGTTCTTCGGCCTGGGCGAGTTCGATCGCGCGACCAAGAAGGTCGCCGGCGTCGATATCGGCGTGGTGACGAAGAAGGGCGACACCCCGAAGGCCGAGTTCGCCCTGACCTCGGCGGCCGACCTGCTGCCCTGGTTCAACGACTATTTCGGCACGGCCTATCCGCTGCCGGCCATGGACAACATCGCCGCCCCTGGCCGCAGCCAGTTCTTCAGCGCCATGGAGAACTGGGGGGCCATCTTCTACTTCGAATACGCCATGCTGCTGGATCCGAAGATTTCCACGCAGACCGACAAGAAGAACGTCTTCACCACCGTGGCCCACGAAATGGCCCACCAGTGGTTCGGCGACCTGGTCACCATGGCCTGGTGGGACGACCTGTGGCTGAACGAGGGCTTCGCCTCCTGGATGGAGGGCCGGGCCACCGAGCACTTCCACCCGGAATGGAACTCGGCCCTGGGCGCGGTCGGCGGCCGTGAATACGCCATGGGCCTGGACGCCCTAGTCACCACCCACCCGGTGGTGCAGCACGTCGAGACCGTCGAGCAGGCCAGCCAGGCCTTCGACGCCATCACCTATCAAAAGGGCGAGGCCGTCATCCGCATGCTGGAAAGCTATGTGGGCGCCGACGCCTGGCGCACCGGCGTGCGCGCCTACATGAAGACGCACGCGCTGGGCAACACGGTCAGCGACGACCTGTGGACCGCCGTCGAAAAGGCGGCCGGCAAGCCGATCATCGACATCGCCCATGACTTTACCCTGCAACCCGGCGTGCCGCTGATCACGGTGACGAACGCCACCTGCGCGGCCGGCAAGACCACCCTGGCCCTGACCCAGGGCCAGTTCAGCAAGGACGCGCCCGACAAGACGCCGCTGACCTGGCGCGTGCCGGTGACGATCAAGGCCGTCGATGGCGGCGAGGCCAAGACCCTGGTCACCGGCGGCAAGGGCTCGGTCACCGTCGACGGCTGCGGTCCGGTCGTCGTCAACGCCGGCCAGAGCGGCTATTTCCGCGTCCAGTATCGCCCCGCCGACTTCGCCGCCATCGCCAAGGCCTTCGCCAAGCTGCCGTCGATCGACCAGCTGGGCGTGATGAGCGACGCCTGGTCGATGGGCCTGGCCGGCTACCAGCCCGCCACCGACTTCCTCGACCTGGCCAAGGCGACGCCCGACAGCGCCGATCCCCAGGTGCTGGCCAAGATCGTCAGCGTGATGAGCGCCATCGACGGCTACTACCAGGGCATGCCGGCCGAGCAGGGCGCGTTCCGCAAGGTGGTGTTCGCGCGCCTCTCGCCGCTGATGGCCCAGGTCGGCTGGACCGCCAAGGCCGGTGAGAGCGACAATGTCGGCATCCTGCGCGCGGCGCTGATCGGCGCCCTGGGCGACCTCGGCGAGCCGTCGGTGCTGGCCGAGGCCCGCCGCCGCTACGCCGCCGACAAGACCGATCCGGCCGCCGTGCCCGGGCCCTTGCGCAAGACCATCCTGGCGGTGGTCGCCAAGCACGCCGACCAAGTGACCTGGGACGTCCTGAACGCCCAGGCCAAGGCCGAGAAGACCCCGCTGATCCGCGCCCAGCTCTACACCCAGCTGGCCGGCGCGACCGACCCGGTCCTGGCCCGCAAGGCGCTGGAGCTGGCCCTGACCTCGGAGCCGGGCGAGACCCTGTCCAGCACCATGATTTCAAAGGTGGCCAGCCAGCATCCGGAGCTGGCCTTCGACTGGGCCGTGGCCAACAAGGACGCGGTCAACGCCAAGGTCGATAACAGCGCCCGCACTCGCTTCATCCCGGGTCTGGGCTCTAGCGGGTCAACCCCGGCTTTGGCCGAGAAGATCAAGGCCTATGCCGCGGCCAACATCGCCGAAGGATCGCGCAAGGAAGCCGACAAGGCCGTTGCGGCGGTCCTGAACCGCGCCAAGGTTCGCGAGCAGCGCCTCCCGGCCATCACCGCCTGGGTCGCGAAAGCGAACTAAACACCCGACAGATCAGAGCTTTTCATGGCCGCGCTTCTCGCAAGCGCGGCCAT
>CAZRPD010000060.1:0-26628 GCA_964601775.1 uncultured Caulobacter sp. | reverse complement strand
GGCTGGCCGCCCACGCCCCCCCCAGCACCCGCCGCACCCTGCGCCAGCTGCGGGAGGCCTTCGGGGCCGCGGTCGAGACGGCCGACGACGCCCTGGCCGCCCTGGCGCTTGCCGAACACCGCGTGTTCGACGTCATCCTGATGGATGTGCGCATGCCGGGCATGGACGGGCTGGAGGCCTCGCGCCGCCTGCGCGACCATGGCGCCAACCGTGCGACCCCGATCATCGCCGTCACCGGCGCGGTCTCGCCCGAGGAAGTCGCCGCCTGCCACGAGGCGGGCATGACCGGCTGGGTGGAAAAGCCGGTGAACCCCAAGGATCTCTACGCAGCGCTGTTCGGCCAAGGCTAGAGACGGGGCATCGCCTCAATTCGGCGCGTCTTTTCCGTATGTTGCAGGGCGCGTCGCTGGCTCATCAGGCGTAAACTGAAGCCTCGACCCGAGTCCCCCTGCCAGTACCGAGACTAGCCTTGCCTGACCAAGCCGCCCCCGAACCCGCCAAGCGCCGCCGCCGCCTGAAGTGGGCCGCCGCCGGCGTCGTGGGCGCCCTGCTGGTCGGTGGGGCGCTGATCCCCCTGACCAAGTCGCTGAGGGCAGGGCCGTCGGCGTCGGGCGAGACGGCGCTGACCAGCCTGCCCGCCGAGCCGGCGCAGTGGCGCGGCGAGATCGACTACCAGGCGCTGAACGGCCGTCTGGTCGAGCTGATGACCGACCCGTCGATGACCGGCCTGGCCATCGCCGTCGTCGAGGATGGCCGCCTGTCGTTCGTGAAGGGCTATGGCCGGACGTCGGTCGAGAATGGCGAACCGATCGACGCTCACACCGTGTTCCGCTGGGCCTCGCTGTCCAAGACCGTGGCCGGGACCCTGACCGCGCGCCTGGCCGCCGATGGCGTGCTGTCGCTGGCCGATCCGCTGCAGGTGTTCCACACCAGCCTGCGCCTGCCGAACGACACCCAGAACGGCCTGACGATCGAGCAGTTGCTGTCGCAGCGCACGGGCATCGGCAAGAACGCCTATGACGGCTGGCTGGAAGACGGTCGCGATCCGATCGAGATCCGCACCGCGCTGGGGCAGCTGAAGCCGGTCTGTGCGCCCGGGACCTGCCACACCTATCAGAACATCGCCTATGACACGATCAGCGAGGTCATCGCCGAGCGCACCGGCGAGTCTTATGGCGAGACCGTGCGGCACAAGCTGTTCGAGCCCTTGGGCATGAAGGGCGCCACCCTGGGCTATGCGGCCCTGACGTCGTCCGCCCACTGGGCTCGGCCGCATCGTCACGGCAATCTGCTGACGGTGTCGGAGGCCTACTACCGCGTGCCGGCCGCGGCGGGGGTCAACTCGACCATCCTGGACTTGGCGACCTGGATGCAGGCCCAGATGGGGCTGCGGCCGCAGGTGCTGTCGCCGGCGGTGCTGGACGAGGCTCAGCGCTCGCGCGTGGCCACGGCCCGGCCCTTCGGCCGCATGACCTTCGCCCGCGAGCTGAAGTCGCCCGGCTATGGCCTGGGCATGCGCAGCTTCGACTACAGAGGCCACCACCTGATCGGTCACAGCGGCGCTGTGTCGGGCTATCGCTCGACCATGCTGTTCGACCCGGCGACCAAGACCGGCGTCGTCATGCTGTGGAACAGCGACGGCAATCTGCCCTTCCGCTTCCAGGCCGAGTTCTTCGACCGCGCCTATAAGCTGCCGTTCACGGACTTCTTGGAGCTGGAACAGCTGGTGCCGACACAGGTGGCCGGCGGGGCGCATCAGGCTGAGGAGTAGGGGCAGGTTTCGCCCGTTGCGGACGTCCAGCGCAGTGCGTCCTTCGAGGCGCGCTCAGGAGCGCGCACCTCAGGATGAGGTATTCAGTGCAATGAAGTCCTCATCCTGAGGTGTGAGCCGAAGGCGAGCCTCGAAGGACGCAGGGCATGTCCGCTTCCCACCCTTGGCGGACCCCGCCGCCGTCAGTAATCTGAGGCATGCGCACCTTCACGAGATGGTCACTGTTGCTCTTGCTGGCACCAGCTTTTCTGGTGTCGCTCCTGACGCTGTACGTTGGCCTAACGTTCGGCTTCAATCTGTGGCGAGCTGACCGACCATTCGCTATCGCGATGTGGTTTGCCGCGCTCTTGCTGCCCGCCCTCTTGTTGGCTGCATTGAAGGCCGAAGGAGAACCACGCCTCTTCTACACCCTCGCGGCGATATCCTGGCTTTTAGTGGCCTTCTGGATTTTCCACGGCTTCTTCTGGATGCCCTGGGCCGCTGGTGGTCCTCGAGGCTGGTAGCTGCTCGCAGGTCCGCTAGCCTGTAGAGCTTCGGCTTTCCTTTCGCCGTCATCCCGCGCTTCAGGCGCGAGCTCCATTTGCCCGCCGCAGGGGGAGCGCAAACCAAACCTCCCACGGGAAAGCTGAACCATGGCCCCCGCGCAAAAAGCGCGGAATGACGGTTTGAGGGTTTCAGCGCCCCCTCCGTCGCGCCGGAGGGGGCGCTCATCCGATGTCCGCCACCCACCCACTACGGCGTTGGCAACATACGCCTTTATCCCGTGACGATCTTCGGCTTCAGACCCAGGTGATGCGCCGCCGTATTGGCGCGCTTGCTGGTCTGCTCGCCCAGCAGGATGTCGGCGAAGCCCGGTTCGGCGGTCACGATCAGGTGGGCCTTGTCCAGCGACAGGCGCGAGCGGGCCAGCAGGCTGGGGCTGCGGCCGGAAAGGTCGCAGGCCAGGCGGATGGTGGCGCCCAACGCCCGGCCGCGCTTCAGCTGGGCCGGGGTCAGCAGGCGCTCCAGCGTCGCCAGTTCGGGCGGATGGAAGTTCGTCGCGTGGCGGGCGTGGGCGGCCACGGCGAGATAACAGCGCTCGGCGTGGCCTAGCCCGGCGATCGGAGCGCGCAGCACCTGCTCGAAGACGAGATCGGCGCGATGGTCCGGATGCAGGCGCGCGCCCAGGTCCGACAGGCGGCTGGCGGCGGCGACCAGGATCCCGTCGCGCTCGCCGAACAGCGGCGGCAGGGTGGCGAAGGCCGGGGCGATCCAGGCGTCCAGCGCTGGACCCAGGTCGTCGGCCACGCCCTGGCGCGCGCCCAGGGCGTCGCAGCCCTCGATCAGCGGATCCAGCCCGCGCACGCGCGGCGGCATGGCCTCGAACAGCAGGCCCTCGCGTACGCCGAAGGCCGAGATCTCGATGCGCTTGAGCTGCAGGTGCTCGATCAGCGTCTCCAGCACCACGGCGGCGTAGGGCAGGGTCTCCGAGCGCTTCTTGCTCATGCCCTCGATGCGTTCGAGCGAGCTCTTGGACTGGTGCGCGACCAGGCGGGCGGCCTGCAGGGCCTCCTGGGCGTCGATCTGGTACTGGTGGACGACGTGCAGCGGATAGCCCGACAGCCGCATGTGCAGCAAAGCCAGGTTGCGCCAGGCGCCGCCCACGGCGTGGAAGGTTTCGGTGCGGAAGTCGGCGGCGACCGGGGCGATGCGCTCCCGGGCCAGGCGGCGGACGCGCTCGGGATCGAAGGGACTGCCTTGCGGGCCGGCCAGGCTGAACGGGCCCAGCGGCAGGGTGACGCCCTGGCCCGCGCCGGTGGGGTTCAGCCGGACGAGCTCCAGGCTGGCGCCGCCCAGGTCGCCGACCACGCCCTCGGCGTCGGGGGCCCCGGCCAGCACGCCGACGGCGGCATAGTGGGCCTCTTCCTCGCCGCTCAGGACGCGGACGGAGAAGCCGGTCTCCTCGCGCACGCGGCGGATGAACTCGGGGCCGTCCAGCGCCTCACGGGCGGCGGCGGTGGCCACGGCGAAGACCTCGGCCGGGTTGACCGCCTCCAGCACGGCGCGAAAGCGCTTCAGGGCTTGAAGGGTCTGGATCACGCCGTCGGGCGCCAGGCGGCCGGTCTTGGCCAGGTCACGGCCGAGGCCCGCCAGGACCTTCTCGTTGAAGACGGTCCAGATGGCGCGGCCTTCCAGGCGGTACACCACCAGGCGCACCGAGTTTGAACCGATATCGATGACCGCCGCGTCGCGCGGCGCCGGGAAGGGCATGGGGCTGATTTAGCCTATTCGTCGCGCGGGGGAAGCGTTGAAACGCGCGGAAAGCCTTTTCCACTCACGGATTGATCCGGCAGGCCACGGTCCGCCAGCCCCGGCCGTCGTCGCGGTGATAGCAGGTGCCGTAGCCCAGCGGCCGGCCGTCGACGCGCGGCCCGCCCTTGGTCAGGGCCCAGGGGCCGGGACCGATCAGGATCATGTCGGTCGTGTCGGCCTGGCGCGGACAGCGGCCCCACCAGCGGATCCCACCACCCGGCAGCAGGCCCGGCCCATAGACCGCGCCCCGCGTCTGCGCCGCCTGCTCGACGTCCGGCGCGATCCCGAAGGCGTCGAGGCCGGGGCGGGCGGGCAGGGCCTGGATGGCGCAGAGATCCGACTGCCGCCCCGGCTCGGGCGCGCAGGCGGTCAGGATCAGGAGCGGCAGGACGGCGAGGGCCAGCCTCACCGCTTGCGCTTGGGTCCCACGTGGTCGAACGCCCGCGGCAGGTCGCGCGCGCCGTGGCCGCGGCCCGACAGGCTGGGATTGGTCATGAAGTAGTCGTGGGCCGAGAAGGCGCCCTTGCTGGCCCACGCCGGGTCGCGGGCGTAGTCGCCCTCGCTGTCCAGCTTCCAGCTCTGGGCCTCGTCGTTGAGGTTGGCGACCATGATCTGGTCCAGCACCTGCTGGTGCACGGTCGGGTTCTCGATCGGCACCAGGCTCTCGACGCGGCGGTCCAGGTTGCGCGGCATCCAGTCGGCCGAGCTGATGAACAGGCGCGTCTGGGCCGACGGCATCGCCCCGCCATTGGCGAAGGCCAGGATGCGCGAGTGCTCCAGGAAGCGGCCGACGATCGACTTGACCCGGATGTTCTCCGACAGCCCCGCAATGCCCGGACGCAGGCAGCAGATGCCGCGCACGACCAGGTCGATCTGCACGCCCGCCTGGCTGGCCGCGTACAGAGCGTCGATGACCTGAGGATCGACGACCGAGTTCATCTTGGCCCAGATCCCGGCCGGCTTGCCGGCGCGCGCGGCGACCGCCTCGGCCTCGATCATCCGCAGCAGGTCAGGCTTCAGCGTATGGGGTGAGAACGACAGCTTCTCCAGCGCGCCGGGCTGGGCATAGCCGGTGATGAAGTTGAACAGTTTCCCGCCATCGCGGCCCAGGGCCGGGTCGCAGGTGAACAGGCTCAGGTCGGTATAAACCTTGGCCGTCTGCGGGTGATAGTTGCCGGTGCCGAAGTGGCAGTAGGTGCGCAGGTTGTTGTCGCCCTCGCGGCGCACCACCACCGACAGCTTGGCGTGGGTCTTCCAGTCGACGAAGCCGAACACCACGTGCACGCCGGCCCGCTCCAGGTCGCGCGCCCACTTGAGGTTGTTCTCCTCGTCGAAGCGGGCCTTGATCTCGACCAGGGCCGTGACGTTCTTGCCGTTGTCGGCCGCCTCGATCAGGGCCGCCACGATCGGACTGTCCTTGGAGGTGCGATACAGGGTCTGCTTGATCGCCAGCACGTTGGGGTCGCGCGCGGCCTGGCGCAGGAACTGCACCACCACGTCAAAGCTCTCGAACGGGTGGTGGACCAGAATGTCCTTCTCGCGGATCGCCGCGAAGCAGTCGCCGCCGTGGTCGCGGATGCGCTCGGGGAAGCGGGCGTTGAAGGGCGGGAACTTCAGGTCCGGACGGTCCGGCGGGATCAGCTCCGACATCTGGGCCAGACCCAGCTTGCCGTCGACCAGCACCACGTCTTCCGGCTCGGCGCGCAGGCCCTCGATGATGAACTCGCGCAGGTCCGGCGGCATGGTGGTCTGGATCTTGACCCGCACCACGGCGCCCAGGCGGCGCTTCTTCAGCTGCGCCTCGAACTCGCGCACCAGGTCCTCGGCCTCTTCCTCGATTTCCAGGTCGCTGTCGCGGATCAGGCGGAACAGGCCGCGGCCCTCGACCTCGTAGCCGGGGAACAGGTGCTCTAGGAACAGGATGATGAAGCTTTCCAGCGCCACGATCTTGCGCTGGCGCTTGCGGCCGCGCGTGACGACCGAGGACAACTCCCAGAACCGGCGCACCTGGCTGGGGATCGGCGCCAGGGCGTACAGGTGCTTGTCGTCGGCGATCCGGCGCAGCTTCAGCGCCAGGCAGAAGCCCAGGTTCGGGATGAACGGGAACGGGTGGGCCGGATCGATCGCCAGCGGCGTCAGCACCGGGAAGATCTGGTTGCGGAAGATCTCCTCGGCCCGCTTGCGGTCGTCGCCCTCGATGTCCTTGGCGTCCAGCAGCTTCAGGCCCTCGTCCCACAGCTCGGTGCGGACCTGGCGCCAGATCTTCTGCTGCTCGGCCATCAGCTCGAAGGCCGAGGCGTTGATGCGGTTCAGCTGCTCGCCCGGGGTCAGGCCGTCCTGGCTGACCACCCGCACGCCCTCGCGCACCTGGCCCTTCAGGCCGGCCACGCGCACCATGTAGAACTCGTCGAGATTGTTGGCGCTGATCGACAGGAAGCGCAGGCGCTCCAGCAGCGGGTGACGGCGGTTGCCGCTCTCTTCCAGGACCCGCTGGTTGAAGGCCAGCCACGACAGCTCGCGATTGAAGAACCGCTCGGGCGAGCCCATCAGCTCGGTATCGAGCGTCAGGGGAGCGGCATTGTCGGCAGGCGTGGCGATGGCGGGGGCGGTCAGGGCGGTCAACTCGTTCATGGGGTCACTTTAGAGGCGAGTGTGTTCCGCCATGGTGAACGAGGCAAGTGACGAGAGAGCGACAAAGTCTTTCGGAGCAAGGACTTCTCCGCGCGCACCAAACCCGTTTCCCCGGCGAAGGCCGGGGCCCAGATCCATCCTGAGCGGTTGGAGCTGATCCGAGATGCCCTCTGCCAGCCCGTCGGGCGCTCCGGGTTCGACCTGGGCCCCGGCCTTCGCCGGGGAAACGGAGAGGGGGTCTACCCCTCGTCCTCGCCCTCGAAATCCCCCAGCACTTCCCGCGCCAGGGCCTTGTTCAGTTCGCGCCGCTGCTGAGCCGCCGCCTCGTCCAGCAGGTCGGCCGCCGCGATGGCCTCGGCCGCCGAGCGCGGCAGGCGCGACAGCAGATAGGGATAGAGGTCCGGATCGGGCTTCAGCAGCCGCTGTGCGAAGGCCCGCCGCAGCACCGCCTCCAGCACCGCCTCGTCGGGCGGCGCGATCGCCGCCACCGACAGGGCGTTCAGCGGCGAGCGCAGGGCCGGCCCCGCCGTCGGCCAAGCCAGCGGCGGCTCGCGGCCGGTCAGCAGCACGGTCCCACCGTCGACCCCGGCCATGTTGAGGATGTGGAACAGCGCTTCGTCCGCGCGCTGGTCGGCGTTCTCGACCAGCACGGCCCGGCCGCGCAGGGCAGGGAGGTCCGCGTCGCCCTCGATCATGACCGCGCCGACGGTCTCGGCCCAGGCCCGGGCCAGATGCGTCTTCCCGCACCCCGCCGGCCCGACCAGCGCCAGCCGCCCCTCGGGCCAGGCCGGCCAGCCGTCCAGCAGCGCGACGGCGTCGCCATTGCTGGGCGAGACGGCGAAGTCCTCCCGAGCATAGGTCGGCGCGGCGGCCAGCGGCAGTCTGAACTGGGTGGACAAGCCTGGGAGTCCGGGCGTGGTGAATGTCAGGCTAGGGATATAGGGCGTGTTGCTGCGGCGGGGGAGGTGGTGCGGTTGGGGATAGTGGGGATTAGATGGTGCGAGGTGTGGATGGTGGTTTAGGCCTGTTTCGTCGTTCCAACTCGTTTAGAGTCTCAATTTCTCTGTCTAGTTGTTCTCGAAGATCGCGAGCTCGATCCTCCGCTAACATTGCCCTTGCCTCGAGTATATCTTCTTGATTATTAAAATCGCCTCTCATTTCTTCTATAGTTGCAGCGCCAAATTCCCTCTCAATAGGAGATTTTGGTGTTGTATAATTTTTTAAAGTCATCGTCGCGATGATTGGTGCTGCAATAAATAATGCAATAAGCGCTATAGAGAGAATGATGGTTGGTATTGATAGGAAATAAATAAGAATTACATTAGAAATGCTTTCGGATGCAGATATAAATAGTTTTCCAAAAATTATAGAAATCACAGCGAGGCTCATGCCGAGAAGTGATCCCATGACAAGATAATCAATGGGTGTGCTGATCTCGTTATGCGGATTTACCCTTTTTATTCTTGTGCGATAGGCGCTTCCGAAGAAGTTTAGGTCATTTGTGCGTTTGGGTTTTTCCGAGCTGATCTCTATGCGGGCGGCCATGCCGGGGTCGAAATGATCCCAAGATACTTGGGGCAGATCACCATCTTTATCGACTTTGAACTTCGAGATTCCGGGGTGGCTCTCTTGTGTAACAATTGCGCTGATTATCGTCTCTTCACCCTGCACCCCAATGGTGAGCGGTTGCCGTATTGTGGATGCGGGTATTGTTTCGGATCCAGAATTCCAGATATCGATATAGCTTCTGTATGGATCTTTTCTTCCAGTTAATATATGGCGAAGGCGAAATCTACTTATTGAATTATCGAGTCCGTAGGTTTTATAAGAAATTTCGTATTTTGATTTCTTTGGGTTATTTCTGGAATAAAATCCATATATTATACCAAATATACCTGTGGCGAAACCGATTAGGCCTAGAATTCCGGCGTACTTTCCGCCGATATTGTTGGCGGCCTCTATTAATGTTTGCCCCATATTCGCGCTCTCTAAGATCGTGCTTCGAGATTATGATCCCCGGAACTGACGATCAAGGCCGTCCTGCTTAAGTGCAGGATATGACGTATGTTAGGTTCAACTTGAGCGACTAAACCTCTCAGTACAGGCCAGGCTGACGAGCCGGCTCGCTACCCGCCTGCGAGGACTCTCCACGCCCACAACACAGCCCCCACCCCAATCACCGGCCCTAACACCCGGAACGTGTAGCGCGTGCAGCGCTCCGGGAAGAACGTGTCCCAGGCGCCGTCCTTGGTAGCGCCGTACTTCACGGCCAGGGCGGTGAGGGGGCATTTGAAGCCGCTGGCGGCGAAGACGAGGCTTTCGAGGGCTGTCAGGCCAGCGGCGACCCACAGCCAGGGGCCGGTGGCGCCGGTGATGGCGGAGGCCAGGACGGTCAGGGCCGAGGCGGCCATGACAACGTAGATCACCGTATGGATGGCGCGGATGATCGTCAGGCGCTGGGCGTCGGTCATGGCGGCAGGGTAGCGGCTGGAGCGAGCGTGACTATTGGGGGCGGATGCTTAAGGTCGTAGAGCCGAAACCTCGCCCTTCGACAGGCTCAGGGTGAGGTTTCTACTAAGCCGCCAGAAGTAGCCCTCATCCTGAGCCTGTCGAAGGACGACGGCGGACCCGCTAGAGTGGCCGCATGACTCTCTCTCCCGACATCCTCGCCTGGCGCGCCGAGATCCTGCGGCCGCCCGGGGCGCTGAACGGCGTCGCGCGGGCGGCGCAGCAGCGGATCAACAGGCTGATCCCCGAGAAGGTCCACGCCGCTATCACGACCGCCATCTCGGGCATGACCCGGGCGCTGCTGGTCGGTTCGGACTTCGCGACGGGTTCGCCGCTTTACGACCTGTCGCTGGACGAGCGTCGCACGCGGGCGGCCAAGGCGATCGACGGGTGGAAAAAGGCGGCGGCGGCTGAGGGCGGGGTGACCGGGGCCGGGGGCTTCCTGCTGGCGGCGGCCGACTTCCCGCTGCTGATGAGCTTCAAGATCAAGCTGCTGTTCGAGATCGCCGCGATCTTCGGCCATGACGGGACGGAGCTGCCCGAGCGCCTGTTCATCCTGCACATTTTCGAGTTGGCGTTTTCGGATGCGGCGCATCGGGCCGGGGTGATGGCGGCGCTGGACGACTGGGAGGCGCGGGAGCATCCGGCCCACCTGGACGACTTCGACTGGCGGGCCTTCCAGCAGCAGTATCGCGACCATATCGACCTGGCCAAGCTGGCCCAGTTCATCCCCGTGGTCGGCGCGCCGCTGGGGGCGATCGTCAACTGGCGGCTGGTCGAGCGGCTGGGGCATACGGCGGTGATGGCGTACCGGATGCGGGCCGAGCAGGGGGCGAACGCCCGTGCGGGGACGAGCATATTTCCTTCTCCCCTTGTGGGAGAAGGTGGCGCGTAGCGCCGGATGAGGGGTTGATAGGCCTGTCGGATTAGCGTGGTGGCGCAAGCGGTTAGGTCTGTGCGACCCCTCATCCGACCGCCTTTGGCGGCCACCTTCTCCCGCAAGGGGAGATAAGGCCAAGCTAAGCATATGAAATACATCAACTATTGTTTGACTTTTCTCGCCACACAGGGCCTACTCAACCACAGGAAATCAACACGTTAACCGATTAGCCGACACAGATTCTGCACAGAAGGAGGTGGCCGATGGCCTTCCTTGTCGATGCTCAGGAACTGAAAAGCGGGCTCGTTCTCTTCCGACGAGCCGACGTGAAGCACCGCAATTGGTACTGCCGGATCAAGCTGCCGCAGTCCGACCGGTACAAGACGGTGTCGTTGAAAACGTCCGACATCGAAGCGGCCCGTGAGCGGGCCTTCGATCACGATGCGGATCTCCGCTTTCGCATCAAACATGACGTGCCGATTTTCAATCGGCCCTTCAGCCAAATCGCCAAGGACTACGCCGCCCTCCAGAAAGAGCGCTCACTGGTCGGGGAGATCACCCACCATCGTTGGGAGGTGGTGGACTCGATCATTCACGCCCAGCTCAATCGCTACGTCGGCTCGGTCCAGATTAACCTCATCGGCCAGGACCGTTGGACCGGCTATCCCCTCTGGCGCCGGCAGGACGCGCGGCGCCGCAAGGAAGAGGAAGACGCGCGGAAGGTCCGCGAGGCCGAAAGCGAGGACCGCGCCGCCAAGGCCAAAGTGCGTGCCGAGGCGCCGAAGGATCGCAAGGGCCGCGTCCGCACGGTGAGCGGCGAGGTCAGCGACGCCACCATCCGTTACGAGATGTCGATCTTCCGCTCGATCATGGCCTATGCCGCGAGCAAGAAGTACATCACCGACAGCCAGCAGTTCAGCGGCAAGCTCCCTCTGGCCAAGGTTCGCCGTGAGGAGTTTACGCCGGAGGAATACCGCAAGCTCCACACGTTCGCGCGTAGCTGGGTCAAGAAGGCCAAGTCCACACAGAGCGCCTGGTATCGGACGGTCGCCTACAACTTCATCCTGATCATGTGCAACACGGGCATGCGTCCGCCCGAGGCTAAGAACCTCCGCTGGCGTGATGTCTCAATCCGCAGCGACGACCAGGATCGCAAATTCGTCGTCCTCAACGTCCGGGGTAAGGACAAGTCCCGCAGCCTCGTCGCTGCCGGCAACGTCGCCGACTACCTTGAGCGCATCCGCGCCATGACAAAGACAAGCGAGCCTGGCGACTTCGTGTTCACCACGTCCACAGGCAAGCCGTCGGCGACCCTGTATAGCGAGATGATCGAGGCCCTACTGAAGGCGTCCGATCTGCTTATGAGTTCGTCGGGAAGCCGGCGATCGACCTATTGCTTCCGCCACACCTACGCGACATTCCGCCTGACCGAAGGCGTCGATGTCTATTTCCTGTCCAAGCAGATGGGCACGTCGGTGAAGATGATTGAGGACCACTACGGCCACATCAATACGGTGAAGAATGCCGAGCGCATTCTCCAGGGGCTTCCTGGGTGGCAACCGATCTCAACCGCCGTCCCGCTCGCGCAAAACGGCCGCCTGGAGGCGGACGGCGCGGAGCGGCCTTCTTTGGTCTAGCTGGCCTATGTCGAGACGTAGGACCGGCATAAAGCGCCGAGTTCGGCGCGCCGGTCCGCCCGGCTCGCGCCCCGTGAATGCGCCGATGGCGCATTTTAGCGGGGCAAGGATCAATGCCGGGCGCAGCCCGCCCCTTGCCTCTTCCTTTGAGGGCGAGCCCTCAGGCAACCCGCATCTTGGACACCTTGAAAGCTATAGCTCTAAGGACTACACTATGCCCCAGCGTATCGAGCGTCCTTCATGACGGTCTATGCGACGAAGGCGTTCTCCCGCTTCGCCAGCAAGGCTGGGCTGGAGGAAGCCAAGCTCCTCGACGCGGCCCAAGCCGTCATGGAGGGACGTTTCGACGCCGACCTCGGCGGCGCCGTGTTCAAGCAGCGCGTTGCTCGTGAGGGCGGCGGCAAGTCTGGAGGCTTTCGGACGATCCTGCTGTTTAGGGTCGGAGCGCATTGCTTCTTCGCGCACGGCTTCGCCAAGAACGAAAAGGCGAACGTCTCGCCCCAGGAACTGAAGGCGCTGAAGCGACTGGCCGACGCCCTTCTGGGCTTATCGGCGAAGGACATCGAGGCAGCGGTCAAGGCCGGTGAAATTCGGGAAGTGGTGAACGGCGATGGCGACGAAGACGAAAAAGCGAGCTGACGGCGGCATCCTGGCGTCGGTCCATGAAACTGCCAGCGGCCTGCACGAGATCGGCGTGCTCGATAAGGCGACCATGCGCGAGTTCGATGCGCTGTGCTTGACGCCGGTGGCGCCGCTGACGCCTGAGGAAATCCGCGCCATTCGCGAACAGGAGCAAGTCTCTCAGCCGGTGTTCGCCAGCTACTTGAACGTCCGCAAGGATGCGGTGAGCAAGTGGGAGCGGGGCGAGAAGCGGCCGGACGGGCCATCCCTGAAGTTACTGACTTTGGTCAAAAACAAAGGTTTGGCGGCGATCGCGTAAATAGCTGAGCGTAACGAGCCGAAACCGGCTCAAATGGGACCGGATGTGGCTGGGGAAGGAACAAACTGGCCCCCGCGTGCGCCACGCCCATGAGTTCAAATCGCCTTCGGCGCGCTACTCGATTTAAAACTGCGAGCTTCCAGTATTGCGGGCTGGCACCCGCAATATGTCCCCTGTCGCGTCATCGCGCGAATGGCATCGTCGAAACCCCGGACGGGGTCGCTTAGGGCATAGGTTCCGCCTGCAATGTTGGATGCCCAAACGGTCGGTCCCAAAAAAAGCTGAACACCATCAGCGAGCCGGACCTCAAAGGCCTCAGTCCTTTAACCTTGCGATCATTCAGGCCGCCCGTCAGAAAGTTTGTTTATGAATTGTTCCGGGGCGCGAACCGCCCATGGCGATGCGGTGCGCGGTTGACAAAAATCCAATATCGCCCACCCTGTCGCCATCTGGAGGCATCATGTCCGAATCGTACCCCTGGGATTTTCATCCCGACCTGAGCCGCGATCGCTTAGTCAGCATCGCCCTCCTGATCGCCCAAGGCCGAAATGATGCTTTGGCACGACACAACCCGGTTGTCGGTGACAATGGCTGGACGCTCGGCTGCAGCGCATTTCAATTTGCTCGCCACCAAATTCGGGGCGCAGCGGAGGCTGCGGGCTACGACTGGTTGACGATCATCGATCCGACGATGCAGCTAATCTTTAAGGTCGGCGGCGTCCCGTTCCGCTTTTACAAGGGTGAAGCCGGCGCGCCGAGCGAGCGCACGCTCCGTCAGACGTTCTCCGAGTTGAAGCAATTGTCCTTCGCCTTCGGCGAGGAGAAGGCTGGTGACCTGGCCTATCGATTTGCGGTCGAGACTGATGACGAAGGTTCCATCACCAGCATCAAGGTCGTGGGTTTGCGCGGCGAAGACCCCGTCTTCTCCTGGGACGTTCCGTTCCATGAGGCGGTCTATCATCCGGTCGCTACGCCACCCACCACGGGTGTCGAGTTGCCCAAGCCTGAAGTGCGGGTGCCGGGGTCCGACGAAGAACAGAAGAAGGCCTAAATCTACGCCCTTGATCCATCGGTCTGGGCAATGTAGGCGCGCCAGCCATGAGCATGGAAAAGCAATTTCGGGGAGAGCAACTGCGACTGGCGCGGTTGGCGCTCGGCCGTTCGCTCGACGATGTCGGAGCGGAGGTCGGAGCCACCCGCCAGTTCATCCATCAGCTTGAAACCGAGGCCAAATCACCGAGCCAGGAATTGGTCGGCGATTTGGCACGAGCGCTCGGTGTGACACCGCGCTTCTTCCATGCCCCATCGAGAGCCACGGTTCGCCCCGAGCAGTGCCATTTCCGGAAGCAGGCCACTACCCCGGCCTCAATCACTAGCCAAGTTCTGGCGCGAGGATCGATTCTGGATGCCCTGGCCGAGGAGCTAGATAGCCGTCTACAACTCCCAACTGTCAGCTTTCCCGAAGCGTCGGCAGTTAGTTTCGAAGACGTAGAAGCTGCCGCCGAAGCGGCGCGAGAACATTGGGGCCTAGGTTCGGCGGGGCCTATCACCAATATGATGCGGGTTGTGGAAAACGCCGGCGCGATCGTGACCCATTTCAATGGCGTTTCCGACCGGGTTGATGCTCTGTCGATGGATAGGCGCCGCCCGATAATCGTCCGCAGCGAGGCAAAGCAAAGCGTATGTCGTCTGCGCTTTGACCTGGCACACGAGTGCGGCCACCTCATCATGCACCGCGGCCTTCAGACAGGTGATCGTGCGACAGAAGATCAGGCCAATCGGTTCGCCAGCGCCTTCCTACTTCCGCGCTCGACTTTCATTCATATGTTTCCGCGCACCCGCTTTTTGAGCTGGGACCTAATCTACCACATCAAGCTTCAATGGAAGGTCAGCGCCCGGGCGATCTTGCGGCGGGCTCTGGACCTCAACCTCATCACATCAGACCAGTACCGCACTGGTCAGATCCATCTTGCTAAGACTGGTCAGACGAAAGTCGAACGTTATGACCTCCAGATGCCGATGGAAGGCGCAGAACTACTTGATGCCGCCATCGACGCTCTTGATGGGGCCGGACCAGGGGCGCTTGCCGAAATGGCTGCCGAGCTTGGTCTGGCCGAGCCCATGTTCATGCACCTGACAAGCCGCGCCTTACCTGCCCAAGCTGCGCGAGAGGTTAGCCCCGTTGTGCGTTATGTCGATTTCTCTTCACCGCGCAAATAGTCGTCTGATTGATCCCCTCAAGATTTAAAGGGAACGGACACCTACGCGGTGTAGACATCATCTATAGCAGGTAGAACGTCCAGGATTTCTACCAGAGACCTCAAGACGCTCTGGTAATGATTTATTTCGTCGAATGAAAGAGTTCGACCTCGACGGTCCAAAAGCCATTTCCTGGCGGGAACATAACCTCCAACGCGCATTAGCCATGCCGCCTTCGGTATGGCATCGAAAAATTGCGTACCGTTGATCCAGATTTTCCCGTCATCGTGCTCGGCAATCTCAACCACGTCATTGCCTTCCACCGGGAATGCCGCGACCTGCTCGCCTATAGATCCGGTCCCTGCTTCCAATAGGTGTAGAGCTCGAAGCCGAGCGCCAAGATCCGCCATGCTGGTAAAGAACTCGGCGTCCCGAGGGTACGGAACGATCGGGAAGCCGCTCTTCAAAAACTGCTCGTAGGCATCATAGTAGCCCTTGGCGTGAACAACGGCGTAGACATAATCAAATATCCGTTGCGGGTCCCTGGCATCCGCTCCGGCCACTTTCTTAATTTTACTCCAAATTTTCGAGTCCAAATTTGGTGTACGACCCGATAGAAGTGCGTTTGCTTCGTTTATATAGAGCGGAAAGAGTGTGTTTATATTGTACGCGTCGAACGACTTGTGTGCAGCCAGGCCCCGTGTTGCAAACGCCCCCAGCGATCCATGCGACTGCTTCGGTACAATCAACGCAATGTTTTCACCGGAAATCATATGCTCCATCAGCCGTGAGTTCGGTCGCGCAAGGACACCACCGGATCGGTCCGTATAGTATATATAGCGCTTATCGAACGGCCTATAAAGAAGTTGCTGAATTCGCTTCTTGGAGGGGCCTGTGTTTTTGAGGTCGTCTAAAGCCCATTCCACATGCCAACTTTCGACATCCTTGCGCAGGTCGTACTGTTCGCGAGCTTCTTCTACGCCCATCTTCGAAGCGCGAGAGAGTCGCGCAAAGAGGTCGGCCTCATCGATATCGATTGAGAACTCGTCTCTCGCTGTAACGATCCCGGCACCGCTAACCGGGAAAAGATCCTTTACGCTAAAGCCATCCTTATATTCCGCAGCTCCTTTGTTGCTGCGCGGAACGAAATAATAAAAGGGGGCCTCCGGCGTCAACGCTTCCCATGCAACTGAACTCAAAGTGTTTTCACTCAGGAAATCGTATTTCGACTCTCGACTTCCCCATGCCTCTGAGTGGAAAACCGATGCCAGAGACTTGGGGTCTTTGTCCGCATGTCTGATCGCAACCAAGATGCTGACGCCCTGCTGGATGTCGAAGACGTTGCTATCACTACCCCCGGTGGGGTTCTTCTCCAGCTTATTGCTGTTGCCGTGCAGGTCCAGAATGTAGATTTCGCTGAATGAGCGAAGCAGATGCCACCGCATTCCTCTAAATGTGGGGTTATCAATGTAGCCATGGTTTGTGATGTAGCCCATCACGCCCTGACCACTTTTGTTTACAAAATACTCACCAAGGCGAATAAACTTGACGTAGTCATCGTGAAGCCAGTGCTTCTTTTCGCCGAAATGAATTCCATCGACATACTTATAGTCATCTATATTGACGATTAGCTCACCCTTGTTGCTCGTAATGCCACGATAAGGTGGGTTTCCGATCGCCACCATAACTGGCGTATAGGTCTTGATGTAGGAAGCTTCGTTACTTTCCCGACTGAACCACTCAATGAGAGGCAGCTTATCGACTTCCTCATGCGCTTTGTGGAGGCTGTTAGTCAGATAAACATTCAGCCTGGGCGGGTGAGTTGCCTTAGACTTATATCCGGTTTCTGCGAGTAGGAGCTCAAGCTTCATATGGCACATGGCGTAGCTCGCCATTAGGAGCTCAAAGCCGAAAAGGCGCGGAATTAGGTGCTGCTCAACGTAGCTGCTCCATTTCCCTTGTTGCCCAGCAAATCTGTTATGGATTTGAACGATCGTTTCCGCAAGAAATGTGCCGGTTCCAGTTGCGACATCAAGTATTTGAACCTTCGGGACAACCTTATCTACTAGGACGGTTGTCTTTTTGGTGCGCTTGTCCCCGCTGGGAACTTCGACCTTGATCGTGGTGGTGCTGGTATCGGCCAAACCCTGGGGGAGGCCGAACTTTGTCACAAGCACTTCATCGACAGATTTAACGATGAATTGCACAACCGCTTCGGGGGTGTACCAGACGCCACGAGCTTCTTTTTTGGCGGGGTTATATGCGCCGAGAAAGGTTTCATAGAAATGGAGAAACGGATCATCGCGGCCAGTGCCGCGATTAAAGCTTGCCAGCATTTTTTGGACATCAGTCGCCCGAAATACATCGCACAACTCATCAACGATCCACTCCGCGCGATCATCAAGTTTCGTGCCGACGTAAGTAAATAGCTCCCGGAGAAATGGATTGCTACGAGGTATAAGTCTGTAAGCTTCTTCTCTGCTGAACGTATCCGGCGTCTTATCGTGGAGGCGCGCCGTAAATAGACCGTATGCAATCGTTTCAGCATATATATCGGCGAACTCTTCTGCGCTCACGTCGTGAAGGAGAACCTTCTTAAACGCCTCGTACTGATCGTGAAGCCCGGACTCTTCATCGCTCGATAAGATCTTGGAGAATACATCCTTAACGAGGACGGCCTTCCGAGCCATCATATCCGCTAACTGCTTTGAGTCCTTAATCGTGTCGACGGTATACTGAGAAAAATCCTTGTATAGAGCGATGAATCTGTCGAACTCTTCGGCAATTCCAACGATTTTCCCTTTTTGGATCTTTGCAATACGGACTGATGAGACCTTCTCGCCTTTGCGAAAAAAGCGAAACTCCAAGTAGTCGGTCAGGATCAGGTTATCCAGACTATGCAGGTATCGAGACATCTGTTCGCCAGACTCGACCTTGTCGAGCGATGTAGAGACGTCTTTTGCTTCAATATAGCCCGCAGGAATACCTCCAGACTCCAAGATATAATCTGGCGCGCCGCAAGCTTGCCGCTTGGGCTCATTTGTGAGTTCGAAGGAAGGCTTTAAAATTCCGCTGGAAAGCGACGATAGGCATTCTCGGTATGTATGCTCGGTCGCGTTTCCCTTGTCGTATTTTCGAGCGATCGCCTTAACGTATTGATCTAACGCGCCCATTCTCGTTCCCGACACTTTTCTTCCGCGAGCCCCAAGCGCCAGATTCACAACCGCGAGGCGAAAGGCGTGATTCGTACCGTATTGTGAGGACGAGCGACGCTCAACGCCTCCTTACCGTGAGGTTGCCGAATGGCGCCGTGGTTCTGACTGGGCGAGAATGTAGACCGCCACGATCTGGAAGGATCAGCATGCACCCACGGTTCGCGGCGTTCGCCGAGCGCTTACATCCTGCGTTCGATCGTCTAATGGCCTGCGAGCCTGTGACTGGCCCCCAACGCCTCCCGCGCGAGACGCCCCTTCGCGGCGTCTATTTATTTAGCGAAGGCCAGAGCCACCTCTATGTCGGCCGCACCAATCGGCTGCGCGATCGTCATCGAGAGCATTGGGCCCCAACGGGGAGGCACAATGACGCTCCCTTCGCTTTCAAGTTGGCTCGGCATACGACCAACAACCTCATTGCCAAGGGCGGGATGACGCGAAGAGCGTTGGAGAACGACGCGGTTTTCCGCTCCGCCTTCGAGCTTGCCAAGCTTCGGATCGCCGCCATGGAATTTCGGTGGGTCGAAGAGTCCGATCCCCATACGCAGTGCTTGCTCGAGATCTACGCCACCGTGGCCCTTGATGCTCGCTATAACGACTTTGAGAACCACTAGCGCGCGACAAACTCGCCGGGACAGTGCCAACATGCTGTTCGTCTCAGGCTCAGAACATTCCCCTAAAATCCCCGTCTGCATAATACCGCACCTTCCGCGCCAGGGTCGGATTTGTGCCGGGCCGCAGCAGGATGAGACAGTCCCCATCAATCCGCATGACCTCATCCGGCGTCGCCAGATCGCGCCGCGCCAGATTGAGGTTCGTCGAACTGCCTTGGGTGGCAAAAAACTTCCCGGGGGTCTGCGAGGTAGTTTGCCCGCTCGTGTAATACGCCTCCGTCGCCGTACCCATAGACCGCGACACCCAGGTGGCGGTATCGACGTCGGCGACATTGAACACTTGGATCACCCCGGCATTGGCCAAGAAGGTGCCGGCGTGGTCGCCATAGGCGCCCTTGAGCTGATGCAGATCCTGCAAGATTGCCCACAGTTGGACGCCGTAACCAGCCATTAGACCGAAAGCGCGCTCAACCGGTTCCAGGTGACCCAGCGCCGCGAACTCGTCGAGCATGAGCAACACCGGCTTGGTGTCGGCCGCCGATCGTTGCGGCACGCGCGCCAGGGCGCCGATCGCCTGCACCACCAGGAGCCGCAACCATCGTGCATGGGTGCCCAAGCGCTCGGGCGGCAGCACCAGGAACACGCTGACCACTCCGGCCTTCAGATCCGCGAACGAGAAGTCCGAGCGCTCCAGTACGCGGGCCATGCGCGGACTGTCGAGGAAGTGGGTGTGGCGTTGGGCGGCTGACAGTACGCCCGTCGCCTCGCGGTCGCTCTTGGCGAGGTGACGGTTAGCGGCGCGGGCGACCAGTCCGCCGGCCGCGCCGCTGGCCTGCATCGCTTCCAACATCTTGCGAAACGCCTCCGGTGATCCGGTCAGCAGATCGCGCACGGTGGCAAGGCTGCGAAGGTGCGGCGAGGCCGTGGTCACCACATGCAGGATCAGGCCGGCGATCAAGGCCTTGGCCTCTTCATTCCAATGCGCTTCGCCGACTTGGTGCGGCGGATCATAGACCAGGGCCTCGGCGATCAGAGCCGCGTCTTCGGCGAGATCCAGGCTATCAGCATCGAGCGCCGACAGCGGATTGAACGCCGCGCTAGGCTGGCCCGAGACTTCGAAGGGATCGAGCACGTACACCGGCCCGAGGCGCGAACGCGCCCGCGCCGTGATGCGGGCGTTCTCGCCCTTCGGATCGATGCACAGCACCGAACGATCGGCGGTCAGCAGATTGGGAATGATGGCGCCGACACCCTTGCCCGATCGGGTCGGCGCGATGGTCAGCAAATGGGCTGGGCCGGCGTAGCGCAGCAGCCCGCCGCCTTTGAGCGCCCGACCAACAATCAGGCCTTCACTTCCGCCGAGCGTGCGCTTGACCTCATCGGCCCGGCTGTAACGCGCCGAGCCATGAGCGTCGGAGACGACGCCGGCCACCGATGCGCGCCACTTCAGAAACCCAATGAGCCCGCCAAGCGCACTGCCGGCTAGCAGGACCGGCACGCGCAGCGCAGCGTTCGGCGGCGCGACGGCGGCGATCACCGTCATCGCCAATCCAGCGACCAGATTGCCGACGAACATGCCGACCAGGATGGCGACGATCAGGCTTCCGATGCGGATCATCCGCGCGTCTCCTTAGCGGTCTCTTCGGCTAGGGTGTCAGCCTCGAACGCCCGCCGTCCGCGCCGCCGCCACAAGGCCAGCAGGTCGTGACGCTCCGGCCCGCCCAGGCGGTCGGCGAGATCGAGCAGCGCGCCGAGCAAGACGGCGCGATCGTCGTCGGTCAGATCGACCAGCCCGGCCTTAGTGACGAGGCCGCCCAACTCGATCAGGTGATGGGTACGTTCTCGGCGTTGCACGACCCAGGCCCTCGTGTCCTGGCGCGCTGCGACGGCTTCAGGGCGCCGCGCCAGCGCCAGGGGTTTGGCGAAGGGCTGGGGGGCGGCGGTCAGGCGGCGCGCCGCACTTGGCGCCAGCGCCCTTGCGAAAGAACGCCTCGCCCTTGGCCCTCCAAGCCTCCTGAGACGCGGCGTCCTTGGACGCCAGCGCCGACAGTAGCGCACCGGCCAGAAGTTCGGGTTCAAGCTCGTCAGCGCCGGTGGCGATGACCAGTTCGCCAAGCTGGGTGATCTTGCGGCCCTTGAGTTGCTTGGCCTTGGTCGCCAGAGCCTTCAGCTCGGCGTCGATGTCACGGGGTTTGCGCATGCCTAAGCGCCTCCAATGATGAAGCCCGCCCCGACCAAAAGCGTATCTGAGGTTGCAACCTGAACGCAAGCCCGTAAACTCCCCCGTGTGAAGTCCGTCAGGCCGATCTTTGATCGGAGTGCGCGCTTATACGTCGTTCCGACGTGCACGAAGGTTGAAGCTGAAGGAACGCCCCGATGGCGATCTATCACTTCTCAGCCAAGGTCATCAGCCGCGCCAACGGCTCCAGCGCGGTGGCCGCCGCCGCATACCGCTCCGCCTCGCGTCTGCATGACGAGCGCCTGGACCGAGCGCATGACTTCACCAACAAGACCGGCGTCGTCCACTCGGAGATCCTGGCGCCCAATGAAGCGGCCCGCGCGGCGTGGCCCGACCAGACGAAACTCTGGAACGCGGTAGAGGCCGGCGAGAAGCGCAAGGACGCCCAGCTAGCACGCGAGGTCGAGTTCTCGATTCCGCGCGAGATGGATCAACAACAGGGCGTCGCGCTGGCCCGCGACTTCGTGCAGCGCGAGTTCGTCGATCGCGGCATGATCGCCGACCTCAATGTGCATTGGGACCTCGCCGAGGACGGTAGTCCCAAGCCGCACGCTCACGTCATGCTGACCATGCGCGAGGTGGCGCAGGACAAGGATGGCGCGGCGCAGTTCGGCGGCAAGGTCCGTGACTGGAACAACACCGAGCTTCTGGCCCACTGGCGCGGCGCCTGGAGCGAGCACGTCAACGAGCGCTTGGCCCAGCTTGGGATCGAAGCGCGGATCGATCATCGCTCGTTCAAAGACCAGGGCATCGACCTGGAGCCGCAAGACAAGATCGGCCCGGCCGGCTCGCGGCGCGACGATCGCGGCGAGGCCGCGCAGCGCGCTCAGGATCATCGCGAGATCGCCCGGCGCAACGGCGAGCGGATCATCGCCGAGCCGAGGATCGCCCTGTCGGCGATTACCCACCAGCAGGCGACGTTCACCGACCATGACCTAGCCCGGTTCGCCCATCGCCACAGCGACGGCAAGGACCAGTTCGACCAAGTCAGAAGCGCGATAAAGACCTCGCCCGAACTCGTCGCCTTGGGACGTGACGGCCAGGGCCGCGAGCGGTTCACCAGCCGCGAAATGCTCGACGTCGAACGGCGGCTGGAGCGGTCTGCGGAAGGCATGGCCGAGCGGCGCGACCATGGTGTCAGCGCCGGCCGTCAGGAGGCCGCCCTAGCCAAGAGCGCGGCGGCCGGTCTGTCCTTGTCTGAAGAGCAGCGCGACGCCTTCGCTCATGTCACCGGCCGCGAGCGGCTGTCGCTCGTCGTCGGTTATGCCGGCAGCGGCAAAAGCGCCATGCTCGGCGTCGCCAAGGACGCTTGGGAGGCGCAGGGCTATCGTGTCCAGGGCGCGGCGCTATCGGGCATCGCCGCCGAGAACCTGGAAGGCGGATCGGCGATCCCATCACGGACGATCGCCAGCCTGGAATATGGCTGGGCACGCGGTCGCGATCAGCTGTCGTCCAGCGACGTTCTGGTGATCGACGAGGCCGGCCTTGTCGGCTCACGGCAGATGCAGCGGGTGCTGGATCACGCCGAGCAGGCCGGGGCCAAGGTGGTGATGGTCGGCGACGCCGAACAGCTCCAGGCCATCGAAGCGGGCGCGGCGTTCCGCGCTCTCACTGAGCGACATGGCGCGGCCGAGATCAGCCAGATCCGCCGCCAGCGCGAGGACTGGCAGCGGCAGGCCACGCGGCATCTAGCGACCGGGCGAACGGACCAGGCCCTCGCCGCCTATGAGGCGGCCGGAATGGTCCACGCCCATGACAGCAAGGACGCGGCGCGCGGCGCCGTGATCGAAGGTTGGGCCAGCGAACGCCAAGCCGATCCACAGGCGTCACGGATGATGCTTGCCTACACCCGCGAAGACGTCGGCGCTCTCAACGCCCTGGCCCGCGAGCGCATGAAGGCCGATGGCGAGCTTGGACCAGACCATGGCGTGAAGACCACGCCCGGCACGCGCGACTTCGCCGCCCAGGACCGTGTGATGTTCCTGCGCAACGAGCGGTCGCTGGGCGCGAAGAACGGCACGCTGGGAACGGTAGAAGCCATCGGCCAGGGCACCATGGGTGTTCGGCTGGACGATGGGCGGCGCATCAGCGTCGATCTGAAGACCTACAACGATCTGGACCACGGCTACGCCGCCACCATTCACAAGTCGCAGGGCGTCACCGTCGATCGCACCCATGTCCTGGCCAGCAATCACATGGACCGGCACGCGGCCTATGTGGCGCTCAGCCGGCACCGCGACGGGGTGGCGATGCACTACAGCCGCCAGGACTTCCCCGAGCGGCGCGACCTCGTGCGGACCTTGGGTCGCGATCGTCCCAAGGAGATGGCGCTGGACTATCCCAAGGCGTTCGCGGCGCGGCGGTCGATCGACGGCCCGGCCGATGGCGCCGGACGCGGCCGGTTCGCGGGGTTCAATCCGAGGCCGGCGCAGACCAAGGCCCCCGACATCGCCAAAGACGACCGGACCGCGCATCGCGCCGTGCGCGGCTACGCGGCGGCGGTGATGGACGTGCAGCGCATGCGGCAGGCCGGCTTGCCGATGCTGGAGCACCAGAAGCAGGGCCTAGAGCGCGGCGCCCAGGCGGTGGCGGGTCTGTGGCCCGGCGCGGCCAAGCACCTGGCCAGCGTGGTCGAGAAAAACCCCGCGCTGCTTACGGCGGCGGCCCAAGGCCGTACCGGGCCGGCTCTCGCGGCGATGAAGATGGAACGGCTGGCGCCCGACAAGGCGCGCGGCGCGCCGGCTCAGGATCTGAAGAAGGGCATGGATCATGATCGCGGGCGGAGCCCAGGTGACGAGCCCAGCAAGAACCGTGATCGCGGGTGGGAAAGGTAAAGTGGCGTGACGGACGAGGCGTATGGCGATCCGGCCGAGGAAGCGTTTGGTCAACTGAGGACCGAGGTCGCCTTGTTACGGCGGGCGGTCGAGGGCTTGGCGGCGGCCGAGGAGCGCCATGAACCGGTCGATTATGGTCCGACCCTGGGGAAGATGGCCTCGCAGCTCGCGGCGGTGGACAAGCGCATCGAGGCCTTGGCGCAGTCGCCGTTGCTCAGCCTGACGCCGACCCGTGTGGCCGGAGAGGTCCAGGCCGCCGCGACACGCGCCCGGCAGGAGGCCCAGGGTGAATGGTCACGGGCGCAGCGCGGTTTGGACGACGCCGTGAGAGCGCTAGGCGAAGTCGTGCCGCGTCCGCGCGCGACACGCGATCAACGGAGGTGGCTCATCGCCGTCGGCGCGGGTGGCGTGATGGCGGGCATCGTCCTTTGGATCGGCCTGTCGGGGCCGATCGCGCGCGCCTTGCCCGATCGCTGGCAGGTGGCCGAGCGGATGGCGGCGGCCACGCTGAAGGAGGATCGTTGGACGGCGGGCGGACAGATGATGCACGGCGTCAGCCCACAGGATTGGGCGCGGATCGTGGAGATGTCGCAGTTTGAGCGGGATAATCGGGAAGCGCTGGAGGCCTGCCAGCGAGCGGCGGCCAAGTCCGGGAAGGACCAGAACTGCAAGGTCACTGTTCGGGCGCGCTAGTGAGCCGCAAGGCGATAAATGCGATCTACTCTTTTAGCCTCACGCCCGGTCCACCGGTTGGCGTTGCACCCGCAGCTTGAAAGATCACGCCAGCGCCTTCGAGGGCTAAGCGCACCGCCTCGACGTTCGCAGCAGCTCGTTGGCCGGTTCCATCCGGCCCCTCCATTCGCCTGATGCTCGATAGCGAAAGCCCGGAAGCAGCCGCCAATTCCTGCTGGTTCCAATTCAACAGGCCGCGTGCGGCGCGGATCTGGGCTGCTGTCACCAGCATGATTTGAACCTTTTTAATTCAGTACTGAGCGTTTTTGTTGCTTCGGACTCAGTCGCGTGGTACTAGAGGGTCATAGGCAATCATAAGAGTTGAGGCCATGGGCTCACGTCGAAAGACGGGAGGTGCGGTCGCGCGCCTGCCCGAACTGTCGAGACGCGCTGTGTTGGTCGGCGCTTCCGCCACGCCGGCGCTTGCTGGACAGGCTGGTGCCACCGCCGCCGCCACCGATCCGACTATCGCCGCGTGTGAAAGGTGGTTCGCCGTTGAAGCAGAGCGGGAGCGCTTGAGCGCCGAGTGGGGTCAGCATGAGAGTTTTCTGGCTCGCGAATTCAACTGGTTTTATCTTTCCGAGGACCAACGCCGGGCGTTGCCGCAGGCGCGTAAGCTCGACGACATAGCGGTTGAACTCGAAGCGTTGGATAGGAAGAGCGATGCGCTACTGAAAGCGTTGCCTTCAACCCCTGCGGCGAGCGTGGCGGCAGTGGTGGCAAACCTGACCATCGCTACACAGCTTCTCTATCCCGACGGATACGAAGAGGTTCACGGCCTCATGGTCCGAGCAGTGCGAGACCTCAAGACGCTGAGCCGTCCGACATGAGGAATGACGCGCTCCATCGACGGCACGGCCGCAACGACCGCCGCCTAGCCGAGCGGTTCCTCCGCAACGCCAGGAGCTTCTGGAATGGTACGGAAGAGTTGGTCCCAAGATTCCCAGACGGCGCGCGACACTTCCTGGCCATCGCGATCGAGCTTGCGCTGAAAGCCTATCTTCTTCACCGGGGGATCAGCGACGACTGGAACCGCATCCACGTCCGCCATGACCTGCTCAAAGCGCTGAAAAGCGCAAAGCGGGCCGGGTTCGATGGCGCGCCGCCCGGATTGGCCAAGATCGCGGCAGCGCTCAATCCCTACTACAAAACCCACACCATTCCCCACATGCCGGAGGAGACCATCGCATCGGTGTGCTGGCTCGACGCCTGCCAGACGGTGCAAGACCTAATCACCGCCGTTGGGACCGCCATCGGCGTTCAGGTTCCAGACAGCCCCACCAATGCGATCCCCCGTGAGCGCGGATGATGCGCCGCGCTTGGAAATATTGGCAGCTTGATCCGATCCAATGGTGGCGTTGGCGCCACCCGCGTCTATGGGCCGGCGGAGGCTTTGATCCTCACAACAGCGAGGAGGTGATCCATTATGCCGTCATGCGCCTGCGCGGTGACACACGAGACGTCTTCATGCTGAAACGCTTCCGTGCGCTCGACTACGCGCAGATCGGCCGTCACCTGACCCTGACGGTCCAAGAGGTAGAATCGCACATGGCGATTGCGATCTGTCAGATCGACACCATCGTCTGTCTCATTGAGCGAACTCGCCCCCGGCTTGACGTCGGATGAACTCGCCCCTCAGTCTCTCAGCAGTTCGATGGAGGTCCCACCATGTCCGTTCTGAGAACCAGCACCTTTGAGCATGCCGGCCGCGCCTTCGAGATCCGGGCCGAGACCTATGCAGATCCCACCTACGTCGAAGCCGTCGTGTTCGAGAACGGCTCGCCTGCGACCGTGACCTACCCTGGCGGCCTTTCGGCCATGCCCACCTACGGCGCCAACTTCCATCGGGAGTTAGGGCCGGAGGACGCCGCAACGATCGATGCGCTGATCGCCGGCGCCGAGAGCGAGTTTCGGAGGCTGACGCCCCTCGGCGTCAGCTAGGCAAACGCGCCTAGCTGACGATCTCGGATAGGTACCGCTGGCTAAGCCTTCTTGGCGCGCGCTGGGGCTTTGGCCGGCGCCTTCGCCTTGCGTCCGCCTTGGCCCAGACCGAGGGCCTTCGCCATGGCGCTGCGGGCCTCGCTGTAGGCCGCCGCCGTCGTCGGATAGTCGTTCGGCAGGCCCCACTTTGCCTTGTAC
>CAZRPD010000059.1:0-26663 GCA_964601775.1 uncultured Caulobacter sp. | reverse complement strand
CATCGTCTCCAAGGGCAAGGTCGAGGCCGGGGGCGGCGTGATCCGGCTGATCGCCGGCGAGGCCCGCCTGCGCATCACCGCCGCCTCGCCCATAGGCCCGATCCTGACCGTGCTGGGCGAGCGCGGCGTCGCTGACGGCCCCGACGCGGTCCTGGCCGACATCCGCCGCGAAGACGCCCCCGAGTTGATCCGCGCCCTGGTCGCGGCCGGGGTCGCGATCACCGAGGCCCGCTGGCGAGAGGCCGACCTGGAGGGCGTCTACCTCAGGACCCTCGAGAGCGCCCAGCCCCTTTCGGAAGGAGCCGCCTGATGCTCGCCGACGCCATCGCCGCCGAACGCTTCCGCCTGCTGCGCGACCGTTCGGCCCTGTTCTGGGGCTTCTGTTTCGCGCCTCTGGTCGGCTTCGTGCTCAGCGTGGGCGGGGATCTCTTCCTGCGCGCCGTCGTGCGCAAGCCGATGCCCGGCGTCACGGTCGGCCTGGTCGATCAGGTGATCAAGGCCCTGGCCGACGGGGCCTCGACCTTCAGCGTGCTGTTCCTGATGATCGGCGCGGCGGCGGTGCTGGCCGGCGACTATCGCTGGGAGACCTGGCGCCTGCTGACCCCGCGCAACACGCGCCAGAACCTCTTGCTGGCCAAGCTGATCGTAGTCGGCGAGGCGATCTTCTGGAGCCTGGTCCTGACCGCCGTGCTGGCGGCGGCCGCGGCCGTGATCGGCTCGGCGATCAGCCAGCGGCCCCTGGCCTTCTCGATGTTCGATCGCAACCTGTTCGACGCGGTCGGCGTGCTGGCCGTCACCTGGCTGGAGGCCATGACCCTGGCCGCCCTGGCCGCGGGCGTCGGCGTGCTGACCCGCTCGACCATGGGCGTGGTCATCGTCTGCCTGGGCGTGCGGTTCGTGCAGACCGTGCTGGCCAGCTCGCTGCGCCTGCTGGAACAGGGTCAGCCCAGCTGGAAGCTGATGGCCATCCCCGTCTATGACGCCGACCTGCTGCGCGCGACCTTGCTGGACGCCTCGCAGCTGGGCGCGCCCGCCGCCAATGCCGGTCCGGCGCTGGCCATTCTGGCGGCCTGGGTCGCCCTCCTCACCGCCGGCGCGGTCTTCCTGTTCCGCCGCCAGGACCTGACCAAGGAATAGCGACGTGCCGACCGAGAAAGAGAAGATGCTGGCCGGTGCGCTGTACATGGCCACCGATCCCGAGCTGCAGGCCGACTTCCGCAAGAACCAGCTCTGGATGGATCGCTACAACACCGCCGGCCAGGACGAGCGCCCCGCCCTGCTGGCCCAGCACCTCAAGGCGGTCGGTCAGCATGTGAACGTGCGCGCGCCGTTCCACTGCGACTACGGCTACAACATCACCCTTGGCGACGGGGTGTTCATGAACTTCGGCTGCGTGATCCTGGACGTGGTCGAGGTGACCATCGGCGCGGCCACCGCCATCGGCCCCGGCGTGCAGATCCTGACCGCCGACCACCCGCGCGATCCGGTCCAGCGCCGCACGGGCCTGGAGTCGGGCCAGCCCATCCACATCGGGTCGAACGTCTGGATCGGCGGCGGCGCGATCATCCTGCCGGGCGTGACCATCGGCGACGATGCGGTGATCGGGGCCGGTTCAGTCGTCACCCGCGACGTCGCCCCGGGCGCGACCGTGGTCGGCAACCCGGCGCGGGTCGTGGTTCCTAAGGCCTAGAACCTGTAGCCGACGCTGGCGATCACATTGCGGCCCAGGCCGGTGAAGCAGTCGCCGAACACGCGGCACGACACAAAGTACTGCTTGTCCAGCAGGTTGGTGGCGTTCAGCGACAGGCTCCAGCGCTTGAAGTCCACGGCCAGCAGGGCATCGACCAGGGTGTTCGACGGCGTCTTCAGCGTGTTGGTCGCGCCGATCGAGGTGGTCGAGCCCATGTAGCGCACGCCGCCCCCGAAGCGCAGGTCGAGGTCATCGGCCAGCGGCAGGGTCTTGACCACCCAGGCCGAGGCGAAGTTGCGCGGCGTGTCCGAAGCCTGGCGGCCTTCCTCATAAGCGGCCGACGACTCCTGGACCTCGGTCTTGGCGTGGCTGATCGCGACGGTCACGGTCAGGTCGCGCGGACGGATCCAGCTGGCCTCGAACTCGACGCCCTTGCCACTGATCTCGCCGGTCTGGATGGTGTTGACCACATTGTCGGGATCGTTGACCAGGCGGTTGGTCTCGGTCAGGTCGTAGCCGGCCAGGGTGATCAGCGCGCCGGCGAACGGACGCCACTTCACGCCAACCTCGACCTGCTCGCCCTTCTGCGGCTTGAAGGTTTCGCCGCGAACGTTCTGGCCGATCACCGGCTGGAAGGATTCCGAATAGCTGATGTACGGCGAGACGCCGTGGCCCAGGTCGTAGATGGCCCCGACGGGGTAGGTGGTGGCCTTCGCGTTCTGGCTGGCCGATCCGGCGTTCTGCGGCTTGGCGGGGTCGCGGCGAAAGCCGGCCACCAGGGTCAGGTCGTCCCAGCGCAGCTGGTCCTGCAGATAGACGCCGATCTGGCTCTGATCCAGCTTGGGCAGGGTCGCCAGGACCGGAGCGGCGAAGGGCTGGCCGTAGACCGGCTTGTAGGCGTTGATCGAAGTGACCATGCCAAAGCCGCTGGCGCTCTTGCTGGTCACGTCCAGGATGTCGAGACCGCCCAGCAGCACGTGATCGAACACGCCGGTGGTGAAGCGCGCCGTGCCGTTGATGTCGGCGGTGACCATCTTGGTGTCGGAGTCGATGGCGTAGGCCGAGCGCGGGATGACCTGGTTGGCGGCGTCGGTGAAGGGGTTCCCCGGATTGCCGTAGGCATAGGCGTAGATCTCGCGGAACTCGGTCGAAGCGTCGACGAAGCGCAGATTGGCGTTGGCCTGGAAGGTGTCGTTGAACCGGTGGCTGGCCAGCAGGGTCACGGCCTTCTGCTTGGTGTCCAGGCGGTCATAGTCCGGCTCGCCCAGGAAGCGGTCGACCGGCAGGCGCGGGAACTTGTTCTGCAGGGTCGAGACGACGGGCAGGAACTGCTGGCTCGAGGCGGTGTGGTCGTCCTGATAGAGGCCGATCAGGGTCAAGGTGGTGTCGTCGGTCGGCTTCCAGCTGATCGACGGCTGGATCACGACGCGGTCGTCGTCGACATGGTCGGTCTGCATGCCGGCGTCGCGAGCCATGGCCACCAGGCGAACGGCGAGGTCGTCGCTGACGGGCGTCTGGACGTCCACCATGCCCTGGAAGCGGTCGAACGAGCCCACCTGGCCGGCGATCTCCCCGCCCTTCTCGAAGGTCGGGCGCTTGCTGATCGAATTGATCACGCCGCCGGTCGAGCCCTGGCCGTACAGCATCGACGACGGGCCACGCAGGATCTCGACGCGCTCCAGCGTATAGACCTCGGTGCGCGGCACCAGGTTGAAGCCGATGACCTTGTTCAGGCCGTCCAGATACTGGGCCGAGCTGAAGCCGCGCAGCGACGGGCCGTCGCCGCGGGTGTCCATGCCATAGGTCTCGGCGCCCGCCCCGGCCGAATAGCGCAGGGTTTCCTGCAGGTTCAGCGCGCCACGGTCGGCGATCAGCTGACCCTCGACCACGCTGACGGCCTGGGGCGTGCGGATCAGCGGCGTGTCGGTCTTGGTGGCGGTCGTGGCGCGCTCGCTGGTCACGATCAGGGCGTCGACGGCGTCCGGCGCGCTCGCCTGGGCCAGGGCGGCATTGGCGGCGAGCAGGGCCACGGCGGCAGTCGAGGCGGCAAGAAGCAAGCGCATTTTATATCCTTGGTTGTGCGGGCGCTTCTAGGTTCGTCGCCGACGCTTCGCAAGAAGAATGCGACTGATATTGATTTGCAGAGTGCTTAAGGGGGGTCTGCTTTCGGATGGAGAAGTGTCGGCCATGGGTAGGACGCACGACGTCCGTAACCGGTCGAAGGCCCGCCCCCGCGCCGCCAACGAAAAAGGCCCCGGATCGCTCCGGGGCCTTCTTGTTCAGCCTGGGCTGAAAGATCTTAGTCTTCGGCTTCGTTCGTGTAGACCGGACCCGAGTCCTTGCCCTTTTCCGAGACGTCGCGGTCGACGAACTCGATGACGGCCAGCGGGGCGTTGTCGCCGTAGCGGAAGCCGGCCTTCAGGACGCGGATGTAGCCGCCCTGACGGTCCTTGTAGCGCGGGCCGAGGACCGCGAAGAGCTTGCCGACTTGTTCGACGTCGCGAACCGAGCTGATGGCCTGACGACGCGCGTGCAGGTCGCCGCGCTTGGCCAGGGTGACCAGCTTTTCGACGATCGGACGCAGTTCCTTGGCCTTCGGCAGGGTGGTGACGATCTGCTCGTGCTTGATCAGCGAGGCCGACATGTTGGCGAACATGGCGATGCGGTGAGCCGTGGTGCGGCCGAGTTTACGGTGAGCTTTACCGTGACGCATGGTCTATCTCCTGGGCGAAAAGCCCGAGCGGCGCAAAAGGTGTTGAGCGCCTGATTGTCACCAATCCTGGTCCGTCCCGACCGGGTCAGAGCGAAGCGCCGGGGCCCTCCACCGCGAGTGCGGCTTCAAAAGGCCCAGGCCGCCTCCCCTTCTCGAGGAAGGAAAGGCGGCCCGGATTTAGCGCGGTAGCGTCGAGGTTCTTAGATTTGGTCTTCGAACTTCTTGGCCAGGTCTTCGATGTTCTCCGGCGGCCAGTTCGGCACGTCCATGCCGAGGTGCAGGCCCATGCCGGCGAGAACTTCCTTGATCTCGTTCAGCGACTTGCGGCCGAAGTTCGGGGTGCGGAGCATCTCGGCTTCGGTCTTCTGGATCAGGTCGCCGATGTAGACGATGTTGTCGTTCTTCAGGCAGTTGGCCGAACGGACCGACAGTTCCAGCTCATCGACCTTCTTCAGCAGGGCCGGGTTGAACGGCAGTTCCGGCTTGGACTCGTCGGCCGACTTGGCCTTCGGTTCCTCGAAGGTGATGAAGATCTGCAGTTGGTCCTGCAGGATCCGGGCGGCGTAGGCCACGGCGTCCACCGGAGTGACGGCGCCGTTGGTTTCGACTTCCAGGATCAGCTTGTCGTAGTCCAGCGACTGGCCTTGACGGGTCGGCTCGACGCGATAGGCGACGCGCTTGACCGGCGAGTACAGGGCGTCGACGGCGATCAGGCCGATCGGCGCGTCTTCCGGACGGTTACGGTCGGCCGGGACATAGCCCTTGCCGGTGTTGACCGTGAACTCCATGCGCACGCTGGCGCCATCGTCCAGCGTGCAGAGCACGTGGTCGGGGTTCAGGATTTCGATATCCGAAGGCGTTTCGATCTGACCCGCGGTCACCGGGCCGGGGCCCGTGGCGCGCAGGGTCATGCGCTTCGGGCCTTCGGCGTGCATACGCACGGCCAGCTGCTTGATGTTCAGAACGATGTCGACGACGTCTTCGCGGACGCCTTCGAGCGAAGAGAATTCGTGCACCACGCCATCGATCTGGATGGCGGTGACGGCGGCGCCTTGCAGCGACGAGAGGAGAACGCGACGCAGGGCGTTGCCGAGCGTAACACCGAAACCGCGCTCGAGCGGTTCAGCGACGATGCGAGCCTTGCGGGTCGCGTCGGCGCCGGTTTCGATCTGCGGCTTCTCAGGACGGATCAACTCGTTCCAGTTTCTTTCGATCACGTGGTCGGGTCCCTTGAGAACGCGGCTCGCCGGCCGCGTTGTGCGCAGCCGGCGAAGGAGAATTGTGGTCTAAAAGTACTAGACGCGACGACGCTTGGGCGGACGGCAGCCGTTGTGCGGGATCGGCGTGACGTCGCGGATGGTCGTGATGGTCATGCCCGCGGCCTGAAGGGCGCGCAGAGCCGACTCACGGCCCGAACCCGGACCCGAGACGTTGACTTCCAGGGTCTTCACGCCGTGTTCCGCAGCCTTCTTGCCCGCGTCTTCGGCGGCCATCTGAGCGGCGTACGGGGTCGACTTGCGCGAGCCCTTGAAGCCCATCATGCCGGCGCTCGACCAGGAGATGGTGTTCCCCTGCGCGTCGGTGATGGTGATCATCGTGTTGTTGAACGAGGCGTTCACGTGCGCCACGCCCGAGGTGATGTTCTTGCGTTCGCGCTTTTTAACGCGACCCGGTTCCTTGGCCATCGTCAGGCTACCTTATTTCTTCTTGCCGGCGATCGGCTTGGCCGGACCCTTGCGGGTACGAGCGTTCGTGTGGGTGCGCTGACCGCGGACCGGCAGGCCCTTGCGGTGACGCAGGCCGCGGTAGCAGGCCAGGTCCATCAGACGCTTGATGTTCATCGAGTTCTCGCGGCGCAGATCGCCCTCGACGGTATAGTCGCGGTCGATCGTTTCGCGGATCTGCAGGACTTCGGCGTCGGTCAGTTGATTGACCCGACGCGCATCCTCGATGCCCACCTTCGTGATGATTTCACGCGCGGACCGTTGGCCGATGCCGTGAATGTACTGAAGCGCGATCAAAACGCGCTTGTTCGTCGGGATGTTGACGCCTGCGATACGGGCCACGTCTAATGTTCTCCTAGTCACGCACTAAAGACGCGAACGGCGCGCCCGGCCGGGTCGGTGACCCAAACCGGCGCGCACGGATCGCGCCCTTTCGCGGAAGCGCCCCGTTATAGGGATCGTTTCGCTTCCGTCAACAACTGAATCCACCGGGGTTCCAGTGAATTCGGTGATTATTAAGCCGACACCTTGAGGGCGTCGTCGATGGAATTGGCGACGGCTTCGACCGAACCCATTCCGTCCAGCTCGGTCAGCTTCCCCTGCCCTTCATAGTAGGGCAGCAGAGGCGCGGTCTGGGCGTTGTACTGGGCCAGGCGAGTCACGAAGACTTCCGGATTGTCGTCAGGCCGTCCCTGGTCTTCGAACCGCTTCTTGATCCGTTCGATCAGGGCCGGTTCGTCTACCTTGAGTCGGAGAACGGAGTCGATCTTCTGTCCGCGGGCGGACAACATCTTGTCCAGAGCTTCGGCCTGGGCGACCGTGCGCGGGAAACCGTCGAAGATCGCGCCACCGGCCGCCTCGGCCTCGGGCAGACGGTCCTCGATCAGCGCGATGACGATCTCGTCGGTCACCAGCTCGCCGCGGTCCAGCACGCCCTTGACGCGCTGGCCCAGCTCCGAGCCCGAGGCGATGGCGGCGCGCAGCATGTCGCCGGTCGAGAGCTGCACCATGCCGCGCTCGTCGACCAGGCGCTTAGCCTGGGTCCCCTTCCCCGCCGCCGGCGGTCCGAACAGGATCAGATTCATGTAAGCCCCTTCGCGCGCTAACGGGTCTTCAGCCCGCTTCTCCCTCCGCAGACCTAGATCGCGCCGAGGGAAAACGGAAGCCGGATTTGTGACAATCCGGCTTCCGACGCTTTCAATTAAAATGCAGCTGGGATCAGCGGGCGTTGCGGCCGCCGCGCAGCTTCGACTTCTTGATCAGCCCCTCGTACTGGTGAGCCAGCAGGTGCGACTGGATCTGCGCCACCGTGTCCATGGTCACCGTCACGACGATCAGGATCGAGGTGCCGCCCATGGCGAACTGGTTGGACTTCATCGCGGCCATCATCAGTTCCGGCGCCACGCAGACGGCGGTGATGTAGGCCGCGCCGATCACCGTCAGGCGGGTCAGCACGTAGTCCAGGTACTCGGCGGTGCGCTTGCCCGGACGGATGCCCGGCAGGAAGCCGCCGTACTTGCGCAGGTTCTCGGCCGTCTCTTCGGGGTTGAACACCACCGAGGTGTAAAAGAACGAGAAGAAGATGATCAGGGCCGCGTACAGGATCATGAACGACGGCTGGCCGTGCTGCAGCGCGCCCACCAGGCTCGGCAGCCACGACAGGTAGTTGGGCAGCTCGGTCGTCGAGATGAACTGCATGGCCGTGGTCGGCAGCAGCAGCAGGCTCGAGGCGAAGATCGGCGGGATGACGCCCGCGGTGTTGATCTTCAGCGGCATGAACGAGCTCTCGCCGCCGATCATGCGGTTGCCCTGCTGGCGCTTGGGATAGTGGACCAGCAGGCGGCGCTGCGAGCGTTCGATGAACACGATGGCCAGGATGGCGGCCACGGCGCCGATGACGATCAGGAACAGCGGGGTGTAGTTGCCCGAGGTCTGGGCCTGGACCAGCAGCTGGCCGATGCCCATCGGCAGGTGGGCCACGATGCCGGCGAAGATGATCAGGGACACGCCGTTGCCGACGCCGCGGCTGGTGATCTGCTCACCCAGCCACATCAGGAACAGGGTGCCGCCCGTCAGGGCCACGACGGTCGAGATGATGAAGAACGCCGACCCGACGCTGCTGGAGACCACCCCCGCCTGGGCGGTCAGGCCCACGGCGATCGAGAACGACTGGATGACGGCCAGCACCACGGCCAGGTAGCGGGTGTACTGGTTGAGGGTCTTGCGGCCCGCCTCCCCGCCTTCCTTCTTCAGCTTCTCCCACGGCGGATACACCGAGCCCATCAGCTGCACGATGATCGAGGCGCTGATGTACGGCATGATGTTCAGCGAGAAGATCGACATCCGTTCCACGGCGCCGCCGGAGAACGTGTTGAACATGCCGAGGATGCCCTCGGAATTGCCATTGAACAGGCGCGCGAACGCGGCCGTGTCGACGCCGGGAATCTGGACGTACGTGCCAAGGCGGTAGACGACGAGCGCGATCAGGGTGAACCAGATACGCTTGTGAAGTTCGGTCGCCTTTTGGAACGACGCGAAATTCATATTGGCTGCGAGTTGTTCGGCGGCCGAGGCCATACAGATCCCCACGACTCAGGAGCGCGACTGACGAAGCCAATACCGCTTCGCCGGTGGTCACGCTCTGAAATTTGGTTTCTCGGACCAGGCTGGCCCGAGGAGAGCGCCACAAATAGGTGAGGCCCGCCGTGTTGTCACGGCGAGCCTCAAAAACAACTGTCATCCCGGCCGGAACGAAGTGCAGAGCCGGGACCGCCGGAAACGTCGGCGCTTGCCGCGGTCCCGGCTCGGCGCGCTGCGCGCTGGGCCGGGATGACAGTTTTTATGGATTAGGCTTCGGCTTGGACAGCCTTGACCTTCTTGGTCACGGTGACCGAACCACCCGCGGCCTCGACGGCCTTGATGGCGGCTTCCGTGGCCGAGTAGACGGTCAGCTTCAGGGCCGACTTGATCTCGCCCTTGCCCAGCAGCTTCACGCCGTCCAGTTCGCGACGGATCACGCCGGAAGCGACCAGGTCGGCGACCGAGACGTCGGCGCCAGCCTTCAGCTTGCCGGCTTCGACGGCCTGTTCCAGGCGCCACAGGTTCACTTCAGCGAACTCGAGACGGAAGGGGTTGTTGAAGCCGCGCTTAGGCATACGCATGTGCAGCGGCATTTGACCGCCTTCGAAGCCGTTGATGGCGACGCCCGAGCGCGCCTTCTGGCCCTTCACACCGCGACCGGCGGTCTTGCCCTTGCCCGAACCCGGACCGCGGCCAACGCGCATGCGGTTCTTGGTCGAGCCTTCCTGCGGGGCCAGTTCGTTCAGCTTAGTCATAGGTGCCTCTCCTTGGAGATCTGCGCCCAGCCAGCGGCTGGACTCGGCTTTTGAAAATCAGAGCGCGCTTAAGACCCCAAAACGACTCAAAAATCAAATGGGATTTCAAACGAAAACCACCCCGGATTGCTCCGGGGTGGCTAACTTCGTCATCAAGTAGCGAACTACTCGACGATTTCCAGCAGGTGCGCGACCTTGCGGATCATGCCGCGGACCGACGGGGTGTCTTCCAGCGTGGACGTGCGGCCCAGCTTGTTGAGACCCAGACCGGCGAGCGTGGCGCGCTGGTCCTTTTCGCGACGGATCGGGCTGCCGGTTTGGCGCACCGTGACTTGCTTAGCGTCAGCCATGACTTAACCCTCGATGGCTTCCGGCGACGAAGCGCCGTCGGCGCGACGGCCGAGGATGTCGCCAACCTTCTTGCCGCGCTTGGCGGCGATCTGGCGGGGCGACGATTGAACCTTCAGGGCCTCGAACGTGGCGCGAACCATGTTGTACGGGTTCGAGGAACCCGTCGACTTGGCCACGACGTCCTGGACGCCCAGGGTTTCGAGAACCGCGCGCATCGGACCGCCGGCGATGACGCCGGTGCCGGGAGGCGCCGCGCGCATCATCACCTTACCAGCGCCCCAACGGCCAGCGCCGTCGTGGTGCAGGGTGCGGGATTCGCGCAGCGGGACGCGGATCATCGTCTTCTTGGCTTCTTCGGTCGCCTTGCGGATGGCTTCCGGCACTTCACGCGCCTTGCCATGACCGAAGCCGACGCGGCCCTTTTGGTCGCCAACGACCATCAGAGCAGCGAAGCTGAAGCGACGGCCACCTTTCACGGTGGCGGCGACGCGGTTGATGTGGACGAGCTTTTCGACGATGTCGCTGTCGACCCGCTCTTCGGGGGCGTTGCGGTCGCGACGGTCACGGCGTTGACCGCCTTCACCGCGCTGTTGTTCACCACGAGCCATTTTCGTTCCCTTAGAAGTTCAGGCCGGCTTCGCGCGCGGCGTCAGCCAGGGCCTTGACCCGGCCGTGGAAGATGTAGCCACCGCGATCGAAGACGACGTCCTTGACGCCCTTTTCGATGGCGCGCTCGGCGACGAGCTTGCCAACAGCAGCAGCGGCATCCTTGTCCGCGCCCTTGCCTTCGGCTTCCAGAGTGGAAGCCGACGCCAGGGTCACGCCGCGTTCATCATCGATGACCTGGGCGTAGATGTTCTTGGACGAGCGGAAGACCGACAGGCGCGGACGCCCGTTAGCGAGGCTCTTGAGGCGGGTGCGAGTGCGTTGCGCACGCTTGGCCGCCGATTCACGAGGAGAAAGGGCCATGGCTTACTTCTTCTTGCCTTCCTTGCGGCGAACCTTCTCGCCAGCATAACGCACGCCCTTGCCCTTGTAAGGCTCAGGCGGACGGATGCGGCGGATCTTCGCGGCAATCTCGCCGACCGCCTGCTTATCGATGCCGGCGATCTTGATTTCGGTCTGCTTCGGCACGGCGAACGTGATGCCGGCCGGAGCCGCAACGTCCACATCGTGGCTGAAGCCGAGCTGGAGGCTCAGGGCGGTGCCTTTCAGGGCCGCGCGGTAACCAACGCCGACCAGTTCGAGGCTTTCCTCGAACCCGGCGGTGACACCATGCACCATGTTGGCGACCAGCGTGCGGGACAGACCCCACATGCCCCGGGCGCGCTTGGAGTCGACGCGCGGAGCCAGCAGGAGCTCAGCGCCCTCTTGCTTGACTTCGACTTCGTCGGCGATCGTCCACGACAGCTGACCCTTGGGGCCCTTTACCGTGACCGTCTGGCCTTCGAGCGTGACTTGCACGCCCGAGGGGATTGCGACGGCTTTCTTACCGATACGTGACATGCTCTTTCCCTCCCGCGCCTAGTAGACGCGGCAGAGGACTTCGCCGCCGACATTAGCGTCGCGTGCAGCGGTGTCCGACATGACGCCCTTCGGCGTCGAAAGGATCGAGATGCCCAGGCCGTTCTTGATCGGCTTCAGGTCCTTGATCGACGAGTAGACGCGACGGCCAGGCTTGGACACGCGGCTGATCTCGGCGATCACGGGCTGACCGTCAAAATACTTCAGCTCGATCTCGAATTCGGGGAACGCACCGGGCTTCTCGACCAGCGAGTAGCCGCGGATGTAGCCTTCGTCGGCCAGCACGTCCAGGACGCGAGCGCGCAGCTTGGAAGCCGGCGTCGACACCTTGTTGCGCTTGCGCGTGGCGGCGTTCTTGATGCGAGCGATCAGGTCGCTCAGGGGATCGTTCATCGACATCTGATCGTCCTCACCAGCTCGACTTGACGAGGCCGGGGATCTGGCCCTGCGAACCCAGTTCGCGGAGCGCAATCCGGCTCATCTTCAGCTTGCGGTAATAGGCGCGCGGACGGCCCGTGACTTCGCAACGGTTGCGGATGCGAACCGGCGAGCTGCTGCGGGGCAGCTTGGCGAGCTTGAGGCGAGCCTCGAAGCGTTCTTCGAGCGGCAGGCTTTCGTCGTTGGCGGTCGCCTTCAGCGCGGCGCGCTTGCTGGCGAGTTGCTTCACGAGGGCCTTGACGGCTTCGTTGCGGTTGACGGCGCTTTTCTTGGCCATGGTTTCTTTCCCTTCCCGCTCTCTTAGTTGACGAACGGGAACTGGAATTCCTTCAGGAGAGCCTTGGCTTCCTGATCGGTCTTCGCAGTGGTGCAGACGATGATGTCCATGCCCCAGATCTGTTCGATCTGGTCATAGTTGATTTCCGGGAACACCAGGTGCTCCTTCAGGCCCATGGCGTAGTTGCCACGGCCGTCGAAGCTCTTGCCGTTCAGACCACGGAAGTCCTTCACGCGCGGCAGCGCGATCGTGACCAGGCGGTCGAGGAACTCAAACATCCGGTCCTTGCGAAGGGTGACCTTCGCGCCGACCACCATGCCTTCGCGCAGCTTGAAGCCGGCGATCGACTTGCGGGCCTTGGTGGCGACGGGCTTTTGGCCGGCGATCGCCTGCAGGTCCTTCAGGGCGGTCTGAGCCTTCTTCGAGTCGGCCACGGCCTCGCCGATACCCATGTTCAGGACGATCTTGTCCAGCTTGGGGATCTGCATCTCGTTGGTGTAGCCGAACTGTTCCTTCAGCGTGGAGCGGATGCTCTCACGATAAACGGTCTTCAGCCGGGGCTCGTAAGCTTGATCAGCCATTGATAACCTCGCCAGTCGTCTTGGCGACGCGCACCTTCTTGTCGCCTTCGATCTTGAAGCCGACGCGGGTGGGCTTGCCGTTGGAGTCCACGATGGCGACGTTCGAGACGTGCAGCGCGGCTTCCTTTTGCTTGATGCCGCCCTGCGGGTCGGCTTGGGTCGCCTTGGTGTGACGCGAAACCATGTTCACGCCTTCCACGACAACGCGGTTGTCCTTCGGCAGGACTTGGGTCACAGCGCCTTGCTTGCCCTTGTCCTTGCCGGCCAGAACGACGACGCGGTCGCCCTTCTTGATCTTAGCGGCCATTACAGCACCTCCGGAGCGAGGGAGATGATCTTCATGTGGTTCTTGGCGCGCAGTTCACGAGGAACCGGGCCGAAGATCCGCGTGCCGACCGGCTCGCTCGCCTTGTTCACGATAACCGCGGCGTTCTTATCGAAGCGGATGACCGAGCCATCCTTGCGCTTCAGATTTTGATTAACGCGAACGACGACGGCGCGAAGCACGTCACCCTTCTTCACGCGGCCACGCGGGATGGCTTCTTTGACGGAGACGACGATGACGTCGCCAACGCTGGCGTAGCGACGGCCTGCGCCGCCCAACACCTTGATGCACATGACCCGGCGAGCGCCAGAGTTGTCGGCGACTTCCAGGTTAGTTTGCATCTGGATCATGGTCTAAACCTTCCAGATTAAGCGGAAGCCTTGGGAAGCACTTCCCAGGTCTTCAGCTTGGACTTCGGAGCGCACTCGACGATGCGAATATTTTCGCCGGCCTTGTACGCGTTGGATTCGTCGTGCGCGTGGTACTTTTTGGACTGACGCACGATCTTCTTCAGGATCGGGTGAACGATAGTCCGTTCGACCTTCACCACGACGGTCTTGTCACCTTTGTCGGAGACGACGACCCCTTCGAGGATACGCTTGGGCATATCGTTCTCCTTAAGCCGCGGCCTTGGCGCGCAGCACGGTCTTGATCCGCGCGATATCCTTGCGGATCTCGTCGACGCGGTGGGTCTTCTCGACCTGGCCCGTCGCAGCCTGGAAGCGCAGGTTGAACTGCTCTTTCTTCAGGCTGATCAGGGTGTCGGCCAGCTGGTCGGGGGTCAGACCCCGGATATCAGCGATCTTCATGAGCCTCAGGCCTCCTGAGCCACGCCCGCATCGATGCGGGTGACAACACGGGTGCGGATCGGCAGCTTGGCAGCGCCCAGGCGGAGCGCTTCACGCGCGACATCGTCCGGCACGCCGTCGATTTCGAACATGATGCGGCCCGGAGCCACGCGAGCGGCCCAGTAATCCACGGCGCCCTTACCCTTACCCATCCGGACTTCGGCCGGCTTGCCGGTGACCGGCACGTCGGGGAAGATGCGGATCCAGACGCGGCCTTGACGCTTCATCTGGCGGGTGATGGCGCGACGGGCGGCTTCGATCTGGCGAGCCGTGATGCGCTCGGGCTCGACGGCCTTCAGACCGTACGAACCGAAGTTCAGCAGCGTGCCGCCCTTCGAAGTGCCGTGGATGCGGCCCTTGAACTGCTTGCGGAATTTAGTCTTCTTCGGAGACAGCATGGCGTTTTATCCTTAGCCCCGATCGCGGCGGCCACGGTCGCCCCGGTCGGGACGATCGCCGCGCTCACGTCCGCCGCCTTCGCCGGCCGGGCCGGACTCGGTGGCCAGACGCTTGTCCAGCGCCATCGGATCATGCTCCAGCACTTCGCCTTTGAAGATCCAGGTCTTCACGCCGATGATGCCGTAGGTGGTCTTGGCTTCGGCGAAACCGAAGTCAATGTCGGCGCGCAGGGTGTGCAGCGGCACGCGGCCTTCGCGATACCACTCCATGCGAGCGATTTCAGCGCCGCCGAGGCGACCCGAAACGTTGATCCGGATGCCCTTGGCGCCGAGGCGCACGGCCGACTGGATCGAACGCTTCATGGCGCGACGGAAAGCGATACGACGCTCGAGTTGTTGAGCGATCGATTCAGCCACCAGCTGGGCGTCGGTTTCCGGCTTGCGGATCTCGACGATGTTCAGGTGGACTTCGCCTTCGGTCTGGATCGACAGGTCCTTGCGGAGCTTGTCGATGTCAGCGCCCTTCTTGCCGATGATGACGCCCGGACGAGCGGCATAGATCGTGATGCGGCACTTCTTGTGCGGACGCTCGATGATGATGCGCGAGACACCGGCTTGGTACAGGCGCTTCTTCAGGGCGGCGCGGATCGCGAGATCCTGGTGCAGCATCTTGCCGTACTGGGCGCCGTCGGCGAACCAACGGCTGTCCCAGGTGCGGTTTACGCCGAGCCGCAGCCCGACCGGATTGACTTTCTGACCCATTAGGCGGCCTCACCCAGTTCGCGGACCACGATCGTGATCTCGGAGAACGGCTTCTCGACGCGCGTCGCGCGACCGCGAGCGCGGGGCGAGAAACGCTTCATGATCAGGTTCTTGCCCACATAGGCCTCGGCGACGACCAGGGAGTCGATGTCGAGGTTGTGGTTGTTCTCGGCGTTCGAAATCGCCGAGTACAGCGCCTTGCGGACGTCCTGGGCGATGCGCTTGTGGCTGAACTCGAGCTCGTTGAGAGCGCGTTGGACGTTCAGGCCACGGATGGACTGAGCGACCAGGTTCAGCTTGCGCGGGCTGGTGCGCAGGGTGCGCACCTTGCACATCGCTTCGGCGGCCGGCAGGCGGCGTTCTTGCTTCTGCTTGGCCATGATTACTTCCTCTTGGCCTTCTTGTCGGCAGCGTGGCCCGGGAAGTTACGCGTAGGCGCAAATTCACCGAACTTCATGCCGACCATGTCTTCCGACACGGAGACCGGGACGTGCTTGTGGCCGTTGTGGACGCCGAACACCAGGCCGACGAACTGCGGCATGATGGTCGAACGACGCGACCAGGTCTTGATGACGTCCTTGCGGCCCGACGACAGTGCGGCGTCGGCCTTCTTCAGGAGGTACCCGTCGACAAACGGGCCTTTCCAGACGGAGCGGGTCATGGCTTAGCGGCCCTTCTTCGCTTTGTGGCGCGAACGGATGATGAACTTGTCCGTGGCCTTGTTAACGCGGGTCTTGGCGCCCTTGGTGGGCTTACCAGCCGGCGTCACCGGGTGACGACCGCCCGAAGTCCGGCCTTCACCACCACCGTGCGGGTGGTCGACCGGGTTCATGGCGACGCCGCGGACGTGCGGGCGACGGCCCATATGACGCGAACGACCGGCCTTGCCGAGGTTCTGGTTCATATGGTCGGGGTTGGAAACGGCGCCGACGGTGGCCAGGCACGTATCGAGCACCATGCGCAGCTCGCCCGAGTTCAGGCGGATCTGGGCGTAGCCGGCGTCACGACCGACCAGCTGGGCGTAAGCGCCAGCCGAGCGAGCGATCTGACCACCCTTGGCGGGCTTCAGCTCGATGTTGTGGATGATCGTACCGATCGGCAGCGTGCGCAGCGGCGAGGTGTTGCCCGGCTTCACGTCGACCTTTTCAGCGGTGACGACTTCGTCACCGGCCTTGAGGCGTTGCGGGGCCAGGATGTACGCTAGTTCGCCGTCGGCCTGATACTTGATCAGGGCGATGAACGCGGTGCGGTTGGGGTCGTATTCGAGACGAACGACCGTGGCCACGCCTTGCTTGCGACGCTTGAAGTCGACCAGACGGTACAGGCGCTTGGCGCCGCCGCCGCGGAAACGGACCGCGATACGGCCATTGCCGCCGCGACCGCCCGACTTGGTCAGACCTTCAACGAGCTTCTTCTCGGGCTTACCCTTGTGAAGTTCGCTGCGATCGATCAGCACCAGGCCGCGTTGGCCGGGGCTGGTCGGGTTAAATTGCTTCAAGGCCATCTGATTAGAGCCCCGTCGTGATGTCGATCGACTGGCCTTCGGCCAGCGTCACGATCGCTTTCTTGACGTCGTTACGACGCCCGACGATGCCACGGAAGCGCTTGGTCTTGCCCTTGGTGACGATGGTGTTGACCTTCGTAACCTTGACCTTGAACAGCTCTTCGACGGCGGCGGCGATCTCGTCCTTCGACGCATCGTTGGCCACCTTGAAGACAACCTTGTTCTGCTCCGAGAGCAGGGTCGTCTTTTCGGTGATCACCGGCGACAGGATCGTATCGTAGTGGCGAGCGGTGGCGGCCATTAGGCGGCTTCCTTCTCAGCGAAACGCGCCGAGATCGCTTCGACCGCGTCCTTGGTCAGGACGAGGGTTTGGCGACGCAGCACGTCGTAGACGTTCAGGCCGGCGTTCGGCAGGACATCCACGTTCGGGATGTTGCGGGCCGCGAGCTTGAAGTTCGCGTCCACTTCCGGACCGGCGATGACCAGGGCGTTCTTCAGACCGATCTTGTCGAAGGTGGCGCGCAGGGCGGCCGTCTTCGCTTCGGTCAGCACAACGCTGTCCAGCACGACCAGCGAGCCGGCCTTGGCCTTCGAGGACAGGGCGTGGCGCAGAGCCATGGCCCGGATCTTCTTCGGCAGGTCGAACGCGTGGCTACGGACGACAGGGCCGTGGGCCTTGGCGCCGCCGACGAACTGAGCCGCACGGCGCGAACCGTGACGAGCGCCGCCGGTGCCCTTTTGCTTGTACATCTTCTTGCTCGTCCGAGAGACCTCGTTACGAACTTGAATCTTGTGGTTACCCGAGCGGCGCTTGGCCAGCTGCCAGGTCACGACGCGCTGAAGGATGTCGCCGCGGATGTCGTCGATGCCGAAGATGGCGTCGTCGAGATCCACAGAACCGGCCTTCGCGCCGTCAAGCTTGATGACGTCGAGTTTCATTAGCCTTCGCCCTCTTCGGTCGTCGCCGCGGGGGCCTCTTCAGCAGGGGTTTCAGCAGCGGCGGCCGGAGCCTCACCAGCCTTGCGGAAGGCGCCCGGACGCGGCAGGTCGGCCGGAGCGGCCTTCTTCACAGCGTCGCGGATCTTCACGTAGCTGCCTTCGTGGCCCGGGACGGCGCCCTTGACCAGGATCAGGCCGCGTTCGACGTCGACCTTCCAGACAGTCACGTTCAGCGTGGTGACGGTTTCTTGACCGAGGTGACCAGCCATCTTCTTGCCCGGGAACGTACGACCCGGATCCTGGCGGTTACCGGTCGAGCCGTGCGAACGGTGCGAGAGCGAAACGCCGTGCGTTGCGCGCAGACCACCGAAGTTCCAGCGCTTCATGGCGCCGGCGAAGCCCTTACCGACGGTCACGCCCTGGATGTCGACCTTCTGGCCGGCGACGAAGTGGTCGGCCGTGAACTCGGCGCCGACTTCGATCAGAGCATTCTCTTCGACGCGGAACTCGGCGACGATGCGCTTCGGCTCGACGGCCGCCTTCGCAAAGTGACCGCGCATGGCGTTCGGGGTGTTCTTGGCCTTCTTGGCGCCGGCGCCCAGTTGCAGGGCGGTGTAACCGTCCTTCTCAACAGTGCGCTGAGCCGTGACCTGGCAGCCGTCCAGCGACAGGACGGTGACCGGCACGTGCTGGCCAGCTTCGTCGAAGAAGCGGGTCATGCCCAGCTTCTTGGCGATCAGACCGGTGCGTTGGGTGGGGAGAGTCATAAGAGGGCCCTCCTTACAGCTTGATTTCGACGTCAACGCCGGCCGACAGGTCGAGCTTCATCAGCGCGTCCACGGTCTGCGGAGTCGGGTCAACGATGTCGAGAACGCGCTTGTGCGTACGGATCTCGAACTGTTCGCGCGACTTCTTGTCGACGTGCGGCGAACGGTTGACGGTGAATTTCTCGATAAGCGTGGGCAGGGGGATCGGGCCCCGTACCGTCGCACCCGTGCGCTTGGCCGTATTCACGATCTCGCGCGTGGAATGATCCAACACGCGGTGATCAAAGGCCTTGAGCCGGATGCGGATGTTCTGACGATCCATATCGCTCGGTTTCCTAGTGGGCTGCGCCCGCGTCTCGAACCATTTCAAAGACCAACCCGAACCCAAGAGAGGGTCCGTACGCAGCGTCCGCAAAACAAAGGTCCTCAGCAGTCGCCTGCCAAGGGTGATGACCAGATATTGCGCCCCTCCCGAAGGTGGCCCCTCTCGAAAGAAGGATTGGCGGCGCTATGTCCGGGCGTCTCGCGAACCGCGTTTGAGCCCGAGAGCTCACAGCCGGTCCAACAGAGGCGCGCTTGTACGTTCCGGAATCGGTTTCGTCAAGCGCTGTGTCCGGTTCGTCGAGCCTTTGCGGGGCGCGAGTCGTCGGGCAGGACCTGGATAGGCGCCCTCCCCGCCCGACGCAAGACCCGCCGGAACATAACGCCGGTCCGCATTTAATGAATTTGGGCACAATGTGGCAATGAACATGCAAGCGCATGCGCGATAGGGGAAATTTCCGCCTCCGCAAGTGTCACAAAAATGCATTATTCGACCTACAAGCGCCGCCGCTGACCTTGAGGCGCCCGTCAAACCCCCATAGATGCCGCTCCTCCCCGACGGACTGGGCGGCCCCTCCCCCCAACAACGACCGTCCAGCCAGTCGGCGGAGCCACTCTCAGTAAGGGGATAGACCCACATGAATACGAAGCTGTTCGCCACCGCCGCCCTGATCGCCGCCGCCGTCTCGGCCCCGGCCTTCGCCCAAAGCATCGGCTCGGTCGGCGCCGCCGTGAACTACACGGACATCAACACCCGCTTCGGCGGCAACGACGGCACCTCGGCCGTGCTCGACGGCTCGGTCGCCATCCCGCTGCAAGGCGCCTGGACCGTGACCGCCAACGGCGATGTCGCCATCTCGGACAACGACCTGTCGGACGAGACCGTCGCCTCGGGCGCCGTGCACCTGACCACCACGCTGGGTAACGGCTACCGCGTCGGCGCCTTCACGGCCCTGTCGCGTCCGTCGAACGACACCCTGTGGGCTGTCGGCGCCGAAGCCCAGAAGTACCTGGAAAACGTCACCCTGACGGGCCTGGTCGCCTACGGCCAGTCGAACGAGCTGGACGCCGACCTGTGGGCCGTCCGCGGTGAAGCCCGCTACTTCGTCTCGGACAACTTCCGCCTGAACGCCGGCGCCGGCTGGTCGCGCATCGACACCAACGTCGACGCCGACCTGTGGGACGTGAACGCCGGTGGCGAATACAAGTTCGCCAACAGCGGTTGGTCGACCTTCGCCAAGTACACCCACGCCGAGTCGAAGGACCTGGCGAAGCTGAACTCGGACGCCGTCAAGGTCGGCTTCCGCTACACCTTCGGCGGCAGCCTGAAGGACCGCGACCGCGCCGGCGTCGACCTGGCCACCGCCAGCGACCTGTTCGCGTTCGGCACGCGCTAAGCGCCTCTGCTTTAGCGAACCTGTCGAACCTTTAGGTTCGCCAAAGCAAGAAGGCCCCGGGAGCGATCCCGGGGCCTTCACTTATATATAGAGTGTGCGCCCGACCTACTGGCCGATGATCACGTCACCCGAGCCGGCCACGTGCTTCTTGACCGGGCCATTGACCTTGGCGATGCGGATATCGCCCGAGCCGGCCACCGAGACGTCGGCGCTATCGGCCTCGCCGTTGAAGGTCACGTCGCCCGAGCCCATCACATTGATCTCGACCGAGCGCGCCCGGCCGCCGGCGACCGTGATGTCGCCCGAACCGGCGACATTGCCTTCCAGCGAACCCGACAGGCTGGCGACGGTCACGTCGCCCGAGCCGGCGATCGACACCTCGACATCGCCGGCGATGGCCTGGGTCCTGACCCCGCCCGAGCCCGCGAGGCTGACCTCCAGCGCGCTGGCCGTCCCGGCGCGCGTGTCGCCGGACCCGGCCTGGCTGATCTCGAGCTTGCCCTTGGTGTTGGCGACGGTCCAGCTGCCGCAGCCGGCATTGGCCACATTGACGCTGTCCGAGCGGCCGATGTCGCCGAACACCGCGCCGCCGCCGGCCACGCGGACATTCATCGGCATGCGCACGGCGATCTTCGGGATGTCGTCATAGGCGACCTCGCCCACGCCGCGCACCTTCACGAAGACCTTGCCGTTGCGGACGTTGCAGCTGCCGATCTTGCTCATGCGCAGGTCGCCGTCGACGATGACCTCCTCGCCATTCGTGCGGACGGTCAGCGGCAGGCTGGCGTTGGTGGTCAGGGTCTCGACTTTGATGTCGGTGCGGTTTTCCGGAATGATCACGACGCGGGCGACGGCGTCCTTGATCTTCAGGTTCGGCGAGGCCGAGGCGGCGCCGGCCGCGGACAGGGCGGCGGCCAGAACGGCCACGGCGGTCATAGTGCGCATCGTTTTGCTCCCCATCGGATGCGTGTCGATATTCGATGCGGGGACGGTAGACGCCGTAACGGGGTTCAGCGACTTAATTCGAGGTCATGACCCGGTTGTCACCTTCTAGGGCTGGCCCAGCTCGAAGCTGCGCTCGAAGCTCTTGATGCGATCCTCGACGAGCGGCAGGCGGCGCAGGCCCAGCGAGGCCCCCCACAACGCCGCGCGGGCGGCGGGTGGCGTCTTGCGAATGGACCCGACCGGCGCGCCCCAGCGGCGCAGGACGCCGTTGGTATAGTAGGCGCCGTTGATCATCCGCGTGTTCCAGGTCTGGTAGTCGACCGACAGCGAGACGTTGAAGACGCCCTGGTTCTCGATGCGGTGCGGCGCGTGCAGCGGCCAGGTCACCGCCTGCCCCGGCTCCAGGTCGAACACGGCCGCCGCGGCGTCCCAGTCACGGCGATACGGCAGGTCCTCGCTCTGCTGGCGCAGCAGGATATTCTCCATGCCCTGCTGGGGCATGTGGGTCTCGTCGGACGGATAGATCCAGATCCGCTTGCGACCGCGCAGGTGGAACAGCACCACGCCCGGCGCATCGGCGTGGAACGGCACCTTGGCGCCCGGGGCCGACATGATCAGCTGCCCGGTCAGCTGGACGGGCTTGAACCCCGGAACCTGCTCGGAAATGCCCGCGAAGGCCTTGTGGATCGCGTCGCGCAGTTCCGGATACCAAGACTCCGCGCCGCGCAGTTGCACCCAGATGCGCCCTTCCTTGACGCCGGCCAGCACGTCCTTGCCCGGCAGGCGGCCCCGCGCGCCGGTGTGCATCGTGGCCTGCCCCGCCTCGTCGAAGTCGAACAGGTTGATGTCGAACAGCTCGGCTGGATAGACGTCCAGCAGCCGCTCCAGCGCCGCGTCCTCGAACAGGCCGGTGGACGCAAGCTTGTGGTCGAACACCATCGGCGTCTTGCCGAAATCGGCCTTCTGGGCCGGCGACCAGGTCTGGATCAGATCGGACATGGCAATCTCCTCAGTCCGCCAACAGTGCAAGGCTCAAGCCAAGACCCAGGCTCATCCCCAGCCCGGCCCCCAGACTGGCGCCAAGCCGGGGATGGCGACGCGCCACGCCGGCCAGGAAACCCGCGCCGCCGCGCAGTTGGCCCACCAGGCCAGGCTCGCAGGCGACGATGCGATCGAAGCGCCGCGCCAGACGTGCGGCGCCAAACAGGCGCATGTCGCGACCACGTGACGACATCCTACGCTCGACCATGCCCTCGAAGACCACCTCGGCCGGATCGGCGAAGTCGTGCTTGTAGGCGTCGGCGTCGACCCCGAAGTCCACCCGGGTGACGCCCCGCGCCGCCAGGTGCTCCAGCGTATCCAGGGTCATCAAGCTGCCTGGCGAATACTTGGCGTAGGCGCGCTCATAGACCGGAAACCACAGGTGATAGCGACCGCCCGACACCAGACCCAGTTCGGCGGCGACAACCGTTCCGCCCGCTTTCAGACAGGCCAGGCGCAAACCGAAGTCGTCGTCCTCGATCTGGCCCAGCCGGCGGACCAGCTCGGCCGTCCAGCCGCAGGCGAAGACGTCATACTGATGGGTGCGGTTGATCTGCTGGCGCTTACGCTCCAGCACCCAGGCCACTTCCTCGGCCTGCGGACGCTCCAGCGAAAAGGCGACGTGGCCGTGGTCGCGTTCCAAGGCGCGGCGGCGGCGGCGCTTGTCCTTCAGGGAGGCGGGGCCGCGTCCGGCCAGATAGGCGTCGAAGCCTTCGGTGAGATCGGCGACCATGGCCCGGCGCGGCGACATCCCGGCCAAGTCTTCCTCGCCAGCGCGAACCAGACCGCTGAAGCGAGCGCGGCGGATGCCCTCCAGGCGCGGCAGCATGCTGGCCACCGCCCAACCGGGCTCGGCGATCAGGCCATGAAAGTCGCTGAGCGGCGCGGCCAGGGGCTGCAGCAGCGCGCCGCGTGTCTGGAACGGCAGGAAGCCGCGGATCGCGTCGCCCTCGCGGACGATGGCCAGGCCGGCGCCGGGCGCGACCTGGGCGGCGATCTCCACGAAGCGAAGGTCGAAGTAGGGGCTGGCGAGGGCGCTATCGGCCGCGCGGAAACGGCGCCACAGCTCACGCTCGGCGGCTCCCAGCTGCGAGACCTCGACGGTCTCGATGATCACGCCTTCCCGTTGCACCCTCGGCCCCTCTCTCCCACAGGAGGTCGCGGGCCATTAAGCTTGCAGGCTCCTAACAATGCATTTCAGCGGCGCCACAAAGTCTGGTGCTTGCGCAATCTGACCGGGGCCGACTTGTAGGCCGGCGTGCCCGAACGCAGGTCGTGGTCGTCCAGCGAGATGACGACATTAGTCTCGGGATAATAGGCCGCCAGGCAGCCCGGCGGGATGTCGCGCGCCACGACGGTGAAGCCGCGCGCCACCCGCTCGCCGCCCTCGTCGAACGCCGCGCCCAGGTCGACCAGGTCGCCCTCCGAGAGGCCGGCCCGCGCCATGTCGTCGGGATTGGCGAAGACCACGTCGCGACGGCCGAACACCCCGCGATAGCGGTCGTTCATCCCGTAGATCGTGGTGTTGTACTGGTCGTGGCTGCGCAGGGTGGTCAGCAGCATGACGTCGGGATCGCCCCGGCGCGGATCCCCGCCCTTGGGATCGAAGACCAGGAAGTTGGCCTTGCCGCTGGCGGTCTTCCAGATCCGGTCGGTCGGCCCCACCGGCAGCCGGAAGCCGCCCGGGACGCGGACCTTGTCGTTGTAGTCCTCGAAACCCTCCGGAAAGACCCGGGCGATCAGGTCGCGCACGGCGTCGTAGTCGTCGGCCAGGGCGGGCCAGTCGACCAGCGGATCCTCGCCGAACACCGCCGAGGCGACGCCGCAGACGATGGCGGGCTCGGACATCAGGTGCTCGGACGCCGGCGGGTTGAGGCCGCGCGAGGCGTGGACCATCGACATCGAGTCCTCGACGGTCACCGATTGGCGCGTTCCGGCTCGCACGTCCATCTCGGTGCGGCCCAGGCAGGGCAGCAGGATCGCGTCCTTGCCGATCAAGAGGTGGGTGCGGTTGGGCTTGGTGGCGACATGGACCGCCAGGTCCAGCTGGCGCATGGCCGCGAAGGTTCGCACCGGGTCGGGCGCGGCGACGGCGAAATTGCCGCCCAGGCCCATGAACCACTTGGCCTCGCCCCGCTCCATGGCCGCGATCGCCTCGACCACCGTGTGGCCATGCTCGCGCGGCGGCTCGAAGCCGAACACCGTCTTTATAGAGTCCAGCATGGCCACCGACGGCTTCTCGGCGATGCCGACCGTGCGATTGCCCTGGACGTTGGAGTGGCCCCGCAGCGGACAGATCCCCGCCCCCGGCCGGCCGATATTGCCCTTCAGCAGCAGCAGATTGACCAGCTGCTGCACCGTGCCCGAGCTGTCGCGGTGCTGGGTCAGGCCCATGCCGTAGCAGAGGATCGCCGCCTTGGCCTTGGCGTAGATCGCCGCCGCCTCCTCGATCCGCGCCCGCGGCAGGCCGCAGCCGGCCTCGATCGTGGCCCAGTCCATCGCCTCGATGTGAGCGACAAGCGCGTCGAAGCCAGTGGTGTGCTCGGCGATGAAGTCGCGATCCAGCACGTCGCCGTCGCGAGCGTCCAGCGCCAGCACCGCCTTCATCATCCCCTGCACGAAGGCCGCGTCGCCGCCGATGCTGACCTGGAAATAGGCCGAGGCGATGGGGGTCGAGGACAGGGTCGCCATCTCGACCGGGTCCTGCGGCGAGGCGAACTTCTCCAGCGACCGCTCCTTCAGCGGATTGAACGCCAGGATCGTCGCCCCGCGCCGGCTGGCCTCGCGCAAGGTGGCCATCATCCGGGGATGGTTGGTGCCTGGATTGTGCCCGAAGCACAGGATCAGGTCGGCGTGGTCGAAGTCCTCCAGCGTCACCGAGCCCTTGCCGATGCCGATCGAGTCCGGCAGGCCCACGCTGGTCGGCTCGTGGCACATGTTCGAGCAGTCGGGGAAATTGTTGGTCCCGAACCGCCGCGCCAGCAGCTGGTACAGGAACGCCGCCTCGTTGCTGGCCCGCCCCGAGGCGTAGAACTCGGCTTCGTTCGGATCCTTCAGCGCCTTGAGGCCGACGGCGGTCCGCGCAAAGGCGTCCTCCCACGAGATCACTTTATAATGGTCGTCGGCCGGGTCGTAGGCCATCGGCTCGGTCAGCCGGCCCAGGTCCTCGATCGCGTGGTCGCTCCAGGTCAGCAGCTCGCTGACCGTGTGCTGCAGAAAGACCTCCGGCGTGGCGCGCTTGGTGGTCGCCTCCCAGGCCACGGCCTTGGCCCCGTTCTCGCAGAACTCGAACGACGAGGTGTGCTTGGGGTCTGGCCAAGCGCAGCCGGGGCAGTCGAAGCCTTCCGGCTGGTTGGCCCGCATCAGGGTCTTGCCGCCCTCGATCACCGTCTCCTGGTCGACCAGGGCGCCGGCTACGGCCTTCAGCGCGTCCCAGCCGCCGGCGGGGTGATCGTAGGGGCGAACGCCCTGAACCTTGGAATGGGGAACCTTCGTGTCGGACATCAGGCCGGCTCCATCTCGAACAGGCGCTCGCCGCCGGCGAACACCGCGTGGCCGTCGGCGCGGGCCAGGGCGACCAGGGTCAGGTTGGCCTCGCCCGCCTTGGTGATGGCCAGCTCGGTCGGGGCCGAGACCGCCACCAGGATCGGGCAGCCGATCCGCACGGCCTTCTCGACCATCTCGAACGAGCAGCGGCTGGTGACGACGACGAAGCCGGTCGCCGCATCGTGGCCGGCGACCATCATCGCCCCGGCCAGCTTGTCCAAGGCGTTGTGGCGGCCGACATCCTCGCGGACCAGGATCAGCATCCCGTCGGCGTCAAAGAAGGCCGCGGCATGGGTGGCGCGGGTCAGGCGGCCCAGGGCCTGCTCGCCTTCCAGCGCCGCCAAGGCCTTGGGGATGGCGGCATGGGCGATGCGCACCCCCTGCTCCAGCGTCGGCAGCGGCCGCACCGCGTCGGCCAGGCGCTGTACGCCGCACAGCCCGCAGCTGGAGCGGCCCTCCAGGTTCCGCGGCCGCGCCTTGCGGGCCAGCGCGCCGGGAGCGAAGCGGACATCGACCAGCAGGCCGCGGTCTTCTGCCTTGATCGTCACGCTAGCGATGTCGCCGGGCGCGGCGATCGCCTCAGTGACGACGAAGCCGCGCGCCAGATCCTCGACGTCTTCGGGCGTGGCCATCAGCACCGTGTGCGGCCGGCCGTCCAGCGACAGGCCGATCGCCGTCTCGCGCGGCAGCTGGCGGGTCAGCGGCTCCAGGGCGCCGGCGCGCCATTGGGTGGCCGGTCGGGGGGCGGAGGCAGATTGCATGATGCGGAGCCTAGAACTTGCCGATCATCGCGTCACGGCGTGAATGTTCAAAACCCTCGTTCCGCGAGACGTGACCACGACACAAACCTGGAGCAGTGTGCGTCCCATGCCCGACAGCACCTTCGACACCCGCCGCGCCCAGATGTTCCCCCGCCTGCAAGCGGCCGAGATCGACCGGTTGCGCCGCTTCGGCCAGGTCATTCAGGCCCAGCCCGGCGAGGCGCTGGCCACATCCGGCGTGCCCTCGCCCGGCCTGTTCGTGATCCTGGCCGGCCGGGTGGCGATCAGCCGGCGCGACGCCCACAACGAAAGCCAGCCGATCGTCGAGCACGCCGCCGGCCAGTTCGTGGGCGAGATCGCCCAGCTGTCGGGCCGGCCCTCGCTGGTCGACGTCACCGCCATCGGCGCGGTCGAGGCGCGGCTGGTCGCCCCCGGCCGCCTGCGCGCCGTGCTGGTCGCCGAGGCCGCGCTGGGCG
>CAZRPD010000058.1:0-26715 GCA_964601775.1 uncultured Caulobacter sp. | reverse complement strand
TTCCTCAGGTTGGGGGCTCCCGCAGATTCCGCAGGGGCGATCCGCGCGGCGTCAACCGAATGGCGATTAGGTGGGCCCCCAGGAAAAGGCCCCGCCCGTTTTCGCGGGCGGCGCAGTCTGATCGCTAGGGGAGGGATCGGAACTCTAGCGACTTGGAACGGGGTTAGCGGCGATAACCGTAGCCGTAGCGGGCGTCGTAACGGTCGTTGCGATAGCCGCCGCGGTCGTAGCGGTTGTCGTAGTAGCGGCTGTTTTCGTAGCGGGGGTTGCTGCGATAGCCGTGACCGTAGCGCTTGTTGCTCTTGCCCGTGCTGGCGCCCAGGGCCGCGCCGGCGACGGCGCCGATGGCGACCGCTTCGGTCTTGCCGTCGCCGACGGCGGCGCCGGCGACACCGCCGATCAGGGCGCCGATGATGGCGCGCCGGGTCTTGTAAGCCCCAAAGGCGGCGGAGGGGGGGGCGACCAGGGCGCCGACGGTGGCGACGACGATCGCGGTCTTGGTGAACTTGTGCATGACAGTCTCCTTTTCCGGTGGCGTCGCCCCCAAACCAGTTCTGGGCGGCGCTGTTGATGTCCGTTGTAAGGGGGCCTGCCTGAACCCGACTTGAACCGCGCCGTTCAGATTCCGGTCATGTTGAAAAAAGTTTGCCCCCATCCGTTTCCCCGGCGAAGGCCGGGGCCCAGATGGAAGAGCATTGAGGCGGGCTCTACGAGCGCTGAACCCTATCCGGTCAGCCCCAGTGCCTTGAGATCTGGGCCCCGGCCTTCGCCGGGGAAGCGGGTTGGTTAAGCCAAGTCCACCTTCGGCCGATGCAGCCGCACCGACCACACCACCCCGGCCAGCATCAGCACGATCGCCGCCGTCTCCAGCCCACGCGGCCAGCGGCCTTCGTGCAGGAAGCCGTACAGCAGCGCAAACAGGGTCTCGAACACGATCATCTGGCCCGACAGGCTGAGCGGCAGGTAGCGGCTGGCGGCGTTCCACAGGCCGTTGCCGATCACCGAGGCCCCGATCGCCACCGCGAAACTGACCATCCAGAACCAGCCCCAGGCGGCAGGAACATGCGCCTTGCCGCCCAGGACCAACGCCGGGACCAGCACCAGCGACAAAAGGCCCGTCGCGACACCGGTCAGCAGCGACCACTCGTGGCTGGAGAACTTCGGGGTCGCCGCCAGCCGGCGGGCGTTCCAGACGGCGTAGACGGTCCAGACCCCCAGGGCCAGCAACGCGCCCAGCAGGCCGACCAACTGCTGGCCCAGGCCCACGCCCTGGTTCTGGGTGAACACCGCCACATTGATGCAGACCCCACCGGCCACCACCAGAGCCAGCGGCGCGATCAGCTTGCGGAGCGGAACGCCCTCCCCCGGCTTCGCGCCCAGCAAGGTCACCGTCACCGGCAGCAGCCCGATGACCAGCGAGGCCAGCGCCACGCCCGAGGTCTGCACCGAGATCGCCAGGCCGATGTAGTAGATCAGGTTGCCAAGCAGGCTCAGCAGGAAGAGATCCCGCCAGTCGCGCCCCTCCATGCGCCCCATGACGCTGCGCCAGACCGGGGCCAGCAGCACGATCGACGCCAGGCCGTAGGCGATATAGCGCCCCGCCGTCACCTGCAGCGGGGTGAAGGCGTCCAAGAGCTTCGGCGCCAGAAACACCCCGCCCCAGAACGCGCCGGCGATCAGGCCGCACAGCAGGCCCAGAAGGAGATTACGGGAGGTGGTCATGGGTACGGAGTTAGCAGCTCACGCCAAGCGCGGCTTTGGCGAAAGCTGCCAAGGCTTAGGAAGATCCTCCCTCGTATCGCGGGGGAAGATCTCTACCGCCCCTTCCGCCACGCCGCCGGCGTCACCCCCAGCTGCGCCTTCATCCGCCGGGTCAGGCCGCTCTGGTCGCCGTGGCCCGTGCGCACGGCGATCTCGGCGATCGACAGGGCGCTGCCGGTCAGCAGCCGCTGGGCGGCGCGCAGGCGCGCGTCGCTCAGCGCCCCGTGCGGGGTGGCGCCATAGGCTTCCGAGAATTTCGCGAAGAAGCGGCTCTGGCTCATGCCGGCCTCGGCGGCCAGGTCGCGGACGGTCAAAGGTTGGTCGTAGCGCGCCTCGATCATCGCCGCGGCGCGGGCCAGGCGCGGATCGACCGCGATCGGACCCGTCGTGAGGCCGCGCAGCAGCAGGGGCGTCCAGAGGCCCGCCACGCCGGCCTCGATCCCGCCTGGCGCCTCGCCCGACAGATAGGCCAGCAGGCCGTGCACCGCGCCGGTCACCGGGGCGAACGGCGCCTCGCGCAGGCGCTCGAACGGGGCCATCAGCGCGCCGCCGATGTCGGCGACCACGAACAGGTTCTCGCCATTGGCGGCGCAGACATGGCGTGTGCCCGGCGGGATCACGGCCGCGCGGCCCGGATCGACCCGCCCGCCCTTGCCGTCGACCTCGATCTCCAGCACGCCACGGCGCGGCAGCACGATCTGGTCGAAGTCGTGGGCATGCGACAGCGCCTCGGCGCTGTAGCGACGGAACGACAGTTCGGCGGGGGCGGTCAGGTCGTGGCCCATGCCCGCGAGTATAGCGAACTCAGCCGTGTCCCGGCAGGGCCAGGGGCTCGTCGGCGTCCTGCACCAGGCGGCGGGCCTGCTGGAGGGCGGCGTCGATGTCGGTCTCGATGAACTCGACCTCGAGGTCGGTCAGCGGGTGCGGGGCGGCGATGACGTTGCGCAGATAGGCGCGCTTTTCCAGCGCGTTCATCGTCCACCAGCCGACGGTGTGGCCTTCCTCGATGACCGCGTCGCCCATGGCCAGGAGGTCGTCGGTGTCGAAGATCGGCTGGCCGGGCTTTTCGGGGAACCACTGGCCGTCGTCCGGCAGGGCCTGATCCAGCTGATTCAGCAGCGCCGCCAGCCACGGGCTGATCAGCAGCGGCTTCTCGTAGCCGTCGCCGAACTTGGCGCGCAGCAAGAGATCGTAGAGCAGGTCGAGGCCGGCGTCGCCGTGGAAGGTGACGGTCTTGGCGTCAGGATCGAACTTGAAGACGTCGGACATGGGACTCTCGGAGCTGCGCGGGCGCCTTCTTAACGTCAGAACACGACGTTTGGACAACGGCGAAAGCGGTGCGTCCTTCGAGGCTCGGCTTCGCCTCGCACCTCAGGATGAGGAATTCACAAATTGCCTCATCCTGAGGCGCCGCGCAGCGGCCTCGAAGGACGCAGTGACTTACAGCTGATCCAGCCCGTACACCGCGTGCAGGGCCCGCACAGCCAGCTCGGTGTAGGCCGCGTCGATCAGGACCGAGATCTTGATCTCCGAGGTCGAGATGACCTGGATGTTGATGTTCTTTTCGGCCAGGGCGGCGAACATCGACTGGGCGACGCCGGCGTGGCTGCGCATGCCGACCCCGATCACCGAGACCTTCGAGACGTCCTCGTCGACGGCGACGTCCTCGAAGCCGATCTCGGCCTTGGCGGCCTGGACGATCTCGACGGCGCGGGCGGCGTCGCGCTTGCCGACCGTGAACTCCATGTTGGCGGTCTCGGCGGTGCGCGCCCGCGACTGCACGATCATGTCGACATTCACATTGGCGTCGGCCAGACGGCCGAAGATCTGCGAGGACACGCCCGGATGGTCGGGCAGGCCCAACAGAGTGATCTTGGCTTCGTCGCGGCTATAGGCGACGCCCGAGACGATGCGCTTTTCCATGATTTCTTCCTCGTCGCAGACGACCGTACCTTGGCCGGGGGCTTCGCCCGGCTCGACGAAACTCGACAGCACCCGCAGCGGGACGCGATGGGCCATGGCCATCTCGACCGAGCGGGTCTGCAGCACCTTGGCCCCCAGCGAGGCCATTTCCAGCATTTCCTCGTACGAGATCTTGGCCAGCTTGCGGGCCTTCTTCTCGATGCGGGGATCGGTGGTGTAGACGCCGTCGACGTCCGTATAGATGTCGCAGGCGCCCTTGACGGCGGCGGCGATGGCCACGGCCGAGGTGTCCGAGCCGCCCCGGCCCAGGGTGGTGATCCGCTGGTGGCTGGTCACGCCCTGGAAGCCGGCGATGACGGCGATCTCGCCGGCCTCGAAACAGGCTTCCAGATTGGCCGGCGGGATGTCCTCGATGCGGGCGCTGCCGTGGGCCTCGTTCGTCAGGATCGGCACCTGCCAGCCCAGGAACGAGCGGGCCTTGTGACCCATGTTGCGCAGGGTCATGGCCAGCAGACCGGCCGTCACCTGTTCGCCCGAGGCGACGATGGCGTCGTACTCGTCGTCAGACTCCGGGAGACCCGCTGCGGCGCGACCGGCGCCATCGGTCCAGGCGACCAGCTCGTTGGTCTTGCCCGACATGGCCGACACGACCACCGCGACCTGCTTCCCCGTCGCCACTTCGGCGGCGACCAGGCGCGCCACACGGCGGATGCGCTCCAGGTCGGCCACCGAGGTGCCGCCGAACTTCATCACCAGACGTGACACGTCCTTGGTACCTCGACACTTGGTTATTTCTTGCGCCCGCGCGGGCAGATCGCTCCCCCTCGCGCAAGCCCCGGCCTTCTAGCGGGGGGATGGCGCAACGGCAATGTCGCGGATGTGTCTTTTTCGCCGCGTGGCGCCGCAATTGACGAACAATGCAACCTGACTGACTATCTACCTATCCAAATTTCACGCTGGAGGCCGTCATGACGCCCGAGCTTGAGAAGACGTTGGCCGGCTGCAAGACCGTGGCCGCCAAGATCCGCGCCCTGGCCGCCGCAGGCTATCCCCGCGCCGAGATCGCCCGCCTGCTGGGCAAGCGCTATCAGCATGTGCGCAATGTGCTGGAAGAGTCGGACGCGAAGGCAGGCCTTGCTGATCCCCCTCCCCCGGGCATGGCCGAAGGCGAGGCCGGCGCCTTTGTTCACGCACGGCCGGCGACCTACAGGCTCGAAGTCGCCAGTGACGGAACGACCCGTCTGCCGCTTGAAGTTCTCATCGCGCTCGGCGCGCCATCGGGCGGCGGGATCATCGCCGAACTCGACGGCGACTTCTTTACCCTGCGTAGCACCTCAGAATCGGCGCGAAGACTTCAGGAATGGGCAAAGCCCTACGTCCAGCCGGGCGTCTCCGGCGTCGATGCGCTGCTTGCCGAGCGCCGACGCGAAGTCGAGATGGAAGCGCGTGACGCCTTCAACGGTGAGGATCGGTCGTGACGACCGAGTTCGTCCTGGACGCCTCGGCAATCCTGGCGGTGAGTTACGGCGAGAAGGGCCGGGATCAGGTCATTGCCGCGCTGCCGAGAAGCCAGATCAGCACGATCAATCTCGCTGAAGCCATTTCCGACATGATCAAGATGGGCTTCGATCCCTACGACGTTGAACGGCAAGTCGCCGGCCTTCCGCCGCGGGTCATCGACTTCGATCGCGGCTTGGCCATCCAAACGGGGCTCCTGCGCAAGATTACCGTCCCGCGAGGCCTCTCGCTCGGCGATCGCGCGTGTATCGCCCTGGCCATGCGCGAGAAGCTGCCCGTGATGACCGCCGATAGGGTCTGGACCGATCTGGACCTGCCGGTCGAAGTCGTGCTCATACGCTGACCATGACTCAAGCCGCAGCAACCCCCTCCTGGAGCATCGACCCCGCCGACGTGGCGCGGTTCTCGGCCATCGCCGCCGAGTGGTGGGATCCGAAGGGCAAGTTCGCGCCGCTGCACGTGTTTAATCCCTGCCGGCTGGCCTTCATCCGCGAGCAAGCGCTGGTGCGGTTCGGCCGCGACGGCGCGGCGCGCCAGCCGTTCCAGGGCCTGACCTTGCTCGACATCGGCTGCGGCGGCGGCCTGCTGAGCGAGCCGATGGCCCGCCTGGGCTTCGAGGTCACCGCCGTCGACGCCTCGGAAAAGAACATCAAGACCGCCGCGACCCATGCCTCAGAACAGGGCCTGACCATCGGCTATCGCCCCGCCACCGCCGAGCAGCTGCTGGCCGAGGGCGCTGGGCTGTTCGACGTGGTGCTGACCATGGAGGTCATCGAGCACGTCGCCGATCCGGGCGAGTTCCTGCGCACGTGCTCCAAGCTGCTCAAGCCCGGCGGCCTGATGATCGTCGCCACCCTGAACCGCACGCTGAAGGCCCTGGCGCTGGCCAAGATCGGGGCCGAATACGTGCTGCGCTGGGTGCCGGCCGGCACGCACGACTGGAAGCAGTTCCTGAAACCCGAAGAGCTGCGCGCCTTCCTCGGCGGCGAGCCGGTCGAGATGCAGGGCCCGTTCGGCGTCGCCTACAATCCGCTGACCGGTCGCTGGAGCCGCTCGAGCGATGTCGACATCAACTACATGATGACCGTCACCCGAAAAGCGTGACCGAGAGTTGAACCGCACGACTTCCGGGAACTTCGCCTCTGCGCGGGCTTTTGATTGCGCAGGGACACAGACCCCGGATTGACGACCCACTTGTCGGGGGTCGGCGTCGATCCGTTCGATTGGGAACGGAGACTCTCATGACTTCCAAAACGCTTTCAGCGCGCAAGAGTTTGGCAGCCGCGCTCGCCGCCACCGTGGCGTTCGGCGCGATCGCGCCTGCCGCCTTTGCCCAGGACTCGGCCTACCAGCAGAGCCTGCGCAACTACGACAACCAGCGCTCCAACTATTACGAGCGCGTGGCCGAGTATCAGGACCGCCAGGACGCCTATGAGCGCGACCGGGCCAACTACATGCGCACCCGCGACGACTATGACCGCCGCTACGGCCGCGGCGCCTATGACCGTCGCAACCCCAGCTACGCCGAGCGCTATCGCGTCGCCCAGTACCGCGACAGCCCCGCCTACTATGCCGAACAGGCCGAGTTCGAGCGTGGCCGCGCCACCTACGAACGCGCCCGTTACGACTATGACCGCCGCTATGGTGAAGGCGCTTACGACCGCCGCAACCCGCGCGAGGCCGACCGCTTCCGCACCAGCGGCCTCAGCCAGACCAGCGGCTACGACGCCAATCGCGACCAGTGGGAGCGCGATCGCGACCGCTATACCCGCGCCCGCGACGACTATGACCGCCGCTACGGCTACGGCGCCTATGACCGCCGCAATCCGGGCGAGGCCAGCCGCTATGGCGCGCCCTACGCCGGGGCCGTCGGCATCGACACCAGCGCCAACATCAACTACCGCGACGACTGCCGTCAGGACGCCAAGAAGAACGCCACCGTCGGCGGCGTGATCGGCGCCCTGGCCGGCGCGGCCTTGGGCTCGAACGTCGCCGCCCGCAACGCCCGTCCGGAAGGCACCGTGCTGGGCGCCCTGGTCGGCGCCGGTGTCGGCGCGGCCGTCGGCAACGCCTCGGCCAAGTGCGACACCCGCGGCAACTACTACAGCTACGACCAGACTCAGCCCTATCGCTACAGCGACGGCCGCTACGCCACGGCCAGCGAACGCTGCCGCCTGGCCCCCGCCCCGGCCGAGTACAATGGCCGCGTCGAGAACCGTTATGTCCGCGTCTGTCCCGACGCCGACGGCCGCTATCGCGTCGAAGGCTGAGCCCTGATCCAGGCCGACGGTCGAGTTTCCGACTTTGGTTGGAAACCGGCCGTCAGCTTGGGCGTTTAGGACACGAGGGATCTAAACAACAATGCTCGGAGAGCACGCCATGCGCACCCGACTGAAAGCCATCGTCCTGGCCACCGCTGTCGCCTTCACGGCCAGCAGCGTGGCCATCACCGCCGCCGAAGCCCAGGGCCGTCGCGAACGCGTCCTGGTCTGCAACAAGTCCAAGGCCAAGAACGGCGCCATCATCGGCGCCCTCGGCGGCGCCCTTGTGGGCAACACCGTCGCCGGCCGCGGCAACAAGACCGAAGGCGCCCTGCTGGGCGCCGGCGTCGGCGGCCTGGCCGGTCACCAGATCGGCAAGGGCAAGAAGAAGTGCCACTACGAGTACCGCTATCGCTAGCAGCGACTCGTCGCCGTCAACGGCAAAGGGGCGTCGGATGCAGATCCGGCGCCCCTTTTGCGTTTGCGATCAACGCCGGAACTGCCCCCGACCTTAGCCGTTCTTTCGGCACAAGGCGCCGCTCCAAAAGAGGGTGCGCGCTTCCAACTTGGCAGGGATGCTCAGGCGATGCGATCGATCCTCTTTGTGCTGCTCGGGGTGCCGCTTCCGATCATCCTGTTGCTGGCCTTCTGCAGCGGCCACTTCTGATGGCTGGCGATCCCCTTTCGCTGGACGTCATCCCTGACGAGAACCAGTCCGCCATCAGCTGGGACGCCGTCCTGGCCGGGGCTGCAGCAACCATCGCGGTGCTGTTCGTGCTGCTGTCGCTAAGCGCGGGCTTTGGCCTCAAGGTCTCGCCCCGGTGGCCCGCCGGCCTGACCGCCCAGGACTTCACCCCGGCCCTCGGCGCGACCTTCATCGCCTGCCAGGTGGCGGCCAGCATGCTGGGCGGCTATCTGGCCGGCCGGCTGCGCACCCGCTGGCTGCACGTCCATGACCACGAGGTCCAGTTCCGCGACACCGCGCATGGTCTGCTGGCCTGGGCGACCAGCGTCGTGGGCCTGCTGGTGCTGGGCGCGCTGACGGCCTCGCCGCCCGCCGCGGTCGTCGCCGACCTGTCGCCGGCCGAGCTGGTGCGGGCCGGACGGATCGCCGCCCAGGTCTCGCTGTTTCTAGGGATCGGAGCCCTGACCAGCGCCTTCGCCGCCAGCGTCGCAGCGGCCATCGGCGGCCTGCGGCGCGACGACATGTATCGCCTGCACCGGACCGTGAAGGCCAGCCTGTAGGCCGGAGAGTCTAGTCTCTGGCCGTTCGCCAGTGCGGATAGGTAACATAGGCGGTCATCGCCCCGGCGTCGTGCGCGCGGATGGTCACGGCCTGCCCCTTGGGCATGTGGACGATGTCGCCGACGCCGGCCGTGACCGTTCCGTCGTCGGACGACACAGACAGCTGGCCCTCCAGCACGATCATGACGTCGTCGACGGCCATGGTCTCGGTCAGCGTCTGGCCCGGCCCGTAGCGGCCGTAGCCGATGGTGATCGGCGCGCCGTCACGCTCGTCCACCAGATTGCCGACCAGGATGTCGGCGTCCTGGCCCGGCGAGCGCTCCAGCGTCGCATCGGCGATCGAAAACTTCCGCACCTTCATCGTCTGCTCCTGGCCGCGCCCGCCATCCGGACCGTCAGGACGCATACGAACGCCGGCCACAGAGGTTCCGCTCTCAGTTCACGTCCGTCTTCTTCGGGGCGGCGGGCGGCAGGGCCGCGACCTTGACGCCGTCCTCGACCAGGGCCTTGACCTCGGTGGGCGAGGCCTCGCCGTAGATGCCGCGCTCCTCGGACTTGCCCTCGTGGATGGCGCGAGCCTCCTTGGCGAAGGCGTCGCCGACGTAATCGAAGTTGTCCTCGACGTGGCGGCGGACCTCGCCCATCGCCGTCATCATCATCTCGCGCATCTTGGGGTCGACAGCGGGCGACGCGCTCTGCGCCTTCGTGCCCGCTACGGCCGGCGCCATGATCTGCTTGCGGACGCCATGCGAGCCGCAGATCGGACAGTCGACGAGACCGCGCGCGGCCTGGTCGTCATAGTCGGACGACGAGCCGAACCAGCCCTCGAACGCGTGGGCCTGGTCGCACTGGAGCGCGTACTTGATCATCTGCCTTACGGCCCGACGAAGGGGCGGGCGTTCTGGAGGGCCGGGATCGCCGCGCGCGCCTTGAGGGCGGCGGGCAGGTCGAGGTCGGCCATCAGCACGCCGGGCTCGTCGTGGTCAAGCTGGGCGATGATCTCGCCCCACGGCCCGACGACGATCGAGCGGCCCCAGGTGCCGCGGCCGTCCTCGTGGAAGCCGCCCTGGGCGGCGGCCAGCACGAACGAGCCGGTCTCGATGGCCCGAGCGCGCAGCAGTACCTCCCAGTGGGCTTCTCCGGTCGGGCGGGTGAAAGCGGCCGGGACCGTCAGCACCGTCGCGCCGGCCAGGGCCAGGGCGCGATGTAGGGCCGGGAAGCGCATGTCGTAGCAGATGCTCAGGCCGAACGTCGCCAGCGGGGTCTCGACGCTGACCGCCCGATCGCCGGGTTGGTAGGCGGCCGATTCCCGCGCCGTCTCGCCGGTCGGCAGGTCGACGTCGAACATGTGCAGCTTGTCGTAGGTCGCGACGATCGCGCCGGTCGGATCGATCACCACCTGGCGGTTGGCCGCGCGACCGTCGCCGTCCGGACGCGTCACCAGGGCCGAGCCGATGTCGATCCAGGTTCCGGTCTCGGCCGCGATCGCGCGCAGGCCGTTCACCACCGGATCGTCCTCCAGCGACGTCAGGGCCGGCAGCAGCTTGGCGCGGTCTTTCTGCACGACATTGGTGCATTCGGGGGTCAGGACGAACTGAGCGCCCTGCCCGATCGCCTCGCGCACCAGCGGCGCGACATGCGCCAGCGCCGCCGCGTGCGTGGCCGGCGTGCGCGTCTGGATCAGGCCAACCTTGAGGGTCATGCGGCGATGAGAGCGTCCAGCTTGCCCTCACGCTCCAGGGCCATCAGGTCGTCGCAGCCGCCGATGTGGCTGTCGCCGATGAAGATCTGCGGGAAGGTCGTGCGGCCCGAGCGGGTCATCATTTCCTGGCGCAGGGCCGGGTCCATGCCGGCTTCGATCTCGTTGAAATCGACACCCTTCTCGGTCAGCAGGGCCAGGGCGCGGGCGCAGTAGCCGCAGAAGGGACGGGTGTAGAGAGTGACTTGGGCCATGGCTCAGCTCGACTGTGTGACGCCCTCATATAGGACGCGCTTGCAGTTCTGTAACGCGGGCGACGACCGATAGGCTCACCGAGGCCGCGCCGGCGGCCAGAAGCGCCCGCGCGCAGCCCTCGGCGGTGGCGCCGGTGGTCAGGACGTCATCGACCAGCACGATCCTGCGGCCCTGCACCTGTTTGCGCTTGCCCGGCGGCACGGCGAAGGCGGCGGCGACGTTGCGCTTGCGACCCACGGCCGACTTGCCGCCCTGGCTGGCGGTGTCGCGCTTGCGGATCAGGGCGTCGGGCAGATAGGCCAGCCCCGCCGTCCGGGCCAGCGGACGGGCGATCTCGGCGGCCTGGTTGTAGCGGCGGGTCAGCAGGCGGGCGCGGTGGACCGGCACCGGAACGATCGCATCGGCCTCGCTCAGCAGCTCGGCGCCCGAGCGCGACAGCCAGCGGGCGAACAGGCCCGCCAGATCCGTGCGGTCGGCGTGCTTCAGTTTCAGGATCAGCTCGCGCGAGTGCTCGTCATAGACACAGGCCGCCCGCGCCCGGAAAAACGCCCGCGGCTTGGTCAGGCAAGCTACGCATCGTTCGGCCGTCGCGTAGCCCATCGCCAGGCCGCAGCCGTCGCAGACCGGATCGTCCAGAAAGGTCACCCGCGCAAAGGCCGATGCGGTCAGTCCGCCGCTCAGCGCCGCCTCGCCGTCCAGGCTGGAGGGCGGCAAGAGGAGGTCCAGAAGCGACCGTCCCAAGCCCCTAAGATGCGGCGCCGCTTTCCATCCCGGTTCGAAATCGCCATGTTCCGCGCGCAATGACCGCCTCGCCCCTGCTCTTCGACCGCACCCTGCACCGCCAGCGCCTCGACCGCGCCGCGCCCGGCTACGCCGCCGCCGACTTCCTGAAGGCCCGGGCGGCCCAGGACGTGGTCATGCGGCTGGAGACGATCCTGCGACGCTTTCCGGTCGCCGTCGATCTCGGATCCAGAAACGGTAGTTTTTCCAAGGCCTTGAGCGAGAGCGACGCGGCGGCGAACCTCGACGTGTTGTTCGAGACCGACCTGTCGGCGCGGATGCTGGCCGGTCGACCAGGCCTGAGGGTGGCCGCCGACGAGGAGCGCCTGCCGTTCGGCGACGCGACGCTCGACCTGGTCGTCTCGACCCTGGCCCTGCACTGGACCAATGACCTGGTGGGCGCCCTGATCCAGATCCGCCGGGCGCTGCGGCCGGACGGCCTGTTCATCGGGGCGATGTTCGGCGGGGCCACGCTGACGGAACTCCGCCAGTGCCTGCTGGCCGCCGAGGCCGAGGTCTCGGACGGCGCGGCCATGCGCGTCTCGCCGTTCGCCGACGCCAGCGACGCGGCCGCGCTGCTGCAGCGGGCGGGTTTTGCCTTGCCGGTGGCGGACGTGGATCGGGTCAAGGTCCGCTACGCCCATCCGATCAAGCTGCTGCAGGACCTGCGGGCCATGGGCGAGACCAGCGTGCTGTTGGACCGCTCGAAAAAGCCCCTGCCGCGCAAGGTGCTGCTGCGGGCGCTGGCGCTCTATGTCGAACGGTTCGCCGAGGCCGACGGCCGCGTTCCGGCGACGTTCGAGATCGTCGCGGTCACCGGCTGGGCGCCGCACGACAGCCAGCAAAAGCCGCTGCGGCCGGGCTCGGCCAAGATGCGGCTGGCGGATGCTCTGGGGGTCGAGGAACAGTCGGCGGGCGACAAGCCAACGCCGTAGCGTGGCTTAGGCGACCGCGCCGGAGGCTTTGCCGAATGTGGCTTTGAGGTTGCCGCCCAGCTTGGTCATGGCGGCGATCAGCACCACGGCGATCAGACCGACCAGCAGGCCGATCTCGACGGCGGTCATGCCCGACTCGTCGGCCCAGAAGCTTTTCAGAGAACGTCGCGTAGCCACGCGACCAGGGGCTCGTCCGCCGGCGGCATCGGATAGTCCGCGAGTTTGTCGGGCTTCACCCATGCCAGCGCCTCGTGCTCCTTGCGCGTCACCTGGCCCTCCCAGCGACGCAGCAGATAGAGTGGCATCAGGAGGTGAAAAGACTCGTAACCGTGCGACGCGAACACGAACGGGGCCAGGCACGCCTGGGCGACCTTGATGCCCAGTTCCTCGTCCAGCTCGCGGATCAGGCATTCTTCCGGCGTCTCGCCGGGCTCGACCTTGCCGCCCGGAAACTCCCACAAGCCGGCCAGTTGCTTGCCTTTCGGCCGCTGGCAGATCAGCACCCGCCCATCGACATCGATCAGGGCGGCGGCGGCGACGAGGACGGTCGGCTTGGTCATGAGGCGGGTGTGGCGTGGTGTCGCGGAGAGGTCAATCCTTCCCCATTACTTGACTTCCCCGCTCGGATAACCGATACGCACCCCGCGCCACCTTGGCGCTATTGGCGCTCCAGCCGCGTGAGGGTCCGTTTTCGGACCAGCCTGTCGAGCGCCCTGAAGAGCTTCTCATTAGAGAGCCCGTGCACGCGGGGCGCTCCCCGACCGACTAGCCGAGGGGCCAGCCGTGCGAGGACGCATGGGCTGCATTCGGCGCATGATTAAGACGAAACACCCGTGACTCAATTTGCTGACCTTGGCCTGGCCAACCCGCTGCTGAAGGCCCTTGCCGAAAAGGGCTACAAGGAGCCGACGCCGATCCAGGCCCAGGCCATTCCGGTCGTGCTGCAAGGCAAGGACCTCTTGGGCATCGCCCAGACCGGCACCGGCAAGACCGCCGCCTTCGCCCTGCCCATCCTTCAGCGCCTGGCCGAAGACCGCAAACCCGCCCCGCGCCGCGGCTTCCGCTGCCTGGTCCTGTCCCCGACCCGCGAACTCGCAACTCAAATCGCCGAGAACTTCAAGGCCTACGCCGTCCACATGGGCCTCAGCGTCCACACCATCTACGGCGGCGTGAAGTACGGCCCGCAGATGAAGGCCCTGGCAGGCGGCATCGACGTTCTGGTCGCCACCCCCGGCCGCCTGATGGACCACATGGCCGAGAAGTCGGCCACGGTCTCGGGCACCGAGATCTTCGTGCTCGACGAAGCCGACCAGATGCTGGACCTGGGCTTCGTGGTGCCGATCCGCAAGATCGCCAGCCAGCTGACCAAGAACCGCCAGAACCTGTTCTTCTCGGCCACCATGCCGTCGGAAATCGGCAAGCTGGCCGGCGAGCTGCTGAATGATCCCGTGCAAGTCTCGGTGGCGCCGCAAGCCACCACTGTCGAGCGCATCGACCAGCGCGTCCTGTTCATCGAGGCGCAGCGCAAGCGTCCCCTGCTGGCCGAGATCCTGGCCGCGCCGGGCGTCGAGCGCACGATCGTCTTTACCCGCACCAAGCGCGGCGCCGACCGGGTGGCCAAGTATCTGAACGCCGCCGGCATCGAGGCCGCCTCGATCCACGGCGACAAGACGCAAGGCCAGCGCGAGCGCGCCCTCGCCGCCTTCAAGGCCGGTGAGATGCGGGCCCTGGTGGCAACCGACATCGCCGCGCGCGGCATCGACGTCAACGACGTCAGCCACGTGATCAACTACGAGCTGCCCAACGTGCCGGAGGCCTATGTGCACCGGATCGGCCGCACCGCCCGCAAGGGCAAGGACGGCATCGCCATCAGCTTCTGCGCCGATGACGAGCGTAACCTGCTGAAGGACATCCAGAAGGCTACCCGCCAGACGATCCCGTCCTTCGACCGTCGCAACGACAAGCAGCTGGCCGCGGCCGCCGCGGTCGCCGACAAGCTGGCTCCGGCCGAGAAGTACGTCGATCCGCGCAAGGCCGATCCCCGCAACGACGTGCCGTCGGAACTGCGCCGCAAGCGCAACCGCAATGGCGGCGGTGGTGGCGGCGCCCGTAGCGGCGGCGGCAACGCCGGTGGCGGTCGCTCCGAGGGCGGACAAAAGGCCCAGGGCCAGGGCCGTCCCGCGGGGCAAGGCCAGGGTCGTGGCGGGCCGCAAGGCCAGGGTCGCAACAAGCCCAAAGGCGCAGGTCCTCAAAACGAGTTCCGCGGCCCCAAGCGCGACGCCGCGCCGGCTGAAAAACGTTGGTCGCCCATCGACTGAACCATAAGCAATTCCAAGAGTTTGAAGCCCGGTGCGACAGTTCGTCGCGCCGGGCTTTTCTTTGTCGCCTATGTCGGAGTCCGGCTTGTGCCGAGCCCGGCGATAGGTCCACTTTAGCGCTTGGGCCGATCGGCAGATCGGATGGGGGACCACGGGACATGAGTGAGGGCAGGCGCCACGCCACGCCTGAACTGACGCGTATAGCCGGCGGCGAAATGGCCGCCCGGGTGGCGTCGTTCGACTGGTCGAAAAGTCCTCTGGGGCCACGGGACGACTGGTCGCCCTGCCTGCGCCTGACCGTCGACATGATCCTGGCCACCAACTTCCCGATGGCCGTGCGCTGGGGCCCGCAGCTGGCCCTGATCTACAACGACGCCTACGCCCCCTCCCTGCACGAGCGCCATCCCGAAGCCCTGGGCATGCCGTTCGAGATCCACTCGCCGGACTTCCAGGAGACGCTGCGCCAGGTCCACGACGACATCATGAGCGGGGCCAGCGGCGGCTTCGCCTTCGAGCGGCTGCCCCTGCGGCTTTCGCGAAACGGCGGCGACAGCGAGGTGGCCTTCTTCACCGTCAGCTACAGCCCGATCCCCGACGCCGCCGCCCCGACCGGCGTGGGCGGGGTGCTGATCACCGCGGTCGAGATCTCCAGCGCCGTCCGCACCGAAAAGACCCTGAAGACCATCCAGGACCGCTACGAGATGGCGCTGGAGGCGGCCGGCGGCGTCGGCGCCTGGGATTGGGACCTCAAGGCCGACAAGATCTACGCTGATCCGCGCTATGCCGTCCTGCACGGCCTGTCGCCGCAGGAGGCCGAGGGCGGCCTGCCGCTGGAGCGCTTCACCCCGGCCGTGCACCCTGACGACAGCGCGCGGGTGCGCGAGCAGGCGACCCTCGCCCTGCGCACCGGCGGCGACTTCGCCGAGGAGTACCGCCTGGTCCAGACCGACGGGTCCGTCCGCTGGGTCTATGTGCGCGGCAAGGCCTATCTGGGTGCGGACGGCAAGCCGGTGCGCAGCGCCGGCGTCATGGTCGACATCACCGAGCGCAAGTCCACCGAAGCCGCCCTGGTCGCCGCCCGCGCGGGCCTGGACCTGGCCGCCCAGGCCGCCGGCATGGGTCGCTGGGACTACGACCCCGACGCCCGCACCCGCTATTGGGATCCGCAAGTGCGCGCCATCTTCGGCATTCCGGCCGACACGCCGGCCTCGGCAGAAGTGTTCGAGGCCCTGATGCATCCCGACGACCTGGCCATGGTGCAGGCGGCGGTCGCGGTGGCCACCGACCCGGCCGGTCCGGGGAAGATCAATCTGGAATACCGCATCTACCGCGGCACCGATGGCGCCCTGCGCTGGGTCGAGGTGTCCGGCCGGGCCTTCTTCGAGCGCACTCGCTGCGTACGCTTCGTCGGCGTGGTCTCGGACGTCACCGCGCGGCGCGAGGCGCTGGAGGAGCAACTTCGCCAGGACGAAACCCTGCGCCTGGCCGTGGACGCCGCCGATGTCGGGGCGTGGGACTTCGACCTGATCCGCAACGAGCTGTCGTGGTCACCGGGCTGCTACGCCCTATTCGGCGTCCCCCAGGGCGATCCGGTGTCGCTGGAGAGCTTCTATCCGCTGGTCCATCCCGACGACCGGCCCCGGGTGCGCGAGGCCATGCAGCTGGCCCTGGATCCGGACCTACGCGCCGAATACGCCATCGAGTTCCGCGCCATCCATCCGGACGACGGGGCCGAGCGCTGGATCGCCGTGCAGGGCAAGACCTTCTTTGGCGACGACGGCCGGGCTGAGCGCTTCGTGGGGGCCGTGGTCAATGTCACCGAGCGCAAGCGGGCCGAGCTGCACCTGCGGCTGCTGGTCAACGAGCTGAACCACCGCGTCAAGAACAGCCTGGCCACCATCCAGGCCATCGCCAACCAGAGCTTCACCGACGGTCGCGCGCTGGACGACGCCAGAGCCGCCTTCTCCAGTCGCATCGTCACCCTGTCGGAAGCCCACGACCTGCTCACGCGCGAGAACTGGGAGGGGGCGGACCTGCACGACGTGACCATGCGCCTGGCCTCGCTGCACGGCGGGGTCGGCCGCTTCACCCTGAACGGCCCGGCGGTGCGTCTGTCGCCCAAGACGGCGCTGTCGCTGTCGATGGCCCTGCACGAACTGGCCACCAACGCGGTCAAGTACGGGGCTCTGTCGATCCCCGACGGCCGGGTCGATATCGTCTGGACCCAGCTCGCCCAGCCCGGCGCGGCGCGCCTGGCCCTGACCTGGACCGAACGCGACGGCCCGCCCGTGACGCCCCCCGAAAGCCGCGGCTTCGGCTCGCGCCTGATCGAGCGCGGCCTGGCGGCGGAACTGTCGGGCTCGGCGGAGATCGACTTCCACCCGGACGGCGTCGTGTGCCGGATCGAGGCGCTGCTGGAGGCTTGAGGCGGCCAGTTACAATCCGATCTTCCCGGCGAAAGCCGGGACCCAGCTCTCGAGGCGCTGGGGCTGATTGGAACCGCTCCGAGTTTATAGAGCCCGCCCCAACGCTATGCCATCTGGGCCCCGGCTTTCGCCGGGGAAGCGGATTATGAAGCCGCCCTCAGCGCCGCGGCGATCTGCTCGTCCGTCCGCCGCAGGGCCATCATCAGCGCTCCGGCCACCACCAGCGGCAGGACGGCCCAGGCCAGCCAGCCGGCAACCGCCAGGGCCGTCGCGCCGCCGATCAGCAGCGACACCGCGATCTCGGCGATGGCGACCACCAGCGAGCCGCCGCGCCGACGGCGGAAGTCGGCGCGCTTGCCGGGCTTCTGGCGCCAGACATTGACCAGCCCGGCGCTCCAGGCGCTGAGGCCCGCGCCGATCGCGGTCCACAGGCCGGCCACGGGCTGATGCCAGGCCAGCACCGCCACCGGGACCACCAGCAGGATCGCCACCGGGATCAGGGCCGCGACCAGCTTGGCCTGCCGCAGCACCCGCATCGGCGTGGGCGCGACGGTCAGCAGGTCAGGGGTGTCCTCGGCCGACAGGGTGATCCAGGCCAGGCTCCCGGCCACCTGCCCCGCCAGCACGGTCACCGCCGCCGCCGAGCCCGCCAGGGCCGCGGCCGGCAGGTGCGTCGCGTTGCGGGCCATGACCAGGGCCAGCGGAACCAGGTACAGGATCCTCAGCAGCACCTGCGACAGCAGCGCCGTATCGCGCCGCATCAGCCGCAGCTCCTTGCGCACCGTGGCCTGGAAGGCCCCGGCTGCGAAGGCGCGAGAGGGTCCGCGCGCGGCCTTGCGGGTGGCGGCCCCTTGTGTGGCGGCCGCGGCGTCGGCGAAGGGGCGGCCCAGCACGGTCACGGCCAAGGCGAAGACGCCCGCCCCGATCGCGACCACGGCCAAGAGCGGCAAGGGCTCGCCCAGCGCCGCGCGCAGCGGCAGGTCGGCCAGCGGCGGCGGGCGGATGCGGCCCTCGCGCGCCTCCAGGACGATGCGGGCGACCAGGCTCTCGGAGCGCTGCTCGCCCAGCAGGTTGCGGTACTGCGACGCCAGGAAGAAGCCTGCGCCGATCAGGGCGGCCATGATCTGGGCCACGGTGCGGGTGCGGCGCGGACCGATGACGGCGAACAGCGCCATGGCCAGCAGCAGGCCCAGGCCCGTCGCCCCCAAGGCCGCGGCGATCAGCACGACCAGCGTTCCCGCCCAGGCCGGATGACCCAGCACGATCGACGGCGCCAGCAGCAGCACCGCGGGCAGCACGAACCAGAGGCTGGCATTGACCGCCAGACCCAGGGACCTGATCAGCAGCACCTTGCGCGGCGACAGCGGCGAGGAGAACAGCAGGTCCAGATCGCCCCGCTCGTAGAGCGCATCGGCCGCGCCCGCCAAGGTCGTCGACAGCATCAGGGTCAGCACGATCGCCAGCATCAGATCGGCGATGACCACCGCCAGCGGGACGATCGGAACCTCGTGACCGCGCATGGCCAGGGCCAGGAAGATTCCGCCCGTCAGGATCGCGGCGATCGGAAACCCGAACGCCAGGACCAGCGCGACGCCGCCGCCCTTGCGTCCGGCCCGGAAACCCCGCCAGGCCAGCCGCAGTTCGTGGGCCAGCAGCCAGGGCGCGCTGGCGGGCTTGAACGGCAGGCTCACGCCGCCTCCGCCGTCAGCTGCAGGAAGACGTCTTCGAGAGTCTGGCCACGCGCTTCGCCGGCCTTGCCGCGCAGCTCGTCCAGCGTGCCCTCAGCCAGCAGGCGGCCGCCGGCGATGATGCCGATGCGGTCGGCCATGCGCTCGGCGACCTCGAGAATGTGGGTGGTCAGGATCACCGTGCCGCCGGCGTCGACGCGCGCCTGCAGCATGTCCTTGACCAGCCGCGCGGCGGCGGCGTCCAGGCCGGTCAGCGGCTCGTCCAGGATCAAGAGTTTCGGATCGTGGATCAGCGCCCCGGCCAGGGCGACCTTCTGCTTCATGCCGCGCGAGAAGCCCTCGCACCGCCGCCGCGCCTCGTCGGCCAGGCCCAAGGTGGCCAGCAGGTCTTCCGCCTTCGCCTTGGCGACGCGCGGCTCGATGCTCCACAGCCCGGCGACGAACTCGAGATATTCCAGCGGCGTCAGCTTGTCGTAGATCATCGCCTCGTCGGGCGCCCAGGCGACCAGGGCCTTGGCGGCGGCGGGATCGCGCCGCGCATCGACGCCGAAGATCGCGATCTCGCCCTGGTCTGGCTGGGTCAGCCCCGCCACCATCCGCAAGGTCGTGGTCTTGCCCGCCCCGTTCGGTCCCAGCAGCGCATAGAGCTCGCCGGCCCGCACCGTCAGGTCCAGCGCCGACACCGCGGGCTTAGCGAAGGCCTTGCTCAGCCCCCGCACGATCAAGGCGTCCGTCAAACCGCTCTCCTCCTGATCCCCAACCCTCTCCCGGCAGAAGAGCGGGTTCAAGCCCTCAGCGGCGCGGCTTGCCCATCCGCTCCAGTTCGACGGCGCGTTCGATGGTCAGGTTCAGGTGGCAGCTGGGGCGCTCGATGAAGTCGATCGTGCCGCCGGTCAGGTTGGCGCTGCACTCGGCGTCGCGGCTCTTGATCCAGGCGCGCTGAACGGTGCGCAAGCTGGCCTTGGCCTTCGGCGACAATCGCGCCATGGCCCCGGCATAGGCGGTGTTCAGCCGCTTGTCCTGGCGGACCAGCTCGGCGTTGATACAGCCCGCCATGGCTGGCGTCACGCCGCGCGCCGCGTCGCCGGTCCTCAGGCACTGGGTGTAGGTCGCCGAATATTCCTTCTCGACATCGACCTGAGCGGCCGCTGGCGACGCCAGGACAGCGGCCAGCAGCGTGAGCGCCAGAAGCTTCATCGCAGGTCTCCCGTCTTAGAACTTGGTCTTGCAGCCCTGCCGCAGATGCACGCCGCGCAGGAAGCCGCGCCGGGCCAGGCCCGCATCGACGGCGGCGTTCATCTGGCGGTCGGCGGGGGCCGCGCCAGTCACTTCGCGCACCAGGCCGCGGAACGGGATGATGCTGTTGATCACCGCCTTGCCGCCCGCCTCGGCCAGCTTGCCGCTGCGGTTTTCCTCGTAGGTGTTGCCGACCACATAGTCTTCGCCGAGCACGGCGTTCAGTTCGCGCACCTCGGCCGACAGGGCCTTGCAGGTCTTCAGGCCCTGCAGGCTGTAGGGGTGCTCGAACGCCTCGACCAGTACGGGCGGGATGTCGCGCTTGGACATGCCCAGGTCGCGGGCCGGCTGCGACCCGATATCGACGGCCTTCTGGCGCGCCTCGCCCCAGCGGCCGCCGGGCTCGTCGGGCTTGGCCGGCGGCTTGGTCTGGGCGTGGGGGGTCGGCGCGGGCCGGACCGCCGCCCCCCACAGAATGCAGAACTTCCGGGTCATCTCACGCCCTCCCAAACCATTAGCAAGCTGAACGCCGATCAGGAACGACAAGCTTGGCCTGAGGTTCCACTCACGGGCGAGCATGGAACTCTAGTTCGGCGGCGTCGCCGCTTCCAGGTCGAAAGCCGCGTCGAAGGCGTCGTCATTGGGCACCGCACCGGTCAGCGCCGCTTCGAACAGCCCCTCCAGCGCCTCCCAGATGAAGCCCAGCTGCTCCAGCACGGTCGGCACGCCGTAGGCGTCGAAACCGGGATAGAGATCCTCGACCAGCCACAGGCCCGAGGCCGGGTCGAAACCGAAACGGCAGCCGATCAGACGGAATTGGGCGCGGGCCATGGTCTCGAACAGCGCGGTGAGGTCACGCGCCTCCTCCAAGTCCTCGGGACCCAGCACCAGGCAGCGCACCTGCAGCCAGCCGTGGTCGGGCAGCAGGTAGAAGGCGCCCTCATCCTCGCCGGAAACCTCCAGGCCCCGGTCGATGGCCTCGACGACATAGCCCGCCTCGCGGCAGACGGCCGACAGGCTCTCCAGCATCGCGCCTTCCTGGTCGGGGGTGAGGTCGGTCATGGGGAAGGCTCCGGGGACATGGGGATGGTGAGGTGTAGCACGGTGGCGGGCGCTGTGCGTCCTTCGAGGCCTGCTGCGCAGGCGCCTCAGGATGAGGAAATCTGTGCATCCCTCACCCTGAGGGGTGAGGCGAAGCCGACCCTCGAAGGACGCACGACGCCTCAATCCTCCCCCACCAGCGCCAGCAGGTCGTCGAAGATTTCGCGCCACAGCTGGTCGTCCATGGGGAAGCCCACGACGTGGCGCAGCAGAAACGCGCCCTCCACGGCCAGGAAGGCGATGCGGCGGCGGCGCTCTTCGGGCGTGACGGCCGAGAGATCGCCGGCGCGCTGCGCGTACCAGTCGGCCATGGCCCCGACCGTTTGGCCCGTGCCGGCGACGGCCGCCAGCAGGGTCGCGGTGCGACTGATGGTGTCGTGATCCTCGATCGCGGTCGAGCGGATGTGCTCGGCGATCACGGCCTGGGGCGTCGGGTCGGGGCCGACGTTCCGGGCGAAGCGGGCCTTCTCCTGCTCGGCCCAGCGATTGAGCAGGGCGTCCAGCAGGCCCTCCTTGGTCCCGAACGCCGATTGCACGCTGGCTTTCGGCACATCGGCCGCCTCGGCGACCTTGCCGAAGGTCAGGGCCGCGGCCCCGGCCTGCGCCACCACGGCCTCGGCCGCGTCCAGCAGGCGATCACGATCCAGACTGCGCGGCCTTGCCATTGCCGATCCCTTGACCTAATTAGATACGATCGTATTTAAACTGCGACTTGACGCGGAACACAAGGAGACGATCACGTGGCCTGGACCTATCTCTTGCTGGCGGGACTGCTGGAAATCGGCTGGCCGGTCGGACTGAAACTGGCCCAGGCGCCGGGCACCCGGATCACCGGCATCGCGGTCGCCATCGCCTTCATGGCCGCCAGTGGTTTTCTGCTGTTCCTGGCCCAGCGCCAGATCCCGATCGGCACGGCCTACGCCGTCTGGACCGGCATCGGCGCGGCCGGCACCTTCCTGGTCGGCGTGTTCGTCTTCGGCGATCCCAGCTCGCTGGTGCGGTATCTGGGCGTGAGCCTGATCGTCGCCGGCGTGGTGGCGCTGAAGCTGGGGCACTAAGGACCCCGGAGCTTCCTAGCTCCGGTAGTCCCCGTTGATCGCCACGTACTGCTTGGTCAGGTCGCACGTCCACACCGTGGCCGAGCCCTTGCCGACGCCGACGTCGACGCTGACCTCGAACTCCTGGTTCTTGACGTAGGCGCTCATCTTGGCCTCGTCGTATTCGGGCGAGATCAGGCCGTCGCGGGCAGCGTAGAGGTCGCCGAACTTGACGCTGATGCGCTCGCGGGCCACCGGCTCGTCGGCGCGCCCCACGGCCATGACGATGCGGCCCCAGTTGGCGTCCTCGCCAGCGAAGGCGGTCTTGACCAGCGGGCTCTCGGCGATGGTGCGGGCGATCTTGCGGGCGCTGGCCGGGCTCTCGGCGCCGTTGACGGTGATCTTGACGAACTTGGTCGCGCCCTCGCCGTCCTTGACCAGCTGCAGGGCCAGGTCCAGCAGCACGTGCTCCAGCTTCTCGCGGAAATCGGCCAGGCGGCGGTCGCCCGGACGGCTGATCTTCGGCGCGCCCGACTGGCCGGTGGCGAACAGCAGCAGGGTGTCGTTGGTCGAGCGATCGCCGTCCACCGTCACGCAGTTGAAGGTCGTGCGGGTATACAGAGAGACCAGGGTCTGCAGCGCCGCCGGGGCGATGGCCGCATCGGTCGCCACGAAGGCCAGCATGGTGGCCATGTCGGGCGCGATCATGCCCGAGCCCTTGGCGATACCGGCGATCTTGACCTCGACGCCGTCGATCAGCGCCGTGGCGTAAGACCCCTTGGGGAAGGTGTCGGTGGTCATGATCGCCCGACCGGCCTGGGCCCAGGCGTCGGCGGTCAGGCGCGCTTCCACCTCGGGCAGGCCGGCGGGAATCTTGGCGTCGTCCAGGATGGCGCCGATGACGCTGGTCGAGGCCATCATCACGTCGCGCTGACGGCAGTCCAGGCGCTTGCCCACGGCGGTGGCCACGCGGCGCACCGCGTCGGCGCCGGGACGGCCGGTAAAGCTGTTGGCGCAGCCGGCGTTGACCACAAGGGCGCGCACGTCGGCCCCGCCGGTGGCGGCCAGCTGGCGCTTGCACCAGTCGACCGGGGCCGAGCCGACGCCGTGACGAGTGAAGACGCCCGCCGCCGACGTGCCCTCGGCGAAGCGCATCAGCAGCAGGTCCTCGCGCTCGTGCTTGTAGAAGCCGGCGCGGCCGGTGGCGATCTCGACGCCGGCGATCGGCGGGATGACCGGGAACGGCACGGCCAGCGGCGAGACGGCCAGGCCCGGCTTGCCGGCGCCCGTGGACGCAGGCTTGGCCGGCGCCGAAGGCGGCGGCGTCACCTCGCCGGCCGACTTCTGGGCGCGGCGCAGGCCGGCGCGCTTCAGGGCCGAGGTCAGCGGATCGACCAGGGCGCGCTCGATGGCGGCGCCGGCGCGTTCGACGGGACCCGGTCCCGTGGAATGGGGGCCAGCAGGCGTCGCTTCAGGCGCCGTCTCGGCGGGGGTCTTGCCGGAGGCTTTGGGAGTCTTGGTCATCTGGAACCGCGTCTAGTTCTTGGCGGGTGGAGCGGGAGCGGGTTCGGGCGGCGCCGAGGCCGGCTCCTGAGCGCCGCCGGTGGTCGGGGCGTCCTGGGGCTTGCCGATCAGCATCTCGACCTTGGCCGAGCCGCGCAGCTTCTCGAGGATGTCGCGCACCTGGTCATAGGTCAGGAAACGCACGATCTGCGGCCGGGCCGCCTCCAGGGTGATCGGCTCCTCGGTGCGCTTGTCCTCGACGCGGACCAGGACCCAGCCGCCCTCGGCCGCGAACGGGCCGACCAGCTGGCCCTTCTGGGCGTCCTTCAGGGCCGCGCCATAGGGCTCGGGCATCACGTCCAGGGTGAAGTAGCCCAGGTCGCCGCCGTTGAAGCGGGTGGCCTGGTCGGTCGAGCGCTCCATGGCCAGGGCGTCGAACGAGGCGCCGGTGGACAGCAGCTTCTTGACGCTCTCGGCCTCGGCCTGGCTGCCGACGATGATCTGGCGGGCGCGGATCTCTTCCGAGCGCTTCGAAAGCTTCTGCTGCTCGGCATAGAGCTTGCGGATGGCGTCCTCGGTGACGGCCTTCTCCACCACGCCCTCGACCAGCATGTCGCCCAGGATGCGCTCGCGGGCGGCGTCCAGGCGGCGCTGGGCCACGGTTTCCTTGTCCAGCTTGCGCTTGGTGGCCTCGGCGGCCAGCAGCTTCTGGTCGATGACCTCGTCCAGGCGCTGGCGGAACACCTCGCTGGAGATGTCCAGCGGCTCGCCCTCGCTGATCAGGCCTTGGGCCACGGCCTCGCGCTTGACGTCCGACGCCCAGATCACCTGGCCGTTGACGCGGGCCACGGCGGTGTCGCCCGGCTCCGGCGGCTTTTCGGCGACCTTGTTCTGACCGCAGGCGGCCAGCAGCAGGGCGCAGGTCATCATGCAGAGCACGCTTGCGGCGCGAAGGGACGCGAAAGTCTTCAAGGCCCAGATCTCCTGGCTTTGTTACAAGGGCTCTAGCGCGGTTTCTTGCCAAGAGGAAACGGCTTCGCCGAACAAAGCGTTCGGAGCGACGAAAACCGCCGTCCTCACGACCGCTTACGGGTCATAACCCCTCGTTGCGGAGGGGTCTTCGCGTTGACACCAGGGGGGGCGGTGCTTAAGTCTCCGGCCGCGCGGGGAGAACGGATTTATCCGTTGATCCCGCGTGACTTCATTCCCGTAGTCGAGGCCGTAAAGCCTTAGCGCCGGCTTCCTCGTCAAACCCGTCCCGTTCGGATTCCCCCTGCATGCTTGGTTTCGCCAAAAAGCTCTTCGGCTCTTCCAATGAACGCAAGGTCAAGACCTTCCAAGCGCGGGTCGCCAAGATCAACGCTCTCGAGACCGAGTACGAGGCTCTGTCCGACGAGGCGCTGAAGGGCAAGACCGACGAGTTCAAGGCACGCCTGGCCAAGGGCGAGAGCCTCGACGACATCCTGAACGAAGCCTTCGCCGTCGTGCGCGAGGCCGGCAAGCGCGTGCTGGGCATGCGCCACTTCGACGTCCAGATGGTCGGCGGCATGGTGCTGCACTTCTCGGGCATCTCGGAAATGCGCACGGGTGAAGGCAAGACGCTGGTCGCCACCCTGCCCACCTATCTGAACGCCCTGGAAGGCAAGGGCGTCCACGTCATCACCGTCAACGACTACCTGGCCCGTCGCGATGCCGACTGGATGGGTCAGCTCTACAACTTCCTGGGCCTGTCCTATGGCGTGATCGTCAACGGCCTGAGCCAGGGTGAGCGTCAGCGCGCCTATCGCAGCGACATCACCTACGGCACCAACAACGAATTCGGCTTCGACTACCTGCGCGACAACCTCGTCTACAGCGTCGAGGAAATGGTCCAGCGCGGCCACAACTTCGTCATCGTCGACGAAGTGGACTCGATCCTGATCGACGAAGCCCGCACGCCGCTGATCATCTCGGGCCCGACCGAGGACCGCAGCGAGCTGTACAAGACCATCGACGTCCTGATCAAAGAGCTGATCCAGGACAAGGGCACGTACGACCACGACGAAAAGCAGAAGCAGGTCATCCTGACCGAGGACGGCCAGGAGAAGATCGAAGAGATCCTGATGTCGGGCGGCCACCTGGCCGAGGACTCGGCGGGTCTCTACGACGCGGCCAACGTCTCGGTGGTGCACCACGTCAACCAGGCCCTGCGCGCCAACATCCTGTACACGCGCGACAAGGACTACATCGTCAAGGGCGACGAGATCGTCCTGATCGACGAGTTCACCGGCCGCATGATGACCGGCCGCCGCCTGTCGGAAGGTCTGCACCAGGCCATCGAGGCCAAGGAAGGCGCCGCCATCCAGCCCGAGAACCAGACCCTGGCCTCGGTGACCATCCAGAACTACTTCCGCCTCTACACCAAGCTGTCGGGCATGACCGGCACGGCCTCGACGGAAGCCCAGGAATTCGACGACATCTACAAGATGGGCGTCTCGGAAATCCCGACCAACCGCACCATCCAGCGCATCGACGACGACGACGAGGTCTATCGCACCGAGCGCGAGAAGAACGAGGCCATCCTCAAGCAGATCGCCGACTGCCACGTGCGCGGCCAGCCGATCCTGGTCGGCACCGTCTCGATCGAGAAGTCCGAAGAGCTGTCCAAGCTGCTGTCGACCTTCGCGTTCGAGAACAACGGCAAGAAGCAGAAGGGCATCCCGCACCAGGTGCTGAACGCCCGCTTCCACGAGCAGGAAGCCGGCATCGTCGCCGACGCGGGCTTCCCCGGCGCGGTGACCATCGCCACCAACATGGCCGGCCGCGGCACCGACATCCAGCTGGGCGGCAACATCGAGATGAAGATGCAGAAGTGGCTGCTGGACCAGCGCAACCTGGCCATCGAGGTCACGCCCGAGATGGAGGCGGCCAAGGAGGCCGAGTTCAAGGCGGACATCGCCGTCCAGAAGGAGAAGGCGCTGGCCGCCGGCGGCCTGTTCGTGCTGGGCACCGAGCGCCACGAAAGCCGCCCCGTCGACAACCAGCTGCGG
>CAZRPD010000057.1:0-26745 GCA_964601775.1 uncultured Caulobacter sp. | reverse complement strand
GATCGTCATCAACCCCCCCGACATCAAGCACGGCCTGGGTGCGGCCGCGGCCGTCGGCGACGACACCATCCAGAAGCGCAGCCAGGGCCAGGTGGTCCCCGACAGCTTCACCCACGGCTCCAGCGCCCAGCGCATGCGCTGGTTTACCCGCGGGTACGAGCAGGGCGATCCGTCGGCCTGTGACACCTTCTCGGCCTCTCGCCTCTAGCAGCGCTTGACCCGCATCAAAGTAAGCCTAGTGTCCGGCCTGTTCACCGGGGGGTCGCTTGCGCGGCTGAGATTGGGCTTTCGCCCTGACCCGTCGAACCTGATCCGGGTCATGCCGGCGAAGGGAGGGAACGCGGGTAGGAGCCGAAACTCCGTCCGTAAACCGACTTAGCGCGACACGTCCGGGTCTCCTTGAAGCTTGAGGAGCGCCCGAAATGAATATCCAGACCACCATCAAATCCGTGGCCGAGACCCTGTCGACCGGCCCCGTGCCCGGCTCGCGCAAGGTCTACCAGACCGGCGAGCTGTTCCCCGACCTGCGCGTGCCGTTCCGGGAGGTGGCCGTCCACCCGTCGGCCAACGAGCCGCCGGTGACCATCTACGACCCGTCGGGCCCCTATACCGACCCCAGCGTGGCCATCGACATCGAGAAGGGCCTGCCGCGCTCGCGCGAGGCCTTCGTCGTGGCGCGCGGCGATGTCGAGCTCGTCACCGATCCTCGCCAGGTGAAGCCCGAGGACAACGGCTTCGCCCAGGGCAAGCACCTGGCGCCCGAATTCCCCGACGCCGGCCGCAAGATCTACCGCAGCAAGCCGGGCAAGCTGGTCACCCAGCTGGAATACGCCCGCGCCGGGATCATCACCGCCGAGATGGAATATGTCGCCATCCGCGAGAACCTGCGCCGCGAGCAGAACGCCCCGTGCGTGCGCGACGGCGAGGACTTCGGCGCGTCGATCCCCGACTTCGTGACGCCCGAGTTCGTGCGCCAGGAAATCGCCCGCGGCCGCGCCATCATCCCGGCCAACATCAACCACGGCGAGCTGGAGCCGATGGCCATCGGCCGCAACTTCCTGGTCAAGATCAACGCCAATATCGGCAATTCGGCCGTGCTGGGCACCGTCGCCGACGAGGTCGACAAGCTGGTCTGGGCTACGCGCTGGGGCGCCGACACGGTCATGGACCTGTCGACCGGCCGCAACATCCACAACATCCGCGACTGGATCATCCGCAACTCGAGCGTCCCGATCGGCACCGTGCCGATCTACCAGGCGCTGGAGAAGGTCAACGGCGTGGCCGAGGACCTGAACTGGGAGGTCTTCCGCGACACCCTGATCGAGCAATGCGAGCAGGGCGTCGACTACTTCACGATCCACGCCGGCGTGCGCCTGCCGTTCGTTCCGATGACCGCCAAGCGCGTCACCGGCATCGTCTCGCGTGGCGGCTCGATCATGGCCAAGTGGTGCCTGGCCCACCACAAGGAGAACTTCCTCTACGAGCGTTTCGAGGACATCTGCGAGATCATGCGCGCCTATGACGTGTCGTTCTCGCTGGGCGACGGCCTGCGTCCCGGCTCGACCGCCGACGCCAATGACGAGGCCCAGTTCTCGGAGTTGCGCACCCTGGGCGAACTGACCAAGGTGGCCTGGAACCACGGCGTGCAGGTGATGATCGAAGGGCCGGGCCACGTGGCCATGCACAAGATCAAGGCCAACATGGACGAGCAGTTGAAGCACTGCCACGAGGCCCCCTTCTACACCCTCGGTCCGTTGACCACCGACATCGCGCCTGGCTACGACCACATCACCTCGGCGATCGGCGCGGCGATGATCGGCTGGTTCGGCACGGCGATGCTCTGCTACGTCACGCCCAAGGAGCACCTGGGCCTGCCGGACCGCGACGACGTGAAGACGGGCGTCATCACCTACAAGCTGGCCGCCCACGCCGCCGACCTCGCCAAGGGCCATCCGGGCGCTGCGATGTGGGACGACGCCATCAGCCGCGCGCGCTTCGAGTTCCGTTGGGAGGACCAGTTCAACCTGGGCCTGGACCCCGAGACCGCCCGCAAGTTCCACGACGAGACCCTGCCGAAGGAGGCGCACAAGACCGCCCACTTCTGCTCGATGTGCGGCCCCAAGTTCTGCTCGATGAAGATCAGCCATGAAGTCCGCGACTTCGCGGCGGGCCTCGCGCCCAACAGCGCCGAGCTGGGCATGGCCGAGATGAGCGAGAAGTTCAAGGAACAGGGCTCGGAGATCTACCTGAAGGCCGACTGACGGCTTTTTCACTGGCGCGGCGGGGGAGACATCTTCACCGTCGCGACCATGAAGCGTTTGAGTCTCCTGGCGGCTGTCGCTGCCCTTTCCGTGGCTACGCCCGTCCTCGCCGAAAGCCCGTTCTGGCCGGTGCAGCCCAAGGGCGGTTCTGTCGCCGCCGAGCTGCGCGGCGCGTGGAAGTCGCGGGGCTATGGCTGGATCGTGCAGTTCGGGCCGGACGGGGCGCAGCTGTTCCAGACCGCCGGCGAGGCCTGCTATCCCGATCCGCGTCGCGAGCCGGACCCGGACGGCGTCCTGAGCCAGTGGCGGGCCGAGGGGCAGGGCGTCGTGACCCTGACCGGCGATCCCGACGGCACGCGCTACCTGTTCGACAAGCTGCCCAACCTGCCCAACGCCTGCATCAGCGCGGCGGGCTGGACGCCGGACCGGATCGTGGCCTTCGTCGCCGATACCTTCGCCGAATACTATCCGCGCTCGGCCGAGCGAAAGCTGGACTGGACGGCGCGCAAGACCGCCGCCCTCGCGGAAGCCAGCCCCGCCGCCACCGACGCCCAGCTGTGGACGGCGCTGTCGGGCCTGCTGGCCGGCATCGACGATCCCCATGTCGAGCTACACGGCGTGGTGGCCGGTTCGCAGCGTGATCTCGAGCCGGGTGGCCCGGCGACCCTCACGCGCGTGCAGACGGCCGATCCGGCCGGCGGCGAGAAGGCCTGGCTGGCGGCCTATCGCGAGGGAATCCTGTCCCAGGTGCTGGAAGGCCGCGGCCGCCAGACCGCCAACAACCGCGTCTTCTGGGGGCAGGCCGGCGATGTTGGCTACATCAACATCGTCACCATGGGGGCCTTCGCCCGCAACGCCGCGCCGGACGATCCCCGGCCGCTGGACGTCGTGCTGGACGAGGCGCTGGGCGCGTTCGCCGGCGCCAAGGCGGTGATCGTCGATATCAGCAACAACCGCGGCGGCTACGACACCGTCAGCCAGCGGATCGCCGCGCGCTTCACCGACCAGCCGCGTGTCGCCTACGCCAAGGTCGCGGTCGGGGCCAAGGCGACGCCGCAGCCAGTGCGCATCGAGCCGGCCACCGGCGCGCGCTTTACCGGACCGGTCTATCTGGTCACCAGCGACGTGACGGTCAGCGCCGGCGAGACCTTCACCCTGATGATGAAGGCCCTGCCCAATGTCACCCAGGTGGGCGGGACCACGCGCGGGGCGTTCTCGGACCAACTGCCTAAGCCGCTGCCGAACGGTTGGGCCCTGGCCCTGCCGGCCGAGCTGTACAAGGGGCCCAAGGGCGAGGACCTGGAGGGCAGGGGCCTGGTCCCCGATGTCCCACTGGCCGTGTTCCCGGACAACGACCTCTCAAACGGCCACGCCAAGGCCATCACCGACCTGATCGCCAAAATTCGCAGCGGGAGTGTCGGAACGGCGGCTCGCTGAACGTCCTTGTCTTCGACAACGCCCTTTGAAGCGGAGGAAAACGTCATGGCCTATGTCGATGGTTTCGTGCTCGCGGTGCCCAAGGACAAGTTGGACGCCTACAAGGAGATGGCCCGCCTGGGGGCCGAGGTCTGGATGGAGCACGGCGCGCTGTCCTACGTCGAATGCATCGGCGACGACGTGCCCTATGGCGAGCTGACCTCGTTCCCGCGCGCCGTCCAGGCCAAGGACGACGAGATCGTGGTGTTCTCGTGGATCACCTACAAGGACCGTGAGGCCCGCGACGCGATCAACGCCAAGGTCATGGCCGACGAGCGGCTTAAGGGCGCGATGAGCAACGCGCCGTTCGACGGCAAGCGCATGATTTATGGCGGCTTCCAGGCTTTCGAGGAGCGCTGAGCCTTTCTCGGCCTGCTTAGACGACCGACCCCACGCCTGAGGCCCAGGCGCGGGGTCGGTTGTTTCCGGCCTGCAACATCCGTGAACGCTTTAAAGCCGTAAAGCTTGGCCTTGAATGCGCGCGGACGTTGCGGCGGCGCCGTTGGGGTCCTAGTGAGCGTATCGTCAGCGTTCGAGCCTTGGGCGAGGACGCGTCTCGCAACCTTCGACCGCCTGGGCCGACATGACCCCTTTGACCGTCCTGCTGTTCGGGCTGGCCGCCGTCGTCCTGGACGCGTCCGCGGTCCCCGAGGACAAGCAGGCCAAGCCGCGCGAGAAGGAGGCCAACGAGGTCGACGGCCTGACCATCGAGGCCGAGCGGCGCGGCAGGGTCGATACGCCGATCGAGCCGGAACTGATCCTCGGGGAGGAGGAAATCCGCAGCCTGGGGGCCAGCAGTCTGGCCGACCTCATGGCCAAGTTGGCGCCGCAGCTGCAGGGCGGGCGCGACAGCGGGCCGCCGGTGATGCTGATCAATGGCCGTCGCATCTCTGGTATGCAGGAGACGGTGGGCATCCCCCCCGAGGCCTCGCTGAGGGTGGAAGTCTATCCCGAAGAGGTGGCCGTCAGCCTGGGCTACAAGCCCGGCCAGCGGGTGGTGAACACCATCCTCAAGAAGCATTTCAACTCGAAGATGGTCGAGGGGCTGGCGCGCGTGGCCACCCAGGACGGGGGGACGATCTCGACGCTGCTGGGCAACCGCCTGAGCATCGACGGGGACCGGCGCTGGAGCCTGGATGGTTCGTTCCAGCATCAGCCGCAGATCCTGGAGGCCGACCGCGACATCGTCCGCTCGCCCGGCGGCCAGCCGTTCGACCGGGCGGGCAATATCGTCGGCCTCGGTGGGGCCGAGATCGATCCGGCCTTGTCGGCCCTGGCCGGATCGACCGTGACCTTCGCCGGCGTGCCGACCACGGCGGCGAACGGGCGCGCGACCCTGGCCGACTTCACGGCGCTGGCCGGCCGCTACAACACCGGCGACCTGACCTCGGGGCGCGGGCTGCGGCCGGCTTCGGACCGGCTGACCCTGCGCGGAACCCGCACCAGCGAAGTGGGCCGCCAGACGCTGCTGACGCTCACCGCCAATCTCGAGGACACCCGCACCAAGTTCCTGCTGGGATTGCCGGGCATGACCTTCACCCTGCCGGCGGGCAGTCCGTTCTCGCCCTTCGCCAATGCGGTGAGCGGCTATCGCTACATCGACGCGCCGGGGGCGATGACGCAGGAGAGCGAGATCCTGCGCACCCAGCTGGCGTTCGCGGCCAACGGCCGCCTCGGCGGTTGGCGCTGGGCGGCGAACGGCGATCTCGACCGCATCGTCAGCGACACGACGACCGAGCGCGGGCTCGACGCTACGGCCTTCCGGGCGGCGGTGGCGGCAGGGGACCCGGCGGTCAATCCGTTCGGGCCGATCGCGCCCGCGCTCTACAAGGCCGCCGCGCCGGACACCGCCCACTCGGTCTCGACCTTGGCCAGCGCCGCCCTGGTGATGGACGGCACGGTGCTGGAGACGCCGGCCGGCGATGTCCAGGCGATGGTCAAGTTGGCGCTCGACAGCCAGGGGCTGGACTCCAAGACCGTGCGTTCCGGCGTGACCACGACGCGCGACGTCAGCCGCGATCAACAGAGCATCAAGGCGCAGATTAGCCTGCCGCTGACCAGCACCCGCCGCAAGGTGATGGCCAAGCTGGGCGACCTCTCGGTCAACGCCGGCGCGGAGTACGAGGAGCTGTCAGACCGCGGCGGCCTGACGTCGCTCAGCGGCGGGCTCAACTGGCGAACGCCCTTGAAGGGGCTGAGCTTCGTGGCCAGCCACGCCGAGGAGCAGGGTGCGCCCACCACCACCCAGATCAACGCCCCGCTGGTGGTGACCCCCAGCGTTCCGGTCTTTGACTTCAACACCGGCCAGACCGTGCTGGTCTCGCAGTCGCGAGGCGGCAACCCGGCCCTGCGGAACGGGACCCGCGCCGTGTCGCGGCTGACGGCGCAGTATCGGCCGTTCGAGAAGCTGACCTTCTTCGTCAACGCGACGTACCAGCACGACGAGACCCGGAACATGATCGCCGAGTTTCCGGGGATCACCCCGGATCTGGAGGCGGCGTTTCCCGAGCGGTTCACCCGCGACGCGACGGGGCGGCTGCTGGCCATCGACGCCCGGCCGGTCAATTTCGCCCGCGCCGCCGGCGATCAGATCCGTTGGGGCTTCATGCTGTCCAAGGCGGTCGGCGCGCCGATCCCCGGCGCGGTCGCGCGTCCGGGCGGTCCCGGCGGCATGATGCAGATGGGGCCCCCGCCCGGTGGCGGTGGTCCCGGAAGTGGTGGTCTTGGCGGCGGTCCGGGCATGGGCATGGCCGGGCCGGCGATGGGGCCAGGCTTGGCGATCCGCCCCGGTCAGGGCGTGCTGATGGTCCTGGTGAACCACACCTGGCGACTGAGCGACGAGATCACCGTCCGCGACGGCCTGCCCATCCTGAACCAGCTGGACGGCGCGGCGATCAGTTCGCGCACCGGGATGGCGCGTCACGAGATCTCGGCCCAGGGCAACTACTTCCGCAATGGCCGTGGCGTGGACGTCAACCTGACCTGGAAGGGCAAGACCTGGGTCAATGGCGGCGCGACCGGCGGCCAGACCCTGTATTTCTCGGACCTCGCCTCGGTGCGCATCGGGGCGTTCGCCGACCTGAACCAGACGCACAAGGCGCTGGTCGCCAAGTCGCCCTGGCTGAAGAACGCCCGGGTCGGGATCAATGTCGAGAACCTGTTCGACGCCCGGCAGCGGGTGCGCGACCAGAACGGCGAGACGCCGCAAGCCTATCAGCGCGACCGCATGGACCCACTGGGTCGCACGATCCGGATCAGCTTCCGCAAGCTGATCTTCTAGGGCTTGGCCGGCGCCACGGCCCCAGGCGGCGGGCGGCCGGGGACCAGTTCGAACTCGCGCTGAGGGCCGCCGCCGCGTAGCTGGCGGATATAGTCCAGCTGGCCCGTGGCGACGGGATGGTTGGGCTCGAGCTTGAGCGCCGCTTGATAGGCGGCCTCGGCCTCGTCCAGGCGTTTCAACTCGATCAGGGCGAAGCCTTTGGCGCGCAGCAGCCGCGCGTCGTCGCCCAGGTTGATGTCCTTGGTCACGAAGTCGAGCTTCTCGGCGCGTTCGTACAGGGCCAGGGCCTGCGCGAACTGCTTCAGCTTGGCCATGGCCGCGCCGCGTTCGATCATCAGGGTGACGTTGTCGGGCTGCAGGGCCAGGCCGCGATCCAGATAGGCGATGGCCTTGCGCGGGTTGCCCCGCTCATTGGCCAGAGAGCCCAGCAACAGCGCGGCGATGGGGTAGGTGTTGATGCCGATGGCGAGGGTCCCGTTCCGGGCGCCGACCGCGCCCGCAAAGATCGAGGCGCCCTTGCCGGCCTGGGTCATCAGGCGAATGGTCGGGACGTCGTCCTTGCGCTCCATCTGAGGGTACTGCGCTGGCGCGTGGTCTAGGACGGCGATCAGCTCCTTTTCCAGGGCCGCCAGCGCCTGAAACGAGCCGGCCTGCCGCGCCTTCCGGATCACGGCCAGGTCCGGCGCCTCTGCGGCCGAGACTTCCGCCGGGATGATCTTGGGCTGGGCCACGGCCGACGAGGGCAGGATCGTCAGGGGTATGATCGTCAGGGCCAAGGCGAGCAGCGTGACGATCGGACGCATGACGACTCCTGCGGAAACGCCGCCAAATTAAGCCTGATACGCGACAAATCAACCTTTGCGTCAGTGGGTTGGGCTTGTCGCCTCAACGCGGCGTTAAGCAGTCGGGCGCAGCCTTCCGATAACGGCTGGCGAGGGCCGGATGGGAGGCCGTCATGGCGATCATGACTTCCAGTACGCGTCGGGTGGGCGACCACTTCGAGCCCAGCGACGTCGATCCGCAGGTCCAGCGCCGGCTGCGCGGCTATCTGGAGCAGATCGACTACACCGCCTTCGCGTCGAACAAGGCCGTGCTGGGCGCGACCATCCCGCATGCCGACGCCGAGCGCTTCCAGCGTCTGGCGGTCGCCGCCGCCACGGCGCGGGGCCGCTGGGTCGCCGAGGCCGCGACCATGACCGAGGCCGTCACCACCCTGTCCGAAGCCCAGGTCGCCCGTCTGGCGCATCTTCGCTCGGCCTATGAAGAGCTGTCGGCGGTTTACGAGGCCACGCGGCGGATGGTCGAGCGGGGCTATGTTCCCTATCGCGCGCCGCCGCAGGGGTAATTTACCCGGGTATTATTGACTTCGCATTTCATCCGGGTAAAAAGCCGTCTCAAAGGAGACGGTCATGTCCGAACGCAAGGCGCTGCTGCGCGCCTACAAGGAACGCAAGGTCGATGCAGGCGTCTATGCCGTGCGCTGCACGACCACCGGCGAGGTCTGGGTCGGGGCGACGCCCGAACTGGCGACCCGTCAGACGGGGATCTGGTTCACGCTGAAGCTGGGCTCGCATCGTGAACCCTCGCTGCAGGCCGCCTGGAAGGCGCAGGGCGAGGATGCCTTTGCGTTCGAACCGGTCGAGGTGGTCGACACCGAGGGCCTTGATGCGTTCACCCGCAACGGCAAGCTCAAGGACCGCCGCGACCACTGGGTCGAGGCGATGGGCGCGAAAGGGCTGAACTAATGGACCGCTATGTCGTGTTCCGCGGTCACGACCGCGTCGCCGCCGGCTCGCAGCTGGAGGTCGCCCTGGCCGCCCAGGCCCTGATCGGCGAGGCCGGAGTGCTGATCTTCGGCCCTGATGGTCGCTCGGTCGATTTTGATCTCAGCGGCGACACCGTCGACCTCGTTCGTCGCCTGTCGCCCGCCGAGGAAGCGCCGCGCGGGCGAGGGCGGCCGAAGCTGGGCGTGACGGCCCGCGAGGTGACCCTGCTGCCGCGCCACTGGGACTGGCTGGCCGCCCAGCCGGGCGGGGCGTCGGTGGCGCTGCGCAAGCTGGTCGAGGCGGCGCGCAAGGCCAGCGAAGGTCCCGACCGGATCCGCGCCGCGCGGGAGGCGACCTACCGCTTCGCGTCGGCGATGGGCGGCGACTTGCCAGGCTTCGAAGACGCCATGCGCGCGCTGTTCGCCGGGGACGACGCAGGGTTCGAAGCGCGGATCGAGGCCTGGCCGGCCGATGTCGCGGGTCAGCTGCGGACCTATGCGGCCGAGGCCTTCGGGCCCGATCAGCCTTCGGACTTGGCGACCACGTCCTGAAGCACCGCCTTGTAGGCCGCGTCGAACCGGGTGCGGTCGCTGTCCGGCTTTCCGGGCCACAGCGGGCGCAGGGCGGCGGTGCGGGCGGCGGTTTCGCGCAGCCAGGCCGGGTCGGCCTTGGCCAGTCGCGCCAGGCGGGCCTCGACCTCGGCCTTGGGGCGGCCGTCATAGGCCAGCAGCGAACGCAGCGCCCATAGAGCCTGTTCGTCGGGATTGGGCTTGGCCCCACCTGGCGTGCGGTGGGCGGTCCAGCGGATGGCGTCGACGATCTGCGCCCGGAAGCGCGGGTCGTCCCAGGTGCTGGGCGTGTGGCCCAGGCTGGTCGAGAACAGCCGGCCCTTGCCGATCTCGCGCGCCCAGGTGATCGGGATGAACCACGGGCGCTTCAGGGCGGTGTCGGTGAAATCCAGGGCCTGCAGCGCCCGGACCCTGGCCGGGTCATAGTCGGCGTACTGGTAGATCTCCTCGGCATAGGCGAACCGCGCCGGCCAGGCCTTGGTCGCGGGATGGGTCCCGCCCAGCGCCTGGATGGTCACCGGCGTGCCCTGGACCCAAGGGTGGCCGGCGAACTTGCCGTTGATGAAGGCGGTGTAGGTCTGGCCGGGGCCGTCATAGGGCCAGGCGGTGTCGGTGGCGCTGTGCAGGCCGACAAAGCCGCCCTTGCCGCTTTCGACCCACGACTGGATGGCGGCCCAGGCGTCCGGTGCGATCGGCAGGGCGCCGGTCGTATAGAAGGCCAGGACGTCGATGTCCTTCAGCGTTTCGGGCGTGATCGTGCGGGCGTCCTGGGTCGACTCGACGGTGAAGGCCCCCGACGTGGCGGCGATCTCGGCCATGACGCGCTCCGACTGGGTCGGGCCGTTGCTGTTCTTGGGACGGGTGACCGGTGCGTGGCGGAAGCCGACCGACTGGTCGAGATAGAGCACTCGGATCTTGTCGGCTGCGAAAGCCGGGGAGGCGAGGGCGGCCAGCGCCGCGATGAGAGCGAAGCGGCGGTTCATCAGCCAGCCTTCGGCTGCAGCAGGTCCCAGCGGTTGCCCGACAGGTCCTCGAACACCGCCACCGTGCCGTAGGGCTCGAAGCGGGGTTCTTCCAGGAAACGCACGCCGGCGGCGGTCATGCGGGCATAGTCACCGGCGAAGTCGTCGGTGTGCAGGAACAGCCAGACCCGGCCGCCGCCTTGCTGGCCGATCGCTCGGGCCTGGTCGTCGACCGCGCGGGCCAGCAGGAAGTCGGTTCCATCGGTTCCCGGTGAGACCACGACCCAGCGTTTGCCGCCGCCCATGTCGGTGTCCTCGACCAGGGAAAAGCCCAACTTGCCGACATAGAAGGTGATGGCCTCGTCGTAGTCGGCGACTAGCAGGGATACGAGGGCGACGCGGCGGGCCATGGGCGACTCCAAAAGACGGCGCGATTGGATAGCATGCGTCAGGCCGATGTCAGCGCGGGCGCGTTAGGACAGCGGCTCCCAAACAGGAGAACGCCATGAACCGCCCCCTCATCCTGACGTCCGCCGCCGCCGTTGTGGTCGGCGCCCTGGCCCTGGCGCCTCTGGCGCTTGCCGATGGTCCCAAGACCAAGATCACCGAGGTCGCGCCCAAGGACTTGCCGGCCGCAGTGGTCAAGGTGGTCAAGACCGCCGCGCCGACGATGACCATCAAGGAGGCCGAACTGAAGGAGCGCGAGGATCGCCGCTACTTCGACGTCGAGGGCGTGCTGCCCGACGGTTCGGAGATCGAGTTCGATCTGCTGGAGAAGAACGGCGCCTGGGAGATCGTCGAGACCCAGCGCGACATCGCCTGGGCCTCGGCGCCCAAGGTCGTGCGCGACACCGCCGCCGCTTCCGGCAAGTCCATCACGCCGGTGCGGGTGATCGAGAGCACCCAGAACGACGGCATGGTGATCTACGAGCTGTTCGCCGCCGGCAAGCCGGACGAGCCCTCGATGGAGGTCAGCCTGAAGGACGGCAAGGTCAAGGTGCTGGAAGAGGTCTGGCCGCACTGAGGCCTGGCGACGGGGGCTCAGCCCCCGTTGTACCCCCCGATGATCGGCAGGATCTCGCCGGTGATGTAGCTGGAGGTCTGTGGCGAGGCCAGGAACACGTAGGCCGGGGCGATCTCCTCGGGCTGAGCCGGGCGGCCCATCGGCGTCTTGCCGCCGAACTGGGCGACGTCCTTGGCCTGCTTGTCTGCCGGGTTCAGCGGGGTCCAGACCGGGCCGGGGGCCACGGCGTTCACGCGGATGCCCTTCTCGATCAGGTGCGTCGCCAGCGAGCGGGTGAAGGCGTGGATGCCGCCCTTGGTCAGGGAATAGTCCAGCAGGTCCTTGTTGCCGAGAAGGCCGGTGACCGAGCCGGTATTGATGATCGCCCCGCCCTTGGGCAGGTGCTTCACCGCCGCCTTGGCCATGTGGAAATAGCCGTAGAGATTGGTGCGCAGCGTGCGGTCGAAGTGCTCTTCTGTCAGGTCCTCGAAGTCCAGCACGTGCTCTTGGAACGCGGCGTTGTTGACCAGGATGTCCAGCTTGCCGAACGCCTCCAGCGTCTTGGCCACGGCCGCCCTAGCATAGGCGGAGTCGGCCACGTCGCCGGGCAGCAGGATGGCGCGCTTGCCCTCCTTCTCGACGGCGGCCTTGGTCTCCTCGGCGTCCTTGTCTTCGGAGAGATAGCCGATGGCGACGTCCGCACCCTCGCGGGCGAACAGCACCGCCACGGCGCGGCCGATGCCGCTGTCGGCGCCGGTGATCAGGGCGACCTTGCCCTCCAGCTTGCCCGAGCCCTTATAGAACGGCGCGTCGTACATCGGGGCCGGGTCGAGGGCGTATTCGTCGCCGGGCTTGGTCTGGTGCTGCTGCGGGAACGGCGGGGCCGGGTAGGGGCGGGCGCCGGCCTGCATGGCTTCCTTGTCGTCCTCGTCGGGCTTGAAGGAGCGCTCTTCCTTGGCGTCCAGCGGCGCCTGGATGTCGCGCTGCGCCTCGGCCACGCGGTCGGCGTTCTGTTCGAACTCGGGGGTCTGGGTGTCGGCCATGGGCATGCTCCTGCGCTGAGCCCCGAAAACCACTCGCATCCGCCGATGTTCCAAGCGGAGCCAAATGCGGGTTGCCCAGAAAACGGGCATGGGTCAGGTTGCGCGCCCTTCGTTCGAGGTAAAGACCATGCGGCGCGGTCCGATCACCACCGACCTGATCGAGCTGCTGCGCCTGTCGGGGCCGGTCGTGCTGTCGCGCCTGGGCATCATGATCATGGGTCTGACCGACGCCATCGTCGTCGGCCATTACTCGGCGCGCGAGCTGGGCTTCCACGCCATGGCCTGGGCGCCGTCGTCGATCTTCATCACCATGAATGTCGGCCTGCTGGTCGGGATCCAGGTCATGACCGCCCGCGCGGTCGGGGCCGGCCGGCGGAACGAGACCGGGGCGGTGCTGCGGCGCGGTCTCAGCTACAGCGCCTGGCTGGGCCTGGGCTCGGGCGCGTTGCTGGCGCTGTTCGGACCGCTGTTCCTCAGCAGCTTGGGCCTGAAGGACGGCCTGGCGGAGGGCGCGGCCATTCCGATGATCGTCTTCTCACTGTCGCTGCCGGTCTACGCCGTCTCGGTGGCCCTGACCTTCTGGCTGGAGGGGCTGGCCAAGCCCGGTCCCGGCGCGGTGTTCATGTGGCTGGCCAACATCGTCAACCTCGCCGCCAACCTGGTGCTGGTGCCGGGAACCTTCGGCCTGCCGGCGCTCGGTGCGACGGGCGGAGCTTGGTCGACCTTCATCGCCCGCACGGCCCTGCTGCTGGCCCTGGCCATCTATGTGCTGCGCATGAAGGAGGCCCGCGCCTTGGGCGTCTTCGACAAGCCGGCCCGTGACCGACCCGCCGAGATCGAACAGCGCCGGATCGGCTATGGCGCGGGCGCGTCCAACTTCTTCGAGGTCTCGGCCTTCGCCGGCATGAACCTGGTGGCCGGCTGGATCGGCAGCCTGGCCGTCGCCGCCTGGGCGGTGGTGCTGAATGTGGCCGCCGTGATCTTCATGATCCCGCTGGGCATCGCCTCGGCCACCGCCGTGCAGGTGGGGCGGGCCTATGGAGCCCGCGACCCGGCCGGCATGAAGCGCGCCGGCTGGATCGCCTTCGCCGTCACCGGCGTCGTCGGCCTGGCTGCGGCGGTGCTGCTCTATCCGCTGAAGGGCTGGGTGGCCTTGGCCTACACCACCGACCCGGCGGCGCTGGAGCTGATCCTGCCGGCCCTGGTGCTGACCTGCCTGTTCCTGGCGCCCGACGCGGTCCAGGTGGTCGCCGCCCAGGCCCTTCGAGCCAGGGGCGAGGTCTGGGTGCCGACCCTCACCCACCTGATCAGCTACGCCTTCGTCATGGGGCCGCTGGCCTGGTGGCTGGCCATCCCGCGCGGCATGGGCCTGAACGGCGTGGTGATCTCGGTGATCGTCACCAGCTTCCTGGCGATGGGCTTCCTGCTGGCGCGGTTCCGGATGCTGGACGCGCGGGATAGGCGGAACGCGGCATAGATCCTCCCCCGCGATGCGGGGGAGGTGGCCCAGAGGGCCGGAGGGGGCCAGCGGGGCCGACCTCCAGCTTGCCCCCTCAGTCGCTCCGCGACAGCTCCCCCGCATCGCGGGGGAGCATCTGCTCAGCTTCCCAGGATCCAGCCTTCTTCCGTCTCCGCCGCCGCTAGCGCATCTTCCGCCAAGCCCTTCGGCGCTGCGAAGGCCGCGCCCAGCTTGCCGGCTTCGTCCAGCTTGGCGAAGTGTTCGGCCAGGCTGCGGACTTGGGTTAGATCCTTGATTTCACCGTGCACGGGGACGGGCTTGATCAGCGACGGATAGACCTCGGCCACCACGGTCGCGACGCCGTCCAGGTCGGCCTCGGTCAGGCTCTTGAAGCCCGTCTCGAACGGCCATACGCGCAACGTTTCGCCGCGCGCGTCCTTCAGCCGACGCACGGCCGGGATGCCCATGATCGCCTGGCCGCCGACCGAGCCGTTGTAATAGAGCTTCCAGATCGCGTGCGCGCCCTTGGCGGCCTGATCGGCGTAGCGAAACTCGGGCAGGTCGCCCTCGCCATGCTCACGTGTGCGCTTGGGCTGCAGGGTCGTCAGGGCGTCCTTGGGCGGGCAGCCCCAGAACGGGAAGGGGCCACCGGTCAGGCGACGGTTGATCTCGGACCCGACGCCGAAGCGGTTGTTGGTGTTGTCGGCCTTGTCCTTGACCATCTTGGCCAGCTGGTCCCAGACCGCGCGCCAAGGCGTTTCGCCCGGCAGGGCCAGGGCCTGCGACAGCCCGCGGGGGAAGCCCAGCGGGAAATCGAAGCCGACCAGGGCCCGCTCGCCGCGCTTTTTCAGGTCGTCCAGGATCGCCGTCAGCCGGGTCTCGGCCTCGGCGCGCGTGGCCGGGTTGAAGCTCTCGAAGGTCAGGCGGAAGCGGACGTCGCGCTTGAGCACGCCGACCCAGATGGAGTCCGCGCCCGTGGTCGGCTTGGCCGCCGCGCTCCAGTCGACGATCACATAGGCGCTGAACAGACGCGACAAGGCAGCGCTCCGCTTCGGATTGAACGAAGCGCGCTTCTACCTCCCCAAGCCGGGTACGACCAGCCCGGGGACGGTTAAATCAGGCGGCGTCGCGGACCTCGTCCGACGGACCGATCGGGCGGCCCTGACGGGCGAACCAGCGGATCGGCGGCTCGCACGAGGCGCCCAGGGCCGCGCGGACGATGGCCGGCGGGCGGCGCTCTTCCGGGGTCATGAACAGGCCGTTGGCCTTGACCTTCAGGCCGGCGATCTTGTTGGCGCCCAGCATGGTCAGCGGCACGGCGAGAACCAGACCCATCAGGATCGGGATGGTGGCGGTGAACAGGTCCGGCGTGAACCAGAACATGCCGGCCAGGACCAGGCCCGTGGCGCTGATCCAGCCCATGGCGGCGGAGGCCTCCTTGAAGCTGACCTTGTCGGCGTCGCGGCGCTGGGTGGCCCAGCCGCCGACCTTGCCGGCCATGATCTCGACGATCGCCCGGGTCTGGGTGAACATAAGCATGGGGGCGACCAGGGCGGAGAGCAGCATCTCCACGGCCAGACCTGCGGCCACGCGGCGCTTGCCGCCGAAGCCCTTGGTCTCGGCCTTGCGCGAGAAGACCAGGATCGAACCCAGGATCTTGGGGCCGAACAGCAGCACGAAGGTGATGATCATGGCCCAGGCGGTGGCCTGGATCTCGCGCCAGTCGATCAGGGCGTGAGCGGCCGCTTGCAGGTCGGCCATGGTGAAGGCCGCCTTCTTCAGCTCGGGCATCAGGGCGCGCGAGGTGACACCGGCCGACAGGGCGATGAACCACAGCGGCGACAGGACGTAGCTCAGCACGCCGATCACCAGGTGCATGCGGCTCATCAGGTGCAGGCCGGGCAGGGCGATCAGCGGCAGGTGCTGGACGTTGCCGCGGCACCAGCGACGGTCGCGGGTGGCGAAGTCCAGCAGGTTCGAGGGGCTCTCTTCGTACGAGCCTTCCAGATACGGGGCCAGGTGGACGCTCCAGCCGCCGCGGCGCAGCAGGGCGCTTTCCAGGGCGTCGTGGCTCATCACCTCGCCGCCGAACGGCTTTGGGCCGCCCAGCGAGGGCAGGCCGCAGGTCTCGGCGAAGGCGCGGGTGCGGACGATGGCGTTGTGGCCCCAGAACGAGCTCTCGGTGCCCGACCACCAGGCCAGGCCGGTCCAGGCGACGCGGCCGTACAGGCGGGTGGCGAACTGCAGGGTGCGGGCGAAGATCGTCTGGGCGTTGACGATCATCGGCATGGTCTGGATCAGGCCGGCGCCGGGGTGGCGCTCCATGGCGTCGGCCAGGCGGACCATGGCGTCGCCGGTCATCAGGCTGTCGGCGTCCAGAACCAGCATGTGCTCATAGGCGCTGCCCCAGCGGCGCACCCAGTCGGCGACGTTGCCGGCCTTGCGGCCCGTGTTTTCCTTGCGGACGCGATAGAAGACGTTGCTGTGGGCCTCGCGGCGGAAGCGGGCGAAGCAGGCCTGTTCGGCCAGGGCCACCTGGGCGTCGCGGGTGTCGCTGAGGACGAAGATGTCGAAGTGGCGGCTCATGCCCGTCTCGGCGATCGAGGCGTCCATGGCGCGCAGGCGGGCGAAGACGGCGGCGGCGTCCTCGTTGTGCACGGGCATCAGGATGGCGGTGCGCGTGTGCAGCTTGGGCATGGGCGTGTCGCTGTCGATGCCCAGCGGATCCTTGGGCTTGCCCAGCAGGATCGCGAAGCCGGCGACGGCGGTGCAGAACCACAGCGACAGGGCCAGGAACAGCGGCGCCAGCAGCACCAGCACCACGCCTTCCAGGCGGGTGACGCCACCGAGCGCGATGGTGTCGAACGTGGCCTTCCAGCCCGCGAAGCCCATGATCAGGGTGGTGGCGGCGATAATCGAGCGGCGCAGGCGCATGTTGGCGCCCAGCGCCGTGGCGCGGCGCGGGCCGCCTTGCCAGAAGGCCAGCGGCTGGACCGGCATGGCCAGCGGAACTTCCGCCGGGATTTCCAGGGTCTGCGGGCGAACGACCTGATCGAGGGTGACGCTCGTGGAAGAGCGGACGTCGAAGAGGGCGGAACGATCGCTCATATCGTCAGATCTCGGACTTTTCCGGCGGGCCGGGCTCTCTCCGCACGCTTCGGGCCGTCTCGCCTCTTTCCGCCCCGCCGCGCGTCCGCTAGGGAACGGCTGTGGGGTTTCGTGACAACGGCGTGACGATCGAAAACCGGCGTGGAGAGCCACCGGGTTATCCTAGAGTAAAACTTCGATCACAAATTCGCTACCGGAAATCACGCCGATTTCGCAGTTGCGAGAAAAAACCTGGGGAACGCGCGGCGCGAGCGGCGCTCGCCGAATTGGGGAAGTTCGTCAAGTCTATGAAAACGCGTAGTTTTGTCCTGATGTTGGCGTTCATAAGCTTGGCCGCATGCGACAAAGCTGAGCCGCGGCGGACTTCACATCCCGGCGCCGCGGAGACCCCGATCTCGACGGAATCGTTGCCGGTCTACGAGGCGCAGGGCGTGATTTCGAGTCTCGATGGCCAGGTTCTGACGCTGGATCACGACGGTTCGGCGGAAGCGGAGCTGAAGGCGGGCCGTGATCGCTTCACGGTGTATGCGGATGTGCTGGCCGAGGCGCCGATCACGCCGGGGTCGCGGGTGAAGTTCCAGTTCAAGCGGACGCCGCGGGGGCTGGAGGTTTCGGGGCTGGAGCGGCGGGAGTAGGGGCGTTCTAGCGCCCCCTCCGTCTCGTCGCCTATCGGCGCCGATCCACCTCCCCCGCAGGCGGGGGAGGATGGGCTACTTCTTCCTCACCCGTTAAACGGGGGAGGTGGCGCGCGGCGCAGCCGCGTGACGGAGGGGGCGCTAGCAGACGAAACCTACCCCAGCTTCACCAGCATCTTCCCCATGTTCTCGCCCGAGAACAGCTTGATGAACGCATCCGGCGCGCGCTCCACCCCGTCCTCGACCGTCTCCTTCCAGGTGATCTTCCCGGCCTTGATCCACTCGCCGATGTCCTTGGCGAACTGCGGATAGAGGTCGTAGTGGTTGGAGACGATGAAGCCCTCCAGCCGCAGGCTCTTGCCGACCGCCAGGATGATGTTGGACGGACCCTCGGCCTTACCGGTCTCGTTATATTGCGAGATCATTCCGCACAGGGCGAAGCGGGCGAACGGGCGGGCCGAGTTGATGGCGGCTTCCAGGTGCACGCCGCCGACATTCTCGAAATAGACGTCGATGCCCTTGGGGGCGACCTTGGCCAGTTCGGCGACGACGTCGGGCGTGGCCTTGTAGTCGATGACGTGGTCGACGCCGATCGACTTCAGGAAAGCCACCTTCTCGGGACCGCCGGCCGAGCCGATCACGGTGTGGCCCTTCAGCTTGGCGATCTGGCAGACGATCGAGCCCACCGCGCCGGCGGCGGCGGACACGAACACCACGTCGCCGTCCTTCAGCGCCGCGATCTTTAGCAGGCCGACATAGGCGGTCATGCCGGGCATGCCGGCCACGCCCAGGAACGCTTGGGGCGGGACGCCTTGAGTGTCGACCTTGGTGATCGCGCCCATGCCGGCGGCGGCCAGCGCCTTGGGGTTGGCGTTGAAGGCCTCGCGCCAGCCGAACATCGAGTTGACGACGTCGCCCGGCTTGAAGTCCGGATCGTTGGAGGCGATCACCTCGCCGATCGCGCCGCCCTGCAGGGCCTGGCCGATCTGGAACGGCGGCACATAGCTGGGGCGATCATACATGCGGCCGCGCATATAGGGATCGACCGACATCCACAGGTTCTTGACCTGCACCTCGCCGTCGCCCGGCGCGGGCAGTTCGACGGTGGCCAGGTCGAAGTCCGTGGTCTTGGGAACGCCCACGGGACGGCTCTTCAGGCGAATTTCGCGCGAGGTGGTCATGGTAGTCCTCCCAAGCTCTGGACGAGCGTTGCTAATTTAAACGGTTGTTTAGCGCGTCCTTACGCAAGGCTCCAGTGCTTCTAAGCGACGGCGAAGCGCGGTAGACAGCCGACATGACCCAGACTCTGAAAGCGGGCGTCGTCGGCGCCGGAGTGTTCGGCGGCTATCACGCCAAGAAATATGCCGAGCTGGACGGCGTGACGCTGACGGCGGTGTTCGACATCGACCTGTCGCGCGCCCAGGCGCTGGCCCAGCCGCTGGGCGCCCAGGGCTTCGACGACATGGCCGCCTTCCTGGCTGCGGTCGACGTGGTCACGGTCGCCACGCCCGCCGTCCACCACGCCGGCGCGGCGCTCGCGGCGCTGAAGGCGGGCAAGCCGGTCTATTCCGAAAAGCCCCTGGCCGTGACGCCGGGCGACGCCGACAAGATGGTCGTGGCGGCCGCCGAGCGCGGCCTGGCCCTGGCCTGTGGCCACCAGGAGCGGGTCGTATTCCAGGCCATGGGTCTGCTGGACATTCCCGAGCAGCCGCTGCGCCTGGAAGCCGTGCGACGCGGCACGCCCTCGGATCGCAATCTCGACGTCTCGGTCGTGCTGGACCTGATGATCCACGACATCGACCTGGCGCTGGCCCTCTGCGACGGCGAGCCGGTGGCGGTGGAAGGCGAGGGGGGCATCACCCGTTCCTCGTCGCTCGATTGGGTGAAGGCCGAGGCCACCTTCGACAACGGCTTCACCGCCGTGTTCGACAGCTCCCGCGTGGCCGAGGCCCGCGAGCGGACGATGAAGGTCGTCTACCCCTCGGGCGAGGTCGAGATCGACTTCCTCCAGCGCACCTTCCGCAACACCACCCCGTTCCCGCTGATCGAGAATTTCACCGAGACCCCGGCCGGCAAGGACCCGCTGGGTCTGTCGGTGGCGGGCTTCCTCAAGGCGGTGCGCGGCGAGGCCCCCCGTCCGGTCGTCACCGGCGTGGAAGCCGCCGCAGCGCTGGACCTGGCGCTGGCGGTGGAGTGGGCGGCGGGGGCTTAAGCCTCAGTCGTCGAACGGCAGCTCGTCCTGGTCGGCGGCGGTGTCGCGGCGGGCCTTGGAGACTGGCTTGTAGCTGGGTTCGGGCGCAGGCGGCGGCGCGGCGAAGTCGTCGCTTTCGTCGTCCCACGGCGGATCGTCGAACATGTCCGGCTCGGCCTGCGGCGCGAAGGCCGGCGCGGGCGCTGCGCCCGGACGCGCCACGGGACGCGGCGGAGCCGGTGCGCGCGGAACGTCGTCGAACGACGAGCGGCGGGGGATCGGCGGCGGACCTTCGGGCAGGGGCGTCGGCGCGCGGACCTCGTCTTCCTCGACGTCGAAAGACTCCGGTTCGACCGCCCGAACCGGCGCGGCGACCACGGTTTCCTTGGCCGGCGCGCGCGGCGGCAGCGGACGGCGGACGATCGCCTCGCAGCGGGCCAGCCAGCGGTTGGCCTCCTGCACCAGCTCGGCCGGCGAGCGGCTTTCGCGGCGCTGGGCGTCGCCGGGGACCCACAGCTCCAGCCCGAAATCGGGATGGCGCGGGTCGTCGAAGATCAGCCGCAGGGTGACGGTCTCGGCCTGGGGCGAGACATGGTCGATGGCCCGGCGGCCCTCGCCGCGGAACACCCGGCCCAGCACCTGGCCGTCAACCAAGAGCTCGGCGCCCATCAGTTCGTCCAGGCGATAGACCAGGCACCAGGCGCCGCGATCCCAAGCCACGGCCAGCAGGTTGGTCGAGAACGAGAAGCCCGCGCCGCGCCCGCGACCGCGGGCCAGGATCAGGCCCTCGGGATCGCTCTTCAGCACATGGCGAAGCGCCCGGCGAATCCGCCGGTCCTCATCGCCGTACCAGATGGCCAGGCTGCCCAGGAATGTCACCGCCGAGCCGGCGATGGCCACGAACAGCAAAAGACGCGCGAGTTCGCTCATAGTGAGGATGGAAGCTAGCGAGAGTCCCGATTCTTCGAAAGCGGCCGGTCAGTCCTTGAAGTGACCCACGACCGGCACGTGATCCGAGGGCTTTTCCTTGTCGCGCTCGTCGCGGTGGATGACCACGGCCTCCAGCCGATCGGCGGCCTGGGGCGAGCACAGCAGGTGGTCGATGCGGATGCCGAGGTTCCGGGGCCAGGCGCCGGCCTGGTAGTCCCAGAACGTGTAGCCGCCCGGCGCGCCGTCGACCTGCATGTAGGCGTCGGCGAACCCCAGGTTCTTCAGCGCCCGGAACGCGCCGCGGCTTTCGGGCTGGAACAAAGCATCGCCTGCCCAGGCCTCGGGATTGGCCACGTCCTCGGCTTCGGGAATGACGTTGTAGTCGCCCAGAATGACCAGCGGCTCCTCGAACGCCAGCAAGGTCTGGGCGTGGGCGTGCAGGCGGCGCATCCAGGCCAGCTTATAGTCGAACTTCTCGGTGCCCAGCGGGTTGCCATTGGGCAGGTAGATGCCGACCACGCGGAAGGGAACCGGCGCGCCGACTACCGCCTCGACATAGCGCGCCTGCTCGTCGACTTCGTCCTCATGGAGAAAGGGCAGGCCCTTGCGGACGTCCTCGAGCGGGAATTTGGACAGCAGAGCGACGCCGTTATAGGTCTTCTGGCCGTGGACCACGACATTGTAGCCAAGCCGTTCAAAGGCTTCGGTCGGGAACTTCTCGTCGACGCACTTGATCTCCTGCAGCACGGCGACGTCGGGAGACTCCGACTCGAACCACGCCAGGACGCCTTCGAGGCGAGCGTTGATCGAATTGACGTTCCAGGTGGCTATACGCATTGACGGCTCCAGAGTGCGGCCGGAGGCTAGAGCGTATGATCAAGGCGAGCAAACGAACGATCGACCGGAGGCAGCTGGCCCTGATGGTGCTGGCCACGGGCGCGTGCGTGGCCCTGGCTGTGCTGGGCGGCATCCTGGCGATCTTCACGCCGCTGGTCTTCGACCGCTCCGGCAATCTGATGAACCCCATCGCCTGGCTGGGTTTCGTGTTCGCGGCCTCGTTCTGGGTGGTGTGCCTGCTGGCCCCGCTGGCCGGCTGGATCCTGTGGCGCAAGGGTGATCAGCCTCTGGCCTGGGCGGCCATGGCCGCGCCGCTGGCCTGGGGCGCGGTGGCGCTGACCTTCCTGCAATTTGTACCCACCTAGCGGCTTGACCCTGTAGTCGCTTCAGGGTGCAGGCTGACCTCGTTCGATGAGGTGACGGCATGGCCAACTGCTGCGGCGACGATCTCTGCAAGACCGACCAGGCTCCGGCGGGCCGCTGGCGGCTGGCCCTGTGGCTGGCCTTGGCGATCAACGCCGGCATGTTCGCGGTCGAGGGCGCTGCGGGCCTGCTGTCGGGTTCGGCGGCGTTGCAGGCCGACTCGCTGGACTTCCTGGGCGACGCGGCCAACTACGCCATCAGCCTGGGCGTGGTCGGCCTGGCCCTGACCTGGCGGGCGCGGGCGGCGATGCTGAAGGGCGTGACCATGCTGCTGTTCGGCGGCTGGGTGGCGGGCATGACCCTGTGGGGCGTCTGGCGCGGGACGACGCCCGAAGCGCCGGTCATGGGCGTCATCGGCCTGGTGGCGCTGATCGCCAACGCGGCGACGGCGGTGATGCTGTTCAGCTTCCGCAACGGCGACGCCAACATGCGCTCGGTATGGATCTGCTCGCGCAACGACGCGATCGGCAATGTCGCGGTGATGCTGGCCGCCTTTGGCGTGTTCGGCACGGGCACGCGCTGGCCGGACCTGGCCGTCGCCGCGGTGATGGCGGGTCTGGCCCTGCAGGGCGGGGTCCAGATCGTGCGTCAGGCGCGCGCCGAGCTGAAGGGCCTCAAGGCCCCGCCGCCGGTCTTCAAGGTCGAGGCTCGTCACCGGAGGCCCGCATGACCCACGCCATCGGCGACCTGTCCCGCGCGACCCAGACCAAGGTCGAGACCATCCGTTACTATGAGCGCATCGGCCTCCTGGCCGCGCCGCTGCGGACCGAGGGCAATTATCGCGCCTATGACGACGACGCCCTGAACCGGCTGTCGTTCATCCGCCGCGCCCGCGACCTGGGCTTCTCGCTGGAGCAGGTGCGGGAGCTGCTGGCCCTGTCCGACGACAAGACCCAGTCCTGCGCCACCGTCGACGACCTGGCCCGCGTCCGGCTGGAGCCCGCGTCCGGCTGGAGGACGTCGAACGCAAGATCGCCGACCTGCAGGCGCTGAGGCGCGAGCTGTCGTCGCTGCTGACCCAGTGCCGCCACGGCGTGGTGTCGGACTGCCGGATCCTGGAAGCGCTTGGGCCTAGATCTGGGGCCTAGATCTGGGACCTAGATCGAGAAGCTGACGCCGCAGCCGCAGCTGGACTTGGCGTTGGGATTGCGGACCCGGAACTCCGCGCCGGCCAGCTCGTCGACGAAGTCGATCTCCGAACCCTTCAGCAGGGCCAGGGAAACGACGTCGACCAGGGCCACGGCGTCGTCACGCTCGACCTTCAGGTCGTCGTCCTCGACGGTGTCGACCAGGTCGAAGCGGTACTGGAAGCCCGAGCAGCCGCCGCCGTCGACGGCGACGCGCAGCATCAGGGGGCGGCCCTCGCTTTGAGCGATGGCCTTGATCCGCCGGGCGGCGTTTTCGGAAAGCGTTAAGTCTAACTGGGTCATGGCTGTGGAAAAGTCACCTCAGGCCTATATGAGGGTGACGCGGCCTCTGCGGAAGAGGTCAAAACGGTCAAACGCGATAAAGGCGGTTCATGTCCTCGATCCCGTATTTCGTCCCCCGCGCGCCTTACGCCGAGGATCCCTTCAAGTCGAAGGGCCGTCGGTTCGCGGAGGATGAGAGCCGCACGCGGACCCCGTTCGCCCGCGACCGCGACCGCATCATCCATACGTCGGCCTTCCGGCGGCTGAAGGAAAAGACCCAGGTCTTCGTCGCGCATGAGGGCGACAACTTCCGCACCCGCCTGACCCATTCGCTGGAAGTGGCGCAGGTGGCCCGCTCGCTGGCCACCGCTTTGGGCCTGGACAGCGACCTGGCCGAGACCATCGCCCTGGGCCACGACCTGGGCCACCCGCCGTTCGGCCACGCCGGCGAGGACGAACTGGAAATCCAGATGCGCCCCTATGGCGGCTTCGACCACAACGTCCAGACCTTCCGGGTCGTGACCGAGCTGGAGCACCGCTATCCGGACTTTCTGGGTCTGAACCTCACCTGGGAGACCCTGGAGGGGATCATCAAGCACAACGGCCCGGTGACCAACAAGTTGGGCAAGCCGTCCTGGAAGGCGATCTCCAAGTACGACGACGAGTACAAGCTGGGCCTGGACACCTGGGCGTCGGCGGAAGCGCAGGTCGCGGCCCTGGCTGACGACATCGCCTACAACAATCACGACGTCGACGACGGCGTCACCGCGGGCCTGTTCACCCTGGACGAGCTGATGGACGTGCCGCTGATCGGCCCGATCCTGGCGGCGGTGAAGAGCGAGCGTCCCGATCTCGACGGGCGCCTGACCCACCTGGAAGCCATCCGCCGGATGATCGGCGCCATGATCGACGACGTGATGGGCGAGACCCTGCAGCGCGCCGCCGCCACCGGCGTCGCCTCCGCCGACGACGTGCGCGGCCTGGACCACGCCCTGGTCGCTTTCTCGCCGGACATGGCCGAGGACCTGGCTCGCCTGCGCGCCTTCCTGCACGAGCGGATGTACCGTCACTGGCGGGTCAATCGCACGCGCAGCCAGGCCCGCCGTATTCTGGGCGAAATGTTCACGCTATTCCTGCGCGAGCCGGAGGTCCTGCCGACCGTCTGGTTCGCCAAGTCGCAGAACCGCGACGAAGCTGGCCGCGCTCGCGTGGTCTGCGACTATATCGCGGGCATGACCGACCGCTTCGCGATAGAAGAGCACCGCAAGCTGTTCCACCTCGACGTCTGGAACTAGACCGTAAGGTTCTACAGACTCGGAACGGGGACGCGAGCGGCGCTTCGACCGCCACCTGAGAGGGGCGGGCGCTTCTGAGACGGGCCGACGTTGGGTAACCTAGGGTCGCGCGCGTCTGATTCGATGCGTCCGATCCGTGCGCGCCTGAGTTTTGGAGCCTGCCTGAAATGTCCGATCCGCACCGCGGAGCCTATACGCCGCCCACCGACGCGCCGCTGTCGTTCGACGCGCGTCAGCCGGTGCGCGGTTCGCGCCCGCTGCCCATGACCTTGATCATCAGCGCCGTGGTGCTGGTCACCCTCGTGGTGGCGGTGGTCATGATCTATCGCGGCGGCATTCGCGGCCCGAACGAGCCGCCGCAGGCCGTGGGCTCGGAAGTCGCGCAGATGAAGACCCCGCCGCCGGCCGCCGCCCAGCCACAGGACCCGGCCGCCGGCCTGCAGATCTATCACAACGAGGAGCCGCAGCCGTCGGCCACCTTCGCCGCGCCGCCCGAGGCGCCGGTCGCCCGTCCGGCCGTGCCGCTGAACACTGCGCCGGTGCAGACCGCCGCCCTGCCGGCCGCCAAGCCCGCGCCGACCGCCATGCAACCGGCGACCCCGGCCGCGCGTCCGGCCCCGACCATCGAGTCCCTGGCCACCGCCGCCGCCCAGAAGCCCGCACCCAAGCCGGTCCAGGTCGCCGCGGCGACTCCGGCCGCGCCCAAGCCTGTCGCCACCGCGACGGGTCCTGCCTCGGTGCAGATCGGCGCGCTGTCTTCGCCGGCTCTGGCTGACCGAGCCTGGAACGAGGCGACGCGTCTGGCGCCGGGTCTGGCTTCGGGCAAAGGCAAGAAGGTCGAGGCGATCGACCGGAACGGCACGACGCTCTACCGCACCTCGGTGACGGGCTTTGCCAGCCGCGACGCCGCCAAGGCCTTCTGCGACGCGATCTCGGCGTCGGGCAAGTCCTGCTTCGTGAAGTAAGGATCAGTCGTTTGAGCACCTCTTCCGCCGCTATCCTCGGCTGCGCCGGGACCACGCTGACGGCCGAAGAGGTCGCTTTCTTCCGGGACGTGAAGCCGTGGGGCTTCATCCTGTTCAAGCGCAACATCGCCGACCCCAACCAGGTCCGCGCCCTGACCGCCGCCCTGCGCGAGACGGTCGGTCGTCCCGATGCGCCGATCCTGATCGACCAGGAGGGCGGCCGCGTCGCCCGCCTGCAACCGCCGCACTGGCGGATCTATCCCCCGGGCCGCGCCTACGGTGAACTCGTCGCCAACGACGCACTGGTCGCCCGCGAGATCACCCGCCTGGGCGCGCGCCTGATCGCCCACGACCTGCACAGTCTGGGCATCAATGTCGACTGCGTGCCGGTGCTGGACGTGCCGGACCCGCAGGGCCACGAGATCATCGGCGATCGCGCCTATGGCGATACGCCCGAGCAGGTGGCGACCCTGGGTCGCGCGGCGGCCGAGGGCCTGCTGGCCGGTGGCGTGCTGCCGATCATCAAGCACATCCCCGGCCACGGCCGCGCCATGAGCGACAGCCACCTGGAGCTGCCGGTGGTCAAGGCCAAGCTGGCCGAGCTGGACGCCCGCGACTTCGCGCCGTTCCGCGTGCTGTCGGACATGCCGATGGCGATGACCGCCCACGTCGTCTACACGGCCATCGATCGCAGCCGTCCGGCCACGACGTCGAAGAAGGCCATCAAGAAGATCATCCGCGAATCCATCGGCTTCGACGGACTTCTGATGAGCGACGACCTGTCGATGAAGGCGCTGACCGGCGACTTCAAGCAGCGCGCCAAGGAGAGCCTGTCGGCCGGCTGCGACGTCGTCCTGCACTGCAATGGCGACATGGCCGAGATGAAGGGCGTGATGTCCGGCGTCGGCCGCATGGGCAAGGAGGCCCGCCGCCGCGCCCAGGCCGTCATGGGCCGCCTGGTCAGGGTTCCCGAGCCCTTCGACGTGGCCGAGGCCCGCGCCCGCTTCGATGCGGCGTTTGACGGCAAGTACGCTTGAACACGGGCTTTCAGCCCACCTTCGACTTTGCGGCCGCCGATGAGGCGGCCGAAGACGCGGGGGCCCTGGGCATCGACATCCGTGGCTATGGAGGAC
>CAZRPD010000056.1:4115-26819 GCA_964601775.1 uncultured Caulobacter sp. | reverse complement strand
GCCGGGCCCCCCTCCCCTACCGCCGCGCCGCCCGGGAACTGCGCGCGGGCGTGCGCGGCTTCCGCATCTTGCTGTCCTGTCTGGCGCTGGGCGTGGCGGCCATCGCCGCCGCCGGCTCGACCGCCGAGGCCTTCCGCCAGGGCCTGGCCGGCCAGGCGCGCGAGATCCTGGGCGGCGACCTGTCGTTCTCGGTCGAGAACCGCGACTTCACCGGACCTGAACGCGCGGCCTTCGACAAACTGGGCGTCACCACCTACGCCGCCGGCGCCCGCGCCATGGCCCAGGCGCCGAATGGCGCACGCCGCTGGGTCAGCCTTGGGGGCCACGAGGCCCGCTACCCCCTTGCCGGCGCGGTCAAGCAGGAGCGCGCACGGAAGGTGGCGCCACCTTCCGCCGACCCCGACGTCGTGCCTGGCGCGGCGGTCGAGCCGGCGCTGCTGGACCGCCTGAGCCTGAAGATCGGCGACCGGTTCGAGGCCGGCCCCCTGACCCTCGTCGTGCGCGCCCGCCTGGTCAGCGAACCCGACGGCCTGTCGCGCGGCTTCTCCATCGCCCCGCGCGTCATCGTGCGCGAAGAGGTGCTCGAGCGTTCCGGCCTGCTGGACTCCGGCGGACTGTCCAACCGCGCCGTCCGCATCGCCCTGCCGCCCAGCCAGGATCCGCGCGTCGCGGGCAAGGCCGTGCAGGCCGCCTTCCCGGACGCGCACATGCGCATGCGCGATCGCCTGGACAGCGCGCCCGGCGCGCGGCGGCTGATCGACCAGCTGGAATACTTCCTGGGCTTCATCGGCCTGGCCTCGCTGGTGGCCGGCGGACTGGGCGTCGCAGGCGCAGTCTCGGCCTATCTATCGACCCGCGAGCCGGCGATCGCAGTGCTGAAGGCGCTGGGCGCGCAGAGCGGCCTGATCCGCGACCTCCATCTGATCCAGATCGGCGTCCTGGCCCTGCTGGGCGTGGCCATCGGCCTGGCGGTCGGGGCCGGCGCGCCGTTGATCCTGGGCCAGCTGGCCGGATCGAACCTGCCGATCCCGGCCCTGTTCAAGGTCTATCCCTGGCCGCTAGCCAAGGCCGGACTGTTCGGCATCCTGGCCGCCGCGGCCTTCTCGCTGGTTCCCCTGGCCCGAGCCCGCAGCACGCCGCCCTCGGCCCTGTTCCGCCGCGCGCCGCGTGCCCGCCTTCCGCTGGGCATCGAGACGATCGTCGCCGCCCTGGCCGCCGTCGGTCTCGGCGCCCTGGCCCTGGTCACGGCGCCGACGCCCCTGGCCGCGGCCATCATGATCGCCGGCGTCGCCGTCGCCTTCGGCCTGCTGTGGGCGCTGGGCAGGGTCGCGGCCTGGAGCGCCGGCCATGTCCGTCGCCTGACCCGTGGCCCGTTCAAGCTGGGCCTGGCCAACCTGGCCGGACCGCGCTCGGCGGCCCGGACGGCCACCCCGGCCATCGGCCTGGGCGTCGCGCTGCTGGCCTGCGTGGTGCTGATCCAGTCGGCCCTGCTGGCCCAGGTCAGCGACGTGGCCCCGCGCACCGCCCCGGCCATGGTGTTCGCCGAGATCCCCGGCGATCGGGCCGCCGATTTCGACGCGACGGTGGCGCGGGTGATCGGCCCGCTGAAGCAGGACGCCTATCTGCGCATGCCGTTCGCCACCGGGCGGATCGTCGCCCTCAAGGGCCGGCCCATCGACGCCAAGGCCATCAAGCCCTCCGAGCGCTGGGCGTTCGACAACGACATCAGCATGTCCGTGTTCGCCCAAGAGCCGCCCAACGCCGGCGTGACCGCCGGCCGCTGGTGGCCCGCGGACTATCAGGGTGCGCCGCAGGTGGCGATGAACGAAGAGATCGCCGAGGCCGCCGGCCTGAAGCTGGGCGACAGCCTCACCGTGCTGATCCTGGGCCGCGAGATCGAGGCGCGCATCGCCGTGCTGCGCAAGGTCGACTTCGGCGGCTTCGGACCCAACTTCGCGTTGATCTTCAATCCGGCCATGCTGGAGGGCGCGGAGCTGCGCAGCGTCGCCATCGCCCGTCTGAGTCGCGACCAAGAGGCCGCCCTGACCCGCGTGCTGGGCCAGAGCTTCCCGAGCGTCAATGTGATCAGCGTCCGCGAACAGCTGGAGGCCGCCGCAGCCCTTTTCGATCGCTTGGCCCTGGCCGTGCGCGGCGCAGCCGCCGTCGCAGGCCTGGCGGGCCTGCTGGTGCTGGCCGGCGCCATCGCCGCCGGGGCGCGGGAGCGGGCCCGCGAGGCCGCGACGCTGAAGGTGCTGGGGGCCACGCGCGGCCAGATCCTGCTGGCCTATGTCGTCGAATATGGCGCGGTGGGCCTGATCGCCGGCGCCGCGGGCGTCCTGTTCGGCTTCGCCGCCGCCTGGCCGGTGGTCGTGAAGGTCTTCAAGGCCAGCTGGAGCGTCGACTGGAGCGGCGTCTTGCTGCTGCTGGCCGGCGCGACCTCGCTGGCGACCCTGGGCGGGCTGATCGCCGCGGCCCTGGCCCTCTCGCAACGCCCCGCCCCCGTGCTGAGGGGAGACTGACCTTGAGCGAAGATCGCAAGTACACTGCCCCCGCCCTCGAAAAGGGCCTGGACATCCTCAACCTGTTGGCGCGTCACGGCCAGGCGATGACCCTGTCGCAGATCTCCGTGGCGCTGGACCGGTCGGTCGGCGAGATCTTCCGGATGATCCACGTCTTGGAGTTCAAGGGCTTCATCGAGGCTTCGACCACCTCGGCCGAAGGCTATCAGCTGACCAACCGGCTGTTCACCCTGGGCATGTCGCGCGCGCCGGTGAAGACCCTGCTGGAAGCCGCCCTGCCCCTGATGCGCGACCTGGCCGCGGCGGTCGAGCAGTCCTGCCATCTGGCCATCGTCTCGCGTGACGAGATCGTCGTCGTCGCCCGCATCGAGAACCCCGGCTATTTCGGCTATTCGGTTCGCACCGGCCACCGCCGTCCGATCGTCGAGGCGACCTCGGGCATGGTGCTGTATGCGTTCCAGTCCGACGCGATCCAGGCGCGCTGGCGCGAGGAGATCTTCGCCCAGGTCGCGCCCGCCGAGCAGGATCGCTTCCTGGCCAATGCGGCCGTGGTGGCGGCCCAGGGCTTTTGGCGGGCCGAGAGCGACCTGGTGCCGGGCATTCTCGACATCTCCGCGCCGATCATCGCCGACGACATCGCGGTCGCGGCCCTGACCATGCCCTACATCAAGCGCAAGAACGCCCGCCCGATCGAGGACACGATCCACGAACTGCAGGCCACGGCGCGCCGCATCTCCAGCGAGATCCAGGGCGTGGTCTAAGGGCGAGCGGCCTTGTAGCGGGCGTCCAGGAAAGCAGCGATCTCGCCGACCAGCGGCGTGAACCACGGCTCCAGCAGCCAGAACGGATGCGGCGTGCCGGGCGGCAGATCGCGCACCTCGCCGACCAGACCCAGGGCCTGCAGCCGCGCCGCCATCTCCGGCCGGCCCGGCAAGATCGGCGACTTGCCGTTGGTGGCGAAGAACAGCGACGGCGCGCTGGCTGGGCTGACATAGGTCAGGGGCGAGGCGGCGAACCAGGTCTCGCGACGTTCGACATAGTTGCCACCGAGGAAGCGCGAGGTCGCGCCCTGGCGGCGCTGCTCCTGGGCGATCAGGGCCGCGTCGGGGAAACTGGCCGCGCCGTCGATGTCGACCATGGCCTGGACAGCGCTAGCCTTGGCGTCGAACGCCGGCCTGTCTTCCAGAGCGGCGACGCCATTGCTGGCCCCGACCAGGGCCGCCAGATGGCCGCCGGCCGAACCGCCGGCGATGGCGATGAAGGCGGAGTCGATGTCGAACTGTTTGGCGTTGGCGCGCACCCAGCGCACGGCGGCCTTCACGTCGTGGATCGCACCGGGGAAGCGCCCGTTCGGGCCCAGGCGATAGCTGACCGGAATGGCGACGAAGCCGCGTGCGGCCAGGGCCTTGGCCAGCCCCCTCTCCATCTGGCGCGTGCCGGAGTCCCAGCCGCCGCCATGCAGGATCAGGATGGCCGGGCGCGGCCCCGCGGCGCTGAGCCGATAGACGTCCAGGCGCAGGACTTCGTCGCCGCGCCGCAGATACTCGACGTCCTCGCGAGCCTTGATCGCGCTCGCCGGCGGATCGGCCGGGACCGAGACGGCGATGCCCGCCGTGCGCATCTCGCCCAGCACGCGCTCGACCGTGAACGGCGCGGGCGCCGCGCTCTGGGCGGATGCGCCGCCGGCAAAGAAGACCAGGGACAGAGCCATGGCCGCGGTACGCACTTGCAAGAACCACCTCACGGAAAAAGACGGGTGTCGGACGCGCGTCCGACACCCGGGAGGGGAGCCAAACGCGTCAGAAGTTGTAGCGGACGCCCACATAATACTGGCGGCCGCCGATGCGGTAGTCCTCGAACCGCTGGGTCGTCAGATCCTGCCAGCTGACCAGTTTCTCGTTGGTCAGGTTCAGCGCCTCGAAGCTCAGCGAGAGACGGTCGTTGACCTTGTAGGAGCTGGAGAAGTCGACATAGGTCGCCGAGTTCACGCCGGCCGCATCCATGTTGAACGCCCCCGGCACCGCGCGCAGGAAGTCGCCGCGATAATTGGCCGAGACGCGCGCCTGGTACGGGCCCTTCTCATAGTAGAGCGTGGCGTTATAGGCGTTTGGCGACAGGTTCAGCAGGTTGGCCGTCACCTTGGGCGCGCCGGCGGCGGCCGAGGTGACGTAGTCGATCTCGGATTTGACGTAGGTGTAGTTCAGCAGCACGCCGAACCCGTCGAACGGCTGGGGCAGGAAGGACAGCTGGTGCTGGAAGTTCAGCTCGAAGCCCTTCAGCGGACCGCCCGGCGTGTTGACCACGCGGCTGATGTTGAAGTCGTCGCTGCCCGAGGCGCCGGTGTTGGCGATCAGGTTCAGGGGCAGGCCCGTCGACGAATAGGGCGCGATGTTGGTGACCGTCTGAATGTAGGTGTTGATCTTCTTGTAGAAGAACGCCGCCGACACGATCGAGCCCTGGGCGGGGTACCATTCGAACGACAGATCCAGGGTCTTGGCGCGGAACGGATCCAGGTCCGGATTGCCGGTGGTGATCGTCCGCGATCCGCCGGCGACCGAGACGCTGGTCGCCGCCGCCAGATTGCCCAGCTGCGGACGCGCCATGACCTTGGCCGCGCCGAAGCGGATCAGGAAGTCGCTGCGCGGCTCCACCACCAGGTTCAGCGACGGCAGGGTGTCGTTGTAGGTGCGCTCCACCGTGGTCCAGACGAAGCCGGACGCGTTCACCGTAGTCGGCACGTTGGTGTAGAAGCTGGACGACTGGTTGGTGCGCACGTGACGCACGCCGACGTCGCCGCGCACCCGGCCCCAGCTGAAGTCGTGGTCGAAGTCGGCCATCACATAGACGGCGTCGTCCTTTTCCGTGACCCGCTTGTTGTCGCCCCGGGCGCTGGCCACGGTATTCGACAGCGCCGTGCGGCCGGTGTTGCCGTAGATGTTGTAGGCGTCCACGAAGCCCTGGATGTTCGGCGCCGTCCAGCAGGTCGGGCTGGGGCTGGGGACCTTCATCTTCTCCAGGCCGCAGAACGACTGGGTCAGGGCCTGGATGCTGGAGGTTGCCGGAATGGCCGGGAAATTGGCCTCGCCCTGCACGAAGCGGTACGACTGGGCAATGAACTCGTAGGTCTTGTGCACCCCGCCGACGCGCAGATTGATCCCGTCGGTCAGCGCATATTTCAGATTGATCGCGCCGGTCTTGAAGTTGTTGTCGGTGTAGTTGGGCCGCAGGCGGATTTCTGGCCCGGTCGCGCCCGTGCCGCCCGGCTGCAGCACCGTCGGGCCGAAATACCAGTTGGTCGGATTGTTGACGTCGAAGCCGTAGTTGATCGCCGGCCGGTACTGGCCTGCGCTGCGCAGGTCGAACGAGTAGTTGTCGACATTGAAGCGGTCGATCTGGGTGGCCAGGTCGTTGAAGTTGTCGAGGTCTGAGTACGAATAGCCAATGGCGACGTCGCCGCTCAGGCGGTCGTTGAAGCGGTGCTCCAGCTTCAGGTTCCACTGCCCGAAATCGGTCGAGAAGTCGTCCTGGTTATGCTCCGAGCGCATGTCGACATTGTCGAGCAGCGCGTAGACCAAGGTGTTCTGGTTGTTGATCACCGCGTCGCGAACCAGGGTCTCGGGCTTGCCGCCCTGCGAGGCGCCGCGGCTCAGACCGATGGCTTCGATGGTGTAGTCGTCACGCTGGTTCTTGAAGCGCGAGAACAGCACGTCCAGCGACACCGTCGTGTCGTCGGTCGGCCGCCATTGCAGCGCGCCGGTCAGGCCCAGGCGCTCGGTCTCGCCGATGCTGTGGACGTAGCGCGGGAAGCGCGGACCATAGACTGTGCTGGTGTTGACCTGATTGTACAGCGCGGTAAGGCGCGGCAGGTCGGCGGCCGACACGTCGCAGAGGCCGCCCGTGCCGGACGTCGGCCGACACCAGCCGCCATCGCCCGTACCTTGGTTCCAGTTGCCGGAATTGGACTGCTGGAAGTCCAGCGCCGACTTCGAATAGGCCACCGATATGAGGGCCCCGAACTTGCCGTCCGCGAAAGTGTCGCTGGCCAGGAACGCCAGGCGCGGCTGGGCCTTCTTGCTCTGGTCGTTGTAGTTCATCTGCGCCGAGGCGGCGAACTTGCGGCCGTTGTAGTCGAACGGATGGCCGGTCACGAGATCGACAGTCGCGCCCAGCGAGCCTTCCTCCACGTCCGCCGACGGCGTCTTGCGCACGTCGATGCGGCTGAACAGCTCCGAGGCGAAGATGTTGAAGTCGAAGCCGCGGCCGCGATTGGCGCCGCCGGCCAGACCGTCGGTGGCCGCCTGGGCCTCCATGCCGTTGATGCGCACGCGGGTGAAGTCGGGACCCAGGCCCCGCACCGACAGCGAACGCCCCTCGCCCTGGTCGCGCGAGATCGAAACGCCCGGCACGCGCTGGATCGACTCCGCCAGGTTGTTGTCGGGGAACTTGGCGATGTCCTCGGCGATGATCGAGTCGACCGCGGCATTGCTTTCGCGCTTGATGGTCAGCGCCTTGGCCAGGCTGCTGCGGAAGCCGGTGACGACCACCTCCGAGACAGAGTCCTGCCCGCCGGCGTCCTGGGCCTGCGCGGCCGAGGCCAGTGCAAAGCCGAGCATGCACACCGAAGCCCCCGCCAGCAGGCGAGCTTGAATGGTCGTTTGCCGAGTCATGGCGTTTCCGATCCCTGATCGTCCTTCGCCCGGCGAAGCGACGATGTTTCCCCAACCCGGCTGTATCCGCCGGTGACGCTGAGGAAATCAGCGTTTTTGCATTACTGCAATAAGTTTTATATGCAAAATGAGTACCGGTACCATAAAGCCGCGATCGTGGGCTGCGGGCCGCGCGTCAGCGCCACAACCCTGATGTGGGTCAAGCGCCGCCCACCCGTCACAAGACCTTCAAGCTTGGCCGATAGACACCGCCGCCGCAGCTGTGGACGTGCGGATGTTTCGAGTCGATCCAGACAGGACCGGGTGGTTCTTGCGGTGCGTGCTGCCGCATGAAGCCGCTCTGCGCGCCTGGCTGTCCTCGAAGCGGCGCCTGGGCATCGATGTCGACGACATCATCCAGGAGACCTATACCGCCCTGGCCGCCCGCGAGACCGTCGATGACATCGAGCATCCGCGCGCCTACGTCTTCAAGACCGCCCACGCCCTGGTCGTGCGCCACGTCCGGCGCTCGCGGATCGTCTCCATCCAGGCCAAGGAAGATCTGGAGTGGCGCGACGACGCCCCCTCCCCCGAACAGGTCGTGCTGGACCGCGACGCCCTGCGGCAGGTGACGGACGCCATCGCCGCCATGCCCGGGCAGGCTCGCACCGCCTTCGTCCTGCGACGGGTGCATGGCCTCTCCCAGCGCGAGATCGCCAGCCGCATGCGCGTCTCGGAAAACACCGTCGAGAAGCACATAGGTCGGGGACTGCGTTTTCTTCTGGATCGGTTTAGGGATGGCGGAACGACCCCGTCTCAAACCTCTAAGCCCCCACTCGCCCCGCCCCAGGACCCCGCCGTACTCGATGGCCGACCGCGAAACCAGCCAGAGCATCGACGACGCCGCCGCGACGTGGGTGGCGCGTCGTGACCGCGCGCCGCTGACGCCCGCCGAACAGGCCGCGTTCGACGCCTGGCTCGCGGGCGATGATCGCCGCCCCGGCGCGCTGCTGCGGATGCAGGCGATCGACATGGCCAGCCGCGCGCCGGTCGCGCCCGTTGAACGCCCCGCTCCAAGCCGTCGCGCCCTGCTGTGGGGCGGCGCCAGCGCGGCCGCGGCCGGGATCGCGGGCCTGACGGTCACCCTGCAAGCCCCGCGCGCCCAAGCCACACAGCGCGGCGAGATTCGCCTGATCCCGCTGCAGGACGGCTCGACCATGACGCTGAACACCGACTCGGCGGCGCGGGTGAAGTACCGCGACGACCGCCGGCTGGTGGAGCTGATCCGCGGCGAGGCCTTCTTCTCGGTGGCGCGCGACGCCCTGCGGCCGTTCGAGGTCGAGATCGCCGGACGTCGCCTGACCATGTCGAACGGCGCATTCCGAGCCAGTCGCCTGGCCGACGCTCCTGTCGACGTCACCGTGCAGCAAGGCCAGCTCAGCGTCTCGGGCGGCGTCGTGCTGGGCGCCAATAGCCGGGTCTCGCTGAAGCCCGGCCAGCCGGTGGCCGTGCAGCGGCTGTCCCCCCGCGACGTCGAGCGCGACCTGGCCTGGCGCGAGGGCAAGATCGCCTTCCGGGGCGAAAGCCTGGAGGACGCGGCGCGGGCGTTTTCGCGCTACGGCGATCCGCACGTGACGATCGCCGATCCCGACCTGGCGCGCGAGCCGATCACGGGCCTGTTCGCCGCCAACGATCCGGTCGGTTTCAGCCGCACCATCACCGTCGCCCTGGACGCTGTCATGACCCGGCGCGGCGACGAGATCGTCCTGTCGCGCGGCGGATCGCATTAAAGTTTCGTGACAGCTGGCGGAGACTTTCCGCCAGCGCCTCTTAGCCGCCAACACGCCGACGGTAAGCGCGGCGACCACGGGGCTTAAGAACGATGATCTCCTACAAGACCTTGCTTTGCGGCGGCGCGGCCGCGGTCGTCTGCCTCAGCGCGCAGGCCCATGCCCAGGCGCGCCGGTTCGACATTCCGGCCCAGCCGGCGGTCACCGCCATTCCCGAATTCGCCCAGCAGGCCCAGATCCAGGTCATCGCCCCCGCCCGCGACCTGGCTGGCGTCAACACGCTGGCGATCAACGGCGAGATGGACGTGCGTACCGCCCTTCGCCAGCTGATCGCCGGCACCCCGCTGCGCATCGTCCGTGACGAAGGCTCGATCATCACCCTGCGCTCCAGCGTCCGCGCGCCGGCCGGCAAGCCCGGCGGCCTGTCGGGCCGGATCCTCGACCCGGCGACCGGCCAGTACATGGCTAACGCCTCGATCCGCGTCGTCACCGCCGACGGCGAACGCCATGCCGAGGCCTCGGGCGAGCGCGGCGAGTACCGCCTGATCGACCTGCCCTCCGGCGCGGCCGAGGTGACCGTCACCTTCACCGGCTTCGCCGAGCGGACGCTGCCGGTGACCATCCAGCCAGGCAAGACCCTGCAGCTGGATCTCGAACTGGCGCGCTCGGGCGAAAGCGCGGCGAACCAGGTCAGCGAGGTGATCATCTCCGGCGGCTTTCGGGACGGAGACGCCCGCGCGATCATGAGCCAGCGCAACGCGCAGGACATCAAGAGCAGCCTATCCTCGGAGTCGTTCGGCTCGATCTCCGAAGGCAATGTCGGCGAATTCATCAAGTGGATGCCCGGCGTCGACACCGAGGGCGAAGGCGACGACACCGTCCGCTATGTGCGCCTGCGCGGGCTGCCGCCGGAATACACATCGATCACGGTCAACGGCGTCAACATGGCCGCCGCCGACGGCAACGCTGGTTCCTCGACCTCGCGCTCGTTCAGCTTCGAGCAGGTGTCGCTGAGCAGCATCGACGCCATCGAAATCTCCAAGACCATCAGCGCCGATGTCGACGCCAACGCCCCGGCCGGCACCATAAACCTGCGCACCAAGCGCGCCTTCGACCGCAAGGGCCGCCGCATCAGCGCCCAGGTCAGCGCCGTCAGCCATTCGGATCTCTGGAACGACAAGATCACCGGTCCGGGCGACGGCCGTCGCGACGGCAAGGCCCTGCCAAACGGCCAGTTGGAGTACTCCGACGTGTTCTTCGGCCGCCGCCTGGGCGTGGTGGCCAGCGTCAGCTATTCCAAGACCTATTCGGAGATGGAGCAGGCCTTCTATCCGCGCAGCTACGAGCCGAACGCGATCAGCCCGCAGCCGCTGGCCGCGACGACGATCAACGCCCACATGCGCGCCCAGGAAACCTCGCGCTTCGCCACCTCGCTGACTCTGGACTTCAAGGCCACCGACAACCTGATCCTGTCGCTGGCCACGATCTACAACACGGCCTACCTGTGGTCGGGCCAGCGGACCGAGGTGTTCACCACCGGCGCGCGCACCTATGGCGTGGTCGGCGATCCGGGCGTCGATTTCACCACCCGCCGCCCCGATACCAGCATCGGCGTCACGGCTCAGTCCAACATGATCTCCAAGCGCGGCGACGGCCTGACCGTCGTGCCCAGCTTCGAATATCGCGGCGCCCGCTTCACCGTGGACGGCAACCTGTCCTATTCGGACTCCAACAGTCGCTACGACCCGCTTGGCAAAGAAGGTTCGATCTTCAGCCTGGTGAACTCCCCCTCGGCCGGCGGAAACTTCACGGCCACGCGCAGCGGCCTGGGCAAGCAGAACTGGACCATCACCCAGACCAGCGGCGACGACTGGAGCAATCCGGCCAGCTACACCCGCCAGACCGCCGCCATCGTCATCAACAGCCAGGACGGCCGCGCCGCGCGCACCGAACTGGGCGGCGCAGCGCTGAACCTGACCTTCAAGGCGCCGTTCGCGTTCGCGCCGGTGACCTTCAAGACCGGCCTCAAGGCCAAGCGCGCCGTGTTCGACTTCCAGAACGAGCGCGTCGCCCACCAGTACCGCTACACCGGGCCGCTCAGCGTCGCCCAGTTCATGACCGAGAACGCCAGCCCCAACGAACTGTCGTTCGACGGCCTGGACATCCACTATGCGTCGAAGTCGGGCTCGGCCAAGCTGTACATGCCCAGCAACGCCAAGATCGGCCAGCTCTTCCTGGACCATCCCGAGCAGTTCCAGCACCAGATCACGGCCGCCAACTACTACACCGCCTATATCGAGAACACGCGCCACTTCGAGGAGGACACCAACGCCGCCTACGCCATGGCGACCTCGGATTTGAGCGACCGCCTGACCGTGCGAGCCGGCCTGCGCTGGGAAGAGACCGAGACCCGCGCCCGCGAATGGAGCCCGCTGTCGGCCGACGAGACCCGCGCCGCCGGCTTCGCCGTCTCGGCGACCACGGGCCGCGCCACGACGGTCGATGGGATAAAGTATCAGTACCAGTCCAAGCCGCAGGTCGATCGCAAGGGCAAGTACGACTACTTCTTCCCCAGCGCCTCGCTGAAGTTCGCCATCAATTCCCAGACCGACCTGCAGGTCGGCTACAGCCGCACGATCCGCCGCCCCGAGGTCAATGTGCTGGCTGGCGTGTGGTCGATCAACGACGAGTCCATGCTGATCTCCGCGCCCAATCCAGGCCTGGAACCTGAGATCTCTGACAATATCTCGGTGCGCCTGGCTCGCTATTTCGAACCGGTCGGCCTGGTGGCCCTCAACTATTTCCAGAACAACGTCAAAGGCCTGTTCCAGTCCGAGGACCTGACCGCCGCCGAGTTCGGCTACACCGGCAGCGAGTACGCCAACTACACTTTCCGCACGACGCGGACGGTCGACGGGGACGCGATCAAGATCCGCGGCGTCGAGGCCGAGTTCACCCACGCCCTGGACTACCTGCCCTCGCCGCTGAACGGCCTGACCGTGCGCGGGTCCTACACCTATCTGGATCCGGAAGAGCCGATCCCGCTGTCGGCCAAGCACCTGGGCTCGGTGGTCCTGGCCTACAAGAAGGGGCCGCTCAGCCTGAACATCAACACGCTGTGGACCGGTAAGAAGCTCAACAGCGTCACGACCGGCTCATACATCGCGCCGCGCGTCGATCTGTTCGTCTCCGGCGCCTACGCGATCCGCAAGGGGTGGTCGGTCTTCTTCTCGGCCCGCAACCTGCTCAACGAGCCCACCGACATCATGCTGCCGGGTGTCCAGACCTCGGGCGGCGCGGTGCCCGATCACGCTGGCGACTATCGCCACTACGGCCAGACGGCCACCCTCGGCCTGCGGGCGGTGTTCTGATGCGCGACCTCGACAAGCGCGACCTGCTGCGTATCGCCGGCGGGCTGGCGGTCTTCACCGGCTTGCAACCGCTGGCCGCCCTGGCCCAGCCGCCGAAGGACAACCCCTTCACCCTCGGCGTCGCGGCCGGCGATCCGGCGCCGGACGGCTTCGTGATCTGGACCCGTCTGGCGACGCAACCGCTGGAGTTCGGCGGCGGCCTGCCGATGCGGGCGATCAAGGTGCGCTGGGAGGTCGCCGAGGACGACGCCTTCCGCCGCATCGTCCAGTCCGGCGAGGCCATTGCACGGCCGGAGCTTGGCCACTCGGTGCACGTCGAAGTCGCCGGCCTACGCCCAGCGGTGCGCTACTGGTACCGTTTCCACGCCGGCGAGGCCTCCAGCCGCGTCGGCCGGGCCCGCACCGCTCCGGCGCTGAATGCTTCCCCTGCCCGCGTGCGGATCGGCGTGGCTGGCTGCCAGCACTACGAACAGGGCCTCTACACCGCGTACGCCCATCTGGCCGCCGAAGAGGAACTGGACGCAGTCTTCCACTACGGCGACTACATCTACGAAGGTCGCGGCGGGGTCGCCTGCCTGCCGGTCAATGGCGACAAGACCTGCTTCCGCCGCCACGCCGGCGACGAGATCTACAGCCTCGACGACTACCGGCGGCGCTACGCCCAGTACAAGACCGACCCCGATCTGCAGGCGGCCCATGCCGTGGCCGCCTTCATCCCGACCTTCGATGACCACGAGGTCGACAACAACTGGGCGGGCGCGAGCGACCAGGACGGCGCCCCGCCGGAGATCTTCGCCCTGCGCCGCGCGGCCGCCTTGCAGACCTGGTACGAGAACATGCCGGTGCGGCAGGCCCAGTTCCCGGTCGCCAGCGCGGTACAGGCCTATCGCCGGATTCAGTACGGTCGCCTCCTGCGCATTCACGCGCTCGACACGCGCCAGTACCGCTCCGGCCTGATCTGCGGCGGCGGTCGCCCGGGCGCGCCATGCGAGCCGTTGGGAACGCCGGGCACGATGCTGGGCGCGGCGCAGGAGGCCTGGCTGGCGCAGGGCCTGTCGCAACCCAGCGGCTGGAATCTGCTGGCCCAGCAGGTGATGGTGATGCCGTTCGTCTATCCGCCCTCGCGCGCCGCCGGCCCGTCCAACCAGGACGCCTGGAGCGGTCGCCCGGACGCCCGCCAGCGCCTGGTCCAGACGATCCAGGAGCGGCGGCTGACCAATGTGGTGATCGCCACCGGCGACGTGCACAAGCATCACGCTGGCGTCGTTCCGGAGCGCGAGGGCGCGCTGGATTCCCGGCCCGTGGCGACCGAGTTCGTCTCCACCTCGATCAGTTCGGGCGGCGACGGCGAAGACATGCCGACCGGCTGGGAGAACGTCGCGGCTGAAAACCCGCAATGCCGGCTCAGCAACGCCCGGCGCGGCTATCAGGTGTTCGACATTCGCCCCGGCAGTTGGACCACCGACCTGCGTGTGGTCGACAAGGTCAGTGCGCCGGGCGGCCGCCTGTCGACGCTCGCCCGGTTCGTGGTCGAGCCGGGACGCGCAGGGCTCAACCCAGCCTGAACCCTACTTCGCGCAGCGCCGGTCGAAAGCCTTCAAGTCGATCGCCTGGGCCATGGCCCCATAGCCCAAGTCATTGGGATGCAGGCGGTCGTCGCGGGCGAAGTCGGCGCGCATCGCCTCGGGCTTGGCCGGGTCTTGGAGGGCCTTGTCGAAGTCGACCACGCCGTCGAACTCGCCGCTGTCGCGGATGAAGGCGTTGATGGTCTTGCGCGCGGTCTCGGAGCGTTCGTCGAAGCGCTCGGAGCCGGCGAAGGCCGTCAGCGTGCCGCCCATGACCTTGATCCCGCGCAGGTGCAGACGGGCGATCACCTGGCGGTAGGCGGCGATCACCTCCTCGGCGCTGCGGCCGACATTGGCCGGGTTACCGTCGTGGCGGATGTCGTTGATGCCCTCGATCAGGATCACGTGGCTGACGCCCGGCAGCGAGAGCACGTCGCGGTCCAGGCGCGCGCGGACATTGAAGCTGCGGCCGTCGCGGACGACCTGGTTGCCGCTGATGCCGGCGTTGGCGACGACGAAGACGCCCGGACAGGCGGCCTCGAAGCGGCGGGCCAGGGCCGAGGGCCAGTCGGCCTCGGCGCCCAGGGTCGCGCTGGAGCCCTCGGTGATCGAGTCGCCCAGGGCCACGACGACGGCCGGCGGCTTGTCGGCCAGGCCATAGACGGCGGAGATGAAGCTCTGGCGGCGCTGCAGTTCCGCCGTCGGCGAGACCGGCGCATCGCCCGCGCCCAGGCGCACAGCCGTGCGGCGGACCACGCCGCGGGTCGGACCGGGCGCGTGCAGGCTGACGCTCAGCAGGTCGGCGCGCTTTACCGTGATCGGTAGCGGATCGCTGACCAGGGCCACGCCCACCGGCACGACGATGTCGCGCGCGCCACCGAAGGTGACCGGAACGGTCCGACCATCCGGACCCGCGGCGGTGACGTTGCCCAGGGTCAGTGGCTCGGCGCCGACCTCGTTGCTGATCCGCAGGCGCAGGGCCTTGGCCGCCACGCCCATCCGCAGGTCCTGGCGGATGGTCTGGTCCTGATAGCCGATCGGCGCCTTGGCCGCGTCGACGTCGAACCGCGCCGGCGCCGCGGCGGCGGTCCAGGCCGGCCGCCACTCGCCCGTGTTCTGGGGTGTCTTCTGGGCGAGAGCAGGTCCGCCGGCCAGCGCCAGCAGAAGCGCGATGCTGACGGACCCGCCGCGCATCACGAGAAGAACATCCCGCCGTTGATGTCGATATTGGCGCCCGTCACGAACGACGAAGCGTCAGAGGCCAGATAGGCCACGGTCTCGGCGACCTCTTCCGGGCGGCCCTGGCGACGCAGCGGCGTGTTGCCCGCCACGGCAGTGCGCACTTCCGGCTTGGTGAAGGTGTCGTGGAAGCTGGTGGCGATCATGCCCGGGCACAGGCTGTTGACCCGCACGCCCTTGGGACCCAGCTCCTTGGCCATCGACCGGGTGAAGGTCATCAGCGCGCCCTTGGACGTCGCGTAGATCGAGGCGCCGGGGCCACCGCCGTCCCGGCCGGCCTGGGACGCGAAGTTGATGATCGACGAGCCCTCGGGCATCAGCGGCGCCACCGCCCGCGTGGTCAGATAGGCCGACTTCAGGTTCAGGGTCATGACCTTGTCGAAGAAGGCCTCGTCGATGTCGGCCAGCTGCCGGCGCTCGACCATGCCGCCGGCCAGGTTGACCAGGATGTCGATCTTGTCGCCATAGGCGGCCTTGGCCGCGGCGACCAGGGAGTCGACGCCCGCAGCCGTCGTAACGTCGGCGCGATGCACGATGGCCTCACCGCCCGCCGCCTTGATGCTCTCCAGCGTCTGCGCCGCACTGGCCTCGTCGTTGGCGAAGTTGATCACGACCTTCGCGCCTTCGCGGGCGAGAACACGGGAGACGTCGCGGCCGATGTCGCGGCCACCGCCGGTGACGATGGCGACCTTGTCCTTGAGGCGCATGATTTAGTCCTTCGAAGCTTGGGAAGTGGCCGCCTGGACCGGCGCGATGCGACCGGTGACGAACCAGAGGGAAAGGATGGAAAGGGGAACGAGAGCCGCGACCAGGATGAAGATCGGACCGTAGGAGACCTTGGTCATCACCGGCACCAGCCAGGTGGTGATCAGCGTGCCGGCCACGGCCGCCATGCCGCCGACGCCGGCCAAGGAACCGACCGAGCGGCCGTCGAACAGGTCGCCGGGAATGGTCTGGATGTTGCCGATGGCGATCTGGAAGCCCAGCAGCACGCCGGCGATGACCAGGACCGCCAGGGTCGGATCGGTCATGAACGGCGCGGCGATCAGGCACGGGATCATGATCAGCCCGCCCAGGGTGACGGTCAGCTTGCGGGCCATGCCCGGCGAGCGCCCCGACTTGATCAACCAGCCCGACAGCCAGCCGCCGACCATGCTGCCGATCATCGCGCCGACATAGGGCACCCAGGCGAAGATGCCGATCTGCTTGATGTCGAACTTGAAGGTCTCGGCCAGGTAGATCGGCAGCCACGACACGAACAGCCACCAGATCGGGTCTAGGAAGAAGCGCGACAGGATCACGCCCCAGCTCTGGCGATGCGACAGCAGTTGCTTCAGGGTCGGCACATAGGGCGGGGCCAGGGCCTCGTCGGTCGCGTGGGCTAGAGGCTTGTCCAGGATCAGGGCGCGCTCGGCGTCGCTGACCCAGGGGTGGCGGTCCGGTCCGGCGCGATAGATCACCAGCCAGGGCAGCAGCCAGATGAAGCCCAGCACGCCAACCAGCAGGAAGGTCCCCTTCCAGCCCAACCACAGGAAGATCAGCGCGATCAGCGGCGCGGAAATGATGGCCCCGACCGAGGCGCCGGCGTTGAAGATGCCTTGGGCCAGGGCGCGTTCCTTGGCCGGGAACCACTCGGCATTAGCCTTGACCGCGCCGGGCCAGGCGCCGGCTTCGCTGATCCCCAGCATGGCGCGGAAGAGACTGAACGACAGGATCGAATTGGCCAGGGCGTGCAGCATGATCGAGATCGACCAGAAGCCGATCGACAGAGCGAAGCCCAGCCGCACGCCGATGGCGTCGAACAGCTTGCCGAACACGAACTGCCCCAGGGCGTAGAACAGCATGAAGATGGTCACCAGCAGGGCGTAGTCCTGCTTGGTCGCGCCGACCTCGGACGCGATCTCGGGCCACATCACGGCCAGGGCGTTGCGGTCGATGTAGTTGACCACCGTGGCGACGGCGATCAGGCCGATGATGACCCACCTCATGCCGGACTTCATGGTCATCTCCTTCACCGGTCGAACCGGGCGTAGGGTCCGGTCCAGTCGTAGGTCTGGCCGTCGAGCCGCACCGTGTGGGCGGCGGTCTTGGACACATCGTCAGCCACCGCCAGAGCCAGCTTGCGGCCCGAGTTCAGCGTCAGGACGATCACCTCGGCGCCGTCGGCGCGCGTACGGGCGATGTCGCGGATCTGGCTGGTCGCGCCCGACACCGTCTCGGCGGACGGGTCATAGGCCCCGTGCGGCTCCAGAACCGAGACGGAGCTGGCGTCCGGCTGCCCCTGCATGCGCTGGATCAGGGCCGGCTCGCGCCGCAGATTGAACTCCGGGTCGTTGGCGCCGCTCTCGACCAGCAGCGCGCTGGTCGGGGCCGAGGCCGTGAAGCGATAGGTGTAGAAGCGATTGCCCAGCAGCCAAGTCAGGGCGCGGGGCTTGTCCGAAGGCGGCGCGATCGCGTCGACCCACAGGTGCTGGTAGCCGGAATCCTGGCCCAGCACCGGCCGCTCGCGGACCGAATGCTGCGCCTCGAACGCCGTGACGATGTGGCCGTTGAAGTGCAGCGGCAAGTCGTAGTCGACCGGCTTAGCGCCGTTGGCGCGGAAGAGGTCGATGACCACCGGATAGGTCAGGTCCGGATGCTCGACCAGGGCCAGGGTGCGGGTCAGGACGACGCCGTCATAGGCCTTGTCGATGCGGGCCGAAGCGATCTGCAGCCCCTCGCCGGCCTTAAAGAACAACGGCGTAGTCGGGCGCTCTTCGCCCACGCGCCAGTCGGCGCCGAAGTGGCTCTTCTCGCCGGCGACCAGGGTGTTGTGGGCCACGGTCTGCATGGCCCAGCTGTCGTTCTCGTCCAGATAGCCGCCGCCGCCCTTGGCCTCGACATTGAGGAAGCGCGCCGCGCCATAATCGCGGACCACCGCCTGGCCGTTGTCGTAGAACAGCCAGTTCAGCCGGTCGAAGTGGCCGTGGCCCTGGCCCTGCTGGGTGTTCTTCATGACCAGCGCCTGGCCGTTGGCCCCGCCGCGGCGTAGGAACACCAGGTCGCCCAGGTCGCCATTCGGCCCGTCGCGCAGCTCCATCGAGCGGAAGTCGAAAGGCTTGGCTCCGCCGCCGGCGACGCCTTGCGCAATGGCTAGGCCATCGGGCGACAGCAGGGTGCGGCCCTGCTGCTGGGCGATCGACAGCAGGCCCGGATCCCTGGTCTGCGAATAGGCGATGGCGACGCCGGTGACGATCTCCTCGGTGTCCAGGCCCTTGTCAGGCATGGCGTCGTTGATCGGGAACAGCTTGCCCGCGTAGGACGACTGGATCACCCCGTCGACGGCCTTCAGCAGCACGCCATCGCGGCGCTTGAAGATGCCCCGCGCCGGCTCGTTCTGCTGGATCGCGCGGGCGAAGATGATGAAGGGCGCCAAGGCGTAGCGCTGATAGTACGGCCCCTCGGCATAGTAGCCGTCCGGCGAGAACAGCTCGTCGACCTGGCGCAGGAAGCCAGCCTTGCCGTCGCGCTTCGTGCCGTTCAGGGCGCGCTCGACCAGGGCCTGATCGCGCAGCACATAGCCGGTCATCCCGACCCCGGCCGTGGCCCAGGTGGCGTGGTTGTGGATGCGGTCGAAGTACGGGGCGTTCTCTTCCGACAGGAACCGGGCCATGCGGCGGAAGACGTCGTCGTCGATCGTCCGGCGCTGCTCGGGGGTCAGAGTGTCGCGAATGGCGTCATAGCCCTGCGCGCCATAAACCAGCCAGACGGAGTCGTTCAGCGCCTGCCAGAACAGCCGCCCCTTCACCGACGAATTGCCGGCCGGGTGGTTCTTCAGGGTTGGATAGAGCTTGGCGTATTCCAGCAGCAGGTCGCGGGCGAAGTCGGCATAGGCCGCATCACCGGTCAGGCGGTACAGCGCGCCGGCGCCGGCCAGGGCCTTGTAGTTGGCCTTGTGCTGCTCGTGGCTCAGGCCGCCGCCCAGATCGCGCGGCTGCGGGACCTTGATCCCGGCGGCCATGGCGGCGCGAACCTCGCGCTCCACGCGCTTCTGCTCGGCGGCGAACATCGGATAGCGCGCGCCATCCTTGGCCATGGCGCGCCATTGGTCGGCGGTGACCAGGACTGGCGCAGCGCCGGCTTGCACAGACGCCGCGGGTTTGGAGGCCTGGGCCAGGACAGCGCCGGGAACCCCGATTGACAGGCTGGCCAGCAGAGCGATCAGGACCGGACGGTTCATGGCGCGATCTCCAGCGGCGTGACGTTGGTGACCAGGGCCGGCGTGCTCTCGAAGCGGTTGCCGCTCCACACCAGCACCGGCGCGCCGACGCGGCGGAAGAAGCTGGGCGCGCCGCTGTCGACAAAGCGGTTGCCGCGCGCCTCGGTGCGCTGGACGCCATAGAGCTTGATCGCCCCGGCCTCCCCCTGGCCGCTGCGCTCGAAGGTCGAGTCGGTCAGGGTCAGGCGCGGGCCGAAGGTGCTTTCGTCCGTCCCGCCGCGATAGAGGTCGAGCACCGGGCCGGCCACATCGCGGAAGGCGCTGTCGATCACCTCGACCACCTCGGCGTTGTAGGTCCCCAGATCGGCAGTTTCGGTGTGGGCCGAGATCACCGAGCCGCTGATCCGCTCGACCGTGACCCGCTCCAACCGGATGCGATCGGCCAGCGAGGCCGGACCGGCGGCGAAGACATGGAAGCTGCGGTTGACGGTCAGGTCCTGGAAGGCGCTGTCCTCGACGATCAACTGGTACTGGGCCGCCCCCTGCCCTGCCCGGATCACCGCCGCGCCGGCGATGTCGGGGGCCAGGGCGCCGGTGATGGTCACGCGCGACAGGCGCAAGGCCCCGCCCCTGCCGATCTCGAACAGGTTGGGCCGCGAGAACTGGATCTCGGCGCGCCCCTTGGCCGGTCCCTGGATCGTCACCGCGCGGTCCAGGCCGATGACCTGGTTGACGATGTAGACGCCGGGTTGAAGCGCGATGCGGTCGCCGGGCGCGGCCTTGGCGATCGCCTGAGTCAGGGTGTCCTCGCCCGGCGCGACGGCCTGGACCGCGCCGCTGTCCAGAGCAGCGACGGCCTTGGTCTTGGGATACCAGCTGACGCCGGTCTGCTCGCGCGGGATGAAGGCCAGGTCGGACCGGACGCCGACATCCTTGAGGCCCTTAGGCAGCAGCAGTTCACCCGGTCCGCGCTCCAGCGTGACCTTGCGGCCCGCGACGCCCGGCAAGGCCTTGGTCGCCGCCGGTGACTGGACATTCCCCTCGAAGGCGACGCCGCTCATGTCGCCCTGCACGCGGATGGGGTCGCGGCCGTTGCGATTGACGATCAGGTTGTGGGCGAAGCGGCTGTTGATCGGCGCGGCCGAGCGCTCGGCGTCCATGCCGGCCCCGAACGCCATCTCGCACGTGTCGACCAGGGTGTTGTTCTCGATCACCGCTCCGTCGACCTGGACATAGCGATGCACCGGCGAGTTGGGCACGCCGTACATGACGGTCAGGGCGCTGCCGAAGTTCGCGCCGGCCAGGCCTTCCATGTAGTTGTTGCGGATGGTGTTGCGGCGATTGATCACCCGCACGCCGCCGGTGTTGGGCCGGCCGTTGCCGATGAAGACGTTGCCCTCGACCAGGTTGTCGTCGCCGTGCCGCAGCACCAGCGCGCCCTCGGACTCGAAGAAGACGTTGCCGCGATAGGTGTTGCCGCCCGACTTGTTCGAGACGATCTCGACCTCGCCGGCGACGTGCTCGAACCAGTTGTTTTCCACCGTCGTGAACGAACTGGTGGCCGAGGCGTGGCTGGTGCCGACGCGGATCGTCTCGCCGCCGTTCGAGCCCAGCACCGGACGGCGGCCGAAATAGTTGTGGTCGATGGCGTGGCGGTTCTCGAGCCCCTGCTCGGGATCGCGGATCACCACCAGGGTCGTGCCGGCGTTGGTCTTGCCGGTCAGCTGGTTGTGGTCGAAGCGGTTGTGATGACCGTACAGCGCCACCCAGTTGTCGGAGTCGGTGCGGCTGGGCTTGGAGAAGCCGTCGATCACCACGCCGGTGATGCGGCTGTGGTTGGCGCGCGCGGTGCGCGAGGTGCGGAACGATAAGACCTCGCCGGTCGGCGAGAAGCCGTCGCGGAACACCAAGTTCGACACCACCAGATGCTCGCCGGCCAAGCTAAGATTCGAGCGGCCGGTCAGGATCACCTTGCCCGGCGTCTGGGCGGTCAGGGTGATGGCGCGGTCGGCGGCGCCCTGACCCGTGAAGACGATCTGGAAGTCGCGCCACTCGCCGTCGGCCAGGGTCAGGGTGTCGCCGGGCTGAAGGCGCGGCAGGGCCGAAGCGAACTCGGCCGGGGTGCGCACCAGCGCGGATTCGGCCAAGGCCAAGGCCGGACCGCTTGCGGTCGCCACGAGCGCCAGCGCGAGGAGAGATCGCTTCAGACCCGGCTTCGACATCGATTCCTCCCGCACGGATCTTCGCGACCTCTGAGCCCTGACGCTAGGAAGTTGCGCCCAACCCGTCAACCAAATTTCCAGACCAATCTGGACATTTTATCTACACGTAAACATTCCTCTTGGTATGATCGATATCGAGATAATTGGTTGACACACCTGGAGCAGCACGACCCCGTACATTGAGGACGCAACGCCCGCCGGGGCGGCGCGACAGCCAAGTCACCACCATCGATCACCACGCCCCCGCTACCGAGACGCTTGCGAAGAGCGACCCGGAAGGGTGTATTGATCAGCCAAAGAGGTCCAAGAGTCGTCGATGTCCGAGCAACGCCTTTATCAGTCGGTCGCGAAGCAGATCCGCGAGGCGATCGAGGCCGGCGAATTCCCCGTCGGCGCCCGCCTGCCGGGCGAGCGCGAACTGGCGGAACGCTTCAACGTCAGCCGCGTGACCATTCGCGAGGCCGAGATCGCGCTGGAGACCCTGGGCTGGATCTCCATCAAGACCGGCTCGGGCGTCTACGTCCTGTCGCGTGACGCCCACGCTGCGGGCCGCCTGCCCGACGTCACCGCCTTCGACCTGACCGCCGCGCGCGCGGTGTTCGAGGCCGAGGCCGCGGCCCTGGCGGCGGCCAATATCGACGACGCGGCGCTGGTAGAGCTGGACGCCCTGATCGCCATCATGTCGGATCCCGCGACCAGCGACGCCCAGGCCAGCGCCGCCGACCAGAAGTTCCACGAGGCCATCGCCCGCATCGCCGGCAACCCGGTGGTCGAATACTGCATCAAGCTGATCTGGCGCATGCGCAACGAGCTGCCCAAGGTCAAGCAGGTCTATCAGAGCGTCTGCCACCACGACTGGGACTCGCGCACGCACGAGCACGCCGCCATCCTGTCGGCCCTGCGCAACCGCGACCCGCAGGCCTCGCGCGCCGCCATGCGCGACCACTTCCACCGCCTGTTCGAGTCGATGCTGGCCGCTGAGGAAGCCGAAGCCCTGGCCGAAGTACGCCGCCGGATGCAGCAAGACCGCGCCCGCTTCATGGCGACCCTGTCCGCCCAGGCCTAACCCCCTCTCCTCCCCAACAACAAGAAGCCCCCCCCCGCGCCCCCCCCGGGGGGGGTGTGGGTTGGCGGAGGGGGGGGGGGGTCGGAAT
>CAZRPD010000056.1:0-4105 GCA_964601775.1 uncultured Caulobacter sp. | reverse complement strand
GGCAGCCCCCCCCCCTCTCCGGGGCCCCCCCCCCGCCCCGCCCCCCCCCCCCCCCCCCCCAAAAACACCCGCCGCCCGCCGGGGCCCCCGGCGGTGGGGCTTTGAGTTTGCGCAGAGCGGGGAGACTTAGAACTTGACGCTCAGGCCCACGACCACCCGACGATCGGTCAGGCCGTTGTAGCAAAGCAGCGCCTTGTCGTTGATGCAGTACTCGTTGGCGTCCTGGCGGGTCAGGTTGATGCCCTCGATGCCCAGGGTGGCCCAGTCGGTGATGTCGTAGTTGACGCTGGCGTTCAGCTGGCCGCGATCGCCGCTGATGCGCGGCACGTCGAAGGCCGAGGTGAAGGCCTCGGTGTTGATGAAGTGCGAGCGCCACGTATAGCGCATGCGGGCGCTGAGACCCCCGCGCTCATAGAACAGGGTGGCGTTGTAGGCGTACTTGGAGAGGTTCTCGAGCTCGACACGGTCCTGCGGCAGGGTGGTGAAACCCAGGTCGCGGGTGGTGTTCCGGGTCAGCCCGATGGTGCGGTAGCTGGCCACGTTGCCGCCGGTCTTCTGGTAGGTGAAGTTGCCGATGAAGCCGAAGCCCGAGGCCCAGCCCAGGCGGTCTTCCCACTGCGACAGGTCGTACTGGAACGCCGCCTCGATGCCGGTCTGGGTGGTCTCGCCATCGACGTTGAAGGTCGAGGTCAGCGGCACGCAGATGCCGGTCTGGCCGCGGGCCGGGTTGTTGACGTTGATGATGGCGATCGGGTTGTAGATGCCGCCGCCGGGGCACGACTGGTCGCGGCTGCGGTTGACAACGCCGCCGACGGCGTTGTCCGGCGGGCTCTCGGTGACGCTGGCGAACAGATTGTCGCGCACCTTGTGGAACACGCCGACGCTGATCAGGCTGGACGGGGCGAAGTAGTATTCGGCCGACAGGTCGAACGACAGCACCGTCTCCGGCTTCAGGGCCGGATTGCCGCGGTTGACGGCGGTATTCTCGCTGGTGGCGAAGGTCACCGAGGTCGACAGGGTGTTGAAGTCCGGACGGCGGATATCGCGCGCCACGCCGGCGCGGACGATCACCTTGTCCATCGGCTCGGCCACCAGGTTGAAGCGCGGCAGCCAGAACTTGTAGGACGTTTCGTTCTCCGCCCGGGTCGAGGCCCCGCCGGTCGCGACGGTGTTGCCGACCGAGGTCAGATCCGTCTGGACGTAGCGCACGCCGGCATTGCCGCGCAGCGGCACGCCGAACGCCTCGGTGTCGAAATTGGCCTGGAAATAGGCGGTGTTGGTCTGCTCGGTGATCTCGAAGAAGGCGCTGGCCTGCGAGGTCGGCGTGCCGATCTGCGGGATGCTGGCGCCGTTGGCGCTGTTGCTGGCCGTGATCGCCTTGTTCAGCGCCGCCAGCGTGCCGGCCGGGTCGTTGAAGGCCTTCGCGCCATCGATGATCATGAAGTCGGAGAAGTACAGGCGACGACCGTCGGCGTCGTTGAAGTTATTCGGCCCGGCGATCATCAGGTCGGAGAACAGGTTGCCGCTGGGGCGATAGAACGACGAGGTCACGTTGGTGAAGTTGGTCGTGCCGGTGACATTGTCGTTCAGCGCGCTGGTCTCGTTCCAGCGCAGGCCCGCCTTGATCGACGAGATGAGCGGCAGCATGTCGGTGGTGTCGTAGGACACGTCGACGCGCAGCGCCTTTTCCTTGTTCTCGCGGATGCTGCGGCCCTGGGCCACCTGCTGCAGGCGATAGTTGGCCGGGTTCAGCAGCATGGCCGACGTCGGGGTGGTGGCCTGCCCCTGGGCGATGCCGAACTGCAGGGTGCCGTCACGCAGGTCGAACTCGATCGGCACGCCGTTGGCCAGGGTCACGCCCGCCGACGGAGCCGGCGAGTTGGGGTTCACGAATTCCAGCGTGGTGTTGAAGCTGGGCAGGGTGGAGTCGGAGGTCGACAGCGCCGCCTGGGCCTCGATCGTCAGCCGCTCGCCCTTCCATTCGCCGCCGGTCGAGAAGACGCGACTCTTGGTCAGGCGCGAACCCGTATCGCTGGTGGTGCGCAGATAGGGCGCCAGAATGCCGTTGGTGCGGGGCAGGATGATCCCGGCCACTGCGGCCTGGACCGAGCCCAGATCGATGTCGCCGTTCGGCCCCTGGGCCGTGCCCAAATCGACGGTCTCGAACGCGGTGTTGCGGGTGTTGTCGACCACGCCATTGTCCGAGACGGTCGAGATCTGCACCGTCGAGCTCTGCTCGGCGCGCTGCTGATTGTTCAGCGTGGCGTCGAAATAGAGCTTCAGATTGTCGGTCGGCTTCCACTCCGCCGAACCGGCGAAGTTCTTGGTTTCATACTCGAAATTGTCCAGGTCCTGGTTGAAGAACTGGATGCGCAGGAACGGGAAGGCCTGGGCGCTGGTGCGGCCGGAGGTCGGCGTCACCACCGCGTCGCGGTCGACGCGTGGGCGGAAGGCGACGACATCCTGCTCAGCATAGCTGAAGCTGCCGACCAGGCCGATCTGGCCGATGCTGGTGTCCCAGCGCTTGCCGACGGTGCCCGACAGGCGGGGCGTCGTCGTCTTCGACAGGTCACTGTTCTCGCCCTGGGCCCGGAAGGCGAACAGGGGCTTGGAGAGATCCAGCGGACGAATGGTCTTCAGATTGATCGTGCCGCCGACCGAGCCTTCGATGGTGCGGGCTTCTGGCACCTTGACCACCTCGACCGCGCTGATCATCGAGGCGGCAAGGTCGTCGAAGCTGATGCCCGAGCGGCCCGAACCGGAGCCGACCGTGGAGACTCCGTTGATCTCGACGCGGTTGGCGTCGGTGCCGCGGATCTGCACGCCCCGCCCGACGCCAGCCTCGCGGGTGATCTGCACGCCGGTGACGTTCTCGAGCACTTCGGCCAGGTTCTGGTCGGGCAGCTTGCCGATATCCTCGGCCTGGATGACTTCGACCAGGTTGTCGGCGTTGCGCTTCTGGATCAGCGCGCTCTGCAGCGAGGCGCGAATGCCGCTGACGACGATCTCGTCGACGGCGGTCGTGTCGTCAGGCGCGGGCGGCGCGGTTTGAGCGAGCGCGGGGCCGGCGAGCATGATCGCGGTTCCCGCCAGAAGAAGCGTAGTCAACCGCGTGCCGGAATCCATCCGAGCTCCACCGATCCACATCCGACGCATCATAGCCTCCCAACTGTCTTTTATTAGTTGCCGGGACGCTGGATTGGCATGGTATTTCTGTCAACCTATTTTCACACCAAACTCACCTAAAATGCGATCCAAATTGGTCAACCAATTTGGAAGAAGGACTCATCGATCCTTCTGTGATGTTGCTTCGCTCGCCACGCCGCCGTTACGCTGGGCCACAAGACCAAAGGGAGGGACACGGCCATGACGACGGATCTGAACCTGAAGACCGCCGCAGCGGCGTCGCTGGCCCGCTGGCACGACATGATCGCCCGCGGCGACCTGAGCGATCTGGGCGCGATCATCCACCCCGACGCGACCTTCCGCTCGCCGGTGGCCTTCAAGCCCTACCGCAGCGCCCAAGCGGTGATTCTGGCGCTTTCGACCGTGATCACGGTGTTCGAAGACTTCGAGTACCACCGCCAGGCCGCCACGCCGGACGGGCTCAATGTCGTGCTCGAGTTCTCGGCCCGGGTCGGTGACAAGGGCGTCAAGGGCATCGACTTCGTGCGCTTCGACGAGGCCGGTCTGATCGTCGACTTCGAGGTCATGATGCGCCCCATGAACGGCGTACAGGCCCTGGCCGCCGAGATGGGCCAGCGGCTGGGCGACATCATTCCCGCCTTCAAGGACAAGGCCTGAGCCTTCCCCTTGCCCCGGTCGTCGGGCGCCCGGATCTGAAAGAAATCGAACCTCCGCGCGCCCCTCCCAAGCCATTGCCTCTCGACAGCGACTAGGCGCCGGCAGCAAGAGAGGAAAATGGCGCCCCGATCCGAACCCGTCGTTTCGCCCCGATCCATCGACGCCGAGCGCGTCCTCGAGGCCGCCGCCGCCATCGCCGCGCCGCCCGGCGTGGGCGGCCTGCCGCCCCCGGCCCCCGCCCCACCGCCCCCCACGAGGACCACCCGCCCGCCCGGCGCGCCGGCCCTTCGGCCGCCGCCGA
>CAZRPD010000055.1:12542-27089 GCA_964601775.1 uncultured Caulobacter sp. | reverse complement strand
CAGGCCGCCAGCCTGGAAGAGCCCGCCGGGGCGCTGGACGAGACCCCCCCGACCGCCCGCCGCTCGCCCGCCGGGGCCAAGCAGGCCCAGGACGTCGTCGCCGGCGCCAAGGCCGAGGCCGAGAAGTCGGGCGTCGTCGTCGACCAGGCCGTCGCGGCCATGGGCGAGATCGAAACCAGCTCGCGCTCGATCGGCAACATCATCGGGGTGATCGACGAGATCGCCTTCCAGACCAACCTTCTGGCCCTGAACGCCGGCGTCGAGGCCGCCCGGGCCGGGGAGGCCGGTCGCGGCTTCGCGGTCGTGGCGCAAGAAGTCCGGGCCCTGGCCCAGCGCTCCGCCGACGCGGCCAAGGAGATCAAGACCCTGATCGCCAACTCGACCGCCCAGGTCGATCGCGGCGTGGGGCTGGTGGGCCAGACCGGCGAGGCCCTGCGTGGCATCGTCGGCAAGGTCGCCGAGATCGACGAACTGATCGCCCAGATCTCGTCCTCGGCCCAGGAACAGGCCACCGGCCTGAACCAGGTCAATACGGCCGTGAACCAGATGGACCAGGTCACCCAGCAAAACGCCGCCATGGTCGAAGAGACGACCGCCGCGACGCACTCGCTGAAGGGCCAGGCGTCGGAGCTGATCAAGCAGGTGTCGACGTTCCGGGTCACCACCGGCCGCGCCGCGCCGGTGCGCGCGCCCGTCGTCAGGCCTGAACCTGTCCGCGCACCTGCTCCGCAGGCCGCACGCCCCGCCAGCCGTCCGGGCGTCTCGGCCCCGGTCGTGCGCGGCAACCTGGCCGTGGCCAAGGACGAGTGGGAAGAGTTCTAGGACGCAGCAAGTCTAGCGGGAAGCCATGACCTTGCGCGCCGTCCTTCAGACAGCAGAACGCCCCCGCCGACCGAGTCGGCGAGGGCGTTGTGTTCCCCCTGAAAGGAGAAGAAGCTTACGCGCCGCCCGGGAAGCGGAACGGGACCTTCACGGTGCCCGTCTTGGCGCCCATGGGGAGCTTTTCGGCGATGCACATGGCGGCCTTGTCGAAGCCCTTGCCGGCCGCGCTGTTGTCGACGACCTTGCAGCCCGACAGCTTGCCGGCGTCGGCGTTGCACTCGAGCATCACTTGCGCGGCGTCGCGGGTGTTCGCGAACTGCTGCAGGCAACGGCCCATTTGGTCTTCAAAACCGCCGGCGGCCGAAGCGGCCTGAGCGACGAACAAGCTGCCAGCGATTCCCGCGGCAATAGCGATCGGATATTTCATCCCGCTGCTCCCAGTAAAGTTGTCCCGTCCGGTGGACGACGCGCCAATCGGACGCATGGCCAATCTCGTCGAAGCCAGTTAAAATATCCTGAGTCAGCGAAGAATATTCCAGATTTACTTCGTCGTAACCCTTCTGGAATCTTAACGGCGCATATCACCGAGCGCGCCCTCTTTATAGATTCCACGCGATCGGCGCCGCGACCAAACGACCACCTGACGTTCACCTGCGCGACTTATCTCGAATTCCTCTTAACCAAGTCAGAGGTTGTTAGGAATCTATCGGGATTATCCGGCTTCATGTTGGCGAGCCGTGTGCACGGAGCGCTGGGTGGAGGGGACCTCGCGATGAAACGGATTCGGCTCGTCGATTTGCCGTTGATCATAAAGATCGGCTTCGCGCCGGCGTTCGCGCTGCTGATGCTGGCGCTGATGGCTGCCGGCTCGATCGTCGTGCAGAACAATCAATCGGCCGCGCTGAAGCAGGTCGTGGAAGCCGACATGCGCCAGAACATGGAGATCCAGAAGGTCTCCAAGCGCATCTCGAACATCAACGGTGAGCTCTACACCGTGATGACCCACAAGGCCGGCAACATCGACCTGGACAAGAACGACGCCCGCATGGCGGCGATCCTGGCCGAGACCGATGCGGTGAAGAAGGACCTGGCCGCGCTCAAGGCCAAGCTTCCGGCCGCCGAACAACCCAAGATCACCGAACTGATCAAGTCGCTGGAAGAGTGCCGCAGCGCCATCGATACGGTCAGCGGCATGATCGGCGTCGACTTCAACATGGCGGTCGGCTTCATCGCCCCGTTCGAGGAGCAGTACGCCAAGATGACCGGCCTGCTGGACCAGGTCGTCGCCACCGCCAACAAGCGCATCGAGACCGAGGCGACCAAGCGCCAGGCCGAAGCCGCCGCCGCGATGAGCGTCACCATCGTCCTGTCGCTGATCACGCTGGCCGCCGTCGGCGGTCTGGCCTGGTTCACCGTCATGACGACCCGCAAGTCGATCAACGACATCGCCGGCGCCACCGACAAGCTGTCGAAGGGCGACAACAGCATCGACCTGGAGCGCCTGACGCGCGGCGACGAACTCGGCGCCATCGTCTCGGCCCTGAAGGTTTTCCGCGACAACCAGCTTCACCTCGACCAGCTGCGCGCCGAGCAGGAAAAGTCGGCCGCCCTGACCGCCGACGAGCGCCGGGCCAAGGAAGCCGCCTCGGCCGCCTCGGCCAAGGAAAGCGCCCTGGTGGTCAGCAGCCTGGCCGAAGGCCTGGAGCGCCTGGCCCAGGGCGACCTGACCTTCCGCGTCACCGCCGACTTCCCCGGCGACTACGCCAAACTGAAGAACGACTTCAACGGCGCCATGGGCTCGCTGCAGGAGACGATGAAGGTCATCGCCGCCTCGACCGACGGCCTGCGCACGGGCGCCGACGAGATCGCCCACGCCTCGGACGACCTGTCGCGCCGCACCGAGCAACAGGCCGCCAGCCTGGAAGAGACCGCCGCCGCTCTGGACGAGCTGACCGCCACCGTGCGCCGCACGGCCTCGGGCGCCCGCCAGGCCTCGGACGTGGTCTCGACGACGCGTGGCGAAGCGACGCATTCCGGCCAGGTCGTCCATCAGGCAGTGTCCGCGATGGGCGAGATCGAGAAGAGCTCGGGCCAGATCAGCCAGATCATCGGCGTGATCGACGAGATCGCCTTCCAGACCAACCTCCTGGCCCTGAACGCCGGCGTCGAAGCCGCGCGGGCGGGTGAAGCCGGCCGCGGTTTCGCGGTCGTCGCCCAGGAAGTCCGGGCCCTGGCCCAGCGTTCGGCCGAAGCGGCCAAGGAGATCAAGACCCTGATCTCCAGCTCGACCCAGCAGGTCAGCCAAGGCGTCAGCCTGGTCGGCCAGACGGGCGAGGCGCTGCAACGGATCGTGGCGAAGGTCGGCGAGATCGACGCCCTGGTCACCGAGATCGCGGCCTCCGCCGCCGAGCAGGCGACCGGTCTGAACGAAGTCAACACGGCCGTGAACCAGATGGATCAGGTCACCCAGCAGAACGCCGCCATGGTCGAGCAGTCGACCGCCGCGACGCACTCGCTGAAGGGCGAAACCGGCGAGCTGGTTCGCCTGATGGCCCGGTTCCAGGTCGGCGGCGGCTCGAGCGCCTACGTCCGCCCGGCCGTGGCCGATACGACGCAACATGCCCCGGCGCGCAATCCGGTGGCCGAGCAACAGGCTCGCCTGAACGCCTTCGCCCGCCCGGGCCGGAGCAGCGGTTCGGCGGCGGTCGCTCAGGCCCCGGCGTCGGATAGCTGGGAGGAGTTCTGATGGCCGCCATCGCGCTGCCCGAAAATCTGGACCTCAAGGCCGCCGCGCCTCTGAAGGCCGCCTTGATCGCCCGCCGCGGCGGACCGATCGAGATCCAGGCCGACGAGGTTCGCCGTCTGGGCGGCCTGTGCCTGCAGGTGCTGCTCGCGGCCCGCAAGGCCTGGAGCCGTGACGGCCAAGACTTTTCCATCAAGGGGCCTTCCGAGGCCTTTGTCGAAACCACCCGTCTTTTCGGCGCCGAAGGGGCGCTCCTCTCGGCGGAATTCCAAGGAGCTGAATCGTGACGCGTACGATTCTCACGGTCGACGATTCCCGCACCATGAGGGACATGCTGCGCATGGCGCTCGCCGGCGCGGGCTTTAACGTGGTCGAAGCGGTCGACGGCGAGCATGGCCTGGAGGTTCTCTCCGCCCATCGCCCCGACGTGATCATCACGGACATCAACATGCCCAAGCTGGACGGCTTCGGCTTCATCGAGGCGGTGCGGGTCGACGACGACTATCGCGCCATCCCGATCCTGGTCCTGACCACGGAAAGCGACCCGGCCAAGAAGCAGCGGGCTCGCGAAGCCGGCGCGACGGGCTGGATCGTCAAGCCGTTCAATCCGGAAAAGCTGGTCGACGCCATCCGCCGCGTCGCCGCCTGATCCGGCGGACCTGGGTTTCTGATCCAGGTCAAAGAACTCTGTGCCGCTTTGTTTGAGCACCCGTTGCTAGACGCGAATTAGGACGTACGGGAAATGGACGAGCTAGAGGCCATCAAGGTCACCTTCTTCCAGGAATGCGAGGAACTCCTCGCCGACCTTGAGGGCGGTCTCCTGGCCATGCAGGAAGGGGCCGGCGACCTCGAGACGGTCAACGCCGTGTTCCGCGCCGTCCACTCGATCAAGGGCGGCGCCGGCGCCTTCGGCCTCGAGCCGCTGGTGCGCTTCGCCCACGTGTTCGAGACCCTGCTGGACGCCGTTCGCGGTGGTTCGGTGCCGAACACGACCGACCTGGCCGCCGTCCTGCTGCGGGCGTCGGACATCCTGGCCGACCACGTCAGCGCCGCCCGCGGCCTGGGCGATGTCGACATGGCCGCCTCGGCCGCCATGGCCGTCGAGCTGGCCCACTGCACCGACCCGTCCTCGGCCCCCGCGCCCGTGGCCGCCGCGCCGGTCGTCGAAGACTTCGCGCCGGCTCCCGCCGTCGTCGCAACCGACGATGCGATGGACGACGACGATCTCGGCTTCATCTTCGTGCCCCAGACCATCACGGTCGAGGCGCAGGCCGCCGACGCCGAGGTTGACGGTTCCAACGCCTGGACGGTGTCGATCCGTCCGAAGTCGGACCTGTACCGCAAGGCCAACGAGACGGCCCTGTTGCTGCGCGAGCTGAACCGCCTGGGCCCGATCAAGGCGACGCTGGACGACAGCGCCCTGCCGGCCTTGGAAGACCTGGATCCGGAAGCCGCCTACGTCACCTGGAGCGTCATGGTCGAGACCGATCAGGACGAAGCCGCGATCCGAGAAGTGTTCGAATTCGTCGACGGCGACTGCGAGCTGGAAATCACCCGTGGGACCGGCGCCGTCGCCGACACCATGGCCTCGCTGCTGACGGTCGCCGAAGCCCCCGCCGCCCTAGAGTCCGTCGCCGTCGAGCCCGTCGCTCCGGCGCCCGCCGTGGTCGAAGCCGTCGCCCCGCCCCCGGTCGTCGAAGCCGCGCCCGTCGCGCCGACGCCCGCGCCTGTCGCCGCGGCTCCCGCTCCGGCCGCCGCCGCGGCGCCGGCCCAGAAGGCCACGCCCGTTGAAGTGCCCGGCCCCGGTCAATCGGTCATCCGCGTCGACCCGGAACGCATCGATCGCCTGATCGACCTGGTCGGCGAGCTGGTCATCAACCAGGCCATGCTGGCGCAGCGCGTCGGCGAATATGGCATCGCCCCGTCCTCCAACCTGGCCATGGGCCTCGACGAGCTGGAACAGCTGACGCGCGAGATCCAGGACAGTGTCATGGCCATCCGCGCCCAGCCGGTGAAGTCGGTGTTCCAGCGCATGCCGCGCCTGGTCCGCGAAGTCGCCAACATGACGCACAAGCAGGCTCGCCTGGTCATGGACGGCGAGAACACCGAGGTCGACAAGACGGTCATCGAGCGTCTGTCCGACCCGATCACCCACATGCTGCGCAACGCCATCGACCACGGGCTGGAAAGCCCCGAGGAGCGCAAGGCGGCCGGCAAGAATCCGGAAGGCGTCGTGCGCCTGGCCGCCCTGCACCGCAGCGGCCGGATCGTCATCGAGGTCTCCGACGACGGCAAGGGCATCAACCGCGAGCGGGTCTTCTCGATCGCGGTCAAGAAGGGCCTGATCGCCGCCGACGCCCAGCTGACTGACGAAGAGATCGACAACCTGATCTTCCTTCCCGGCTTCTCGACCGCCGACAAGATCTCGGACGTGTCGGGCCGCGGCGTGGGCATGGACGTGGTCAAGCGCTCGGTGCAGGCCCTGGGCGGCCGCATCTCGATCACCTCGCGTCCGGGCCTGGGCTCGACCTTCACGCTCAGCCTGCCGCTGACCCTGGCCGTCCTGGACGGCATGGTCGTCGATGTCGCTGGCGAGACCCTGGTCGTGCCGCTGGCCGCCATCGTCGAGAGCCTGCGTCCGAAGCCGGAAGAAGTGCGCCCGCTGGGCCCGGTCGGCTCGGTGCTGGCCGTCCGCGACAGCTTCGTGCCGTTGATCGATGTCGGCCAGGCGCTGGGCTATCGCACGCACTCTCCGCACCCGACCGACGGCGTCGTGCTGCTGGTCGAGGGCGAGGACGGCTCGCGCGCCGCCCTGGTGGCTGACGCCATCCATGGTCAGCGCCAGGTGGTCATCAAGTCGCTGGAGCAGAACTACCAGCAGGTCGAGGGCGTCGCCGCCGCGACCATCCTGGGCGACGGTCGCGTCGCGCTGATCCTCGACGTGGACGCCACCATCGCCATGCGTCGCCGCGAAGGCGGCGCGCCGCGTCCCCCCGAACCCACCCTGATCGCCGCGGAGTAAGTCATGACCGACCTTGCCACCGCCACCAGTCTCGAGCGCCGGGAGCTGATCTCGTTCCGCGTGGGCGACCAGGAGTACTGCGTCGACATCATGGCCGTCCGCGAGATCCGCGGCTGGAGCCCGGCGACCGTGCTGCCGCAGACGCCCGGCTTCATGCGTGGCGTGATCAACCTGCGCGGCGCGGTGCTGCCGATCATGGACCTGGCCTGCCGCCTGGGCATGCCGGTGATCGAGCCGACCGTCCGCAGCGTGTTCATCGTGGTCGCCGCCGGCGACCGCACCGTGGGCCTGCTGGTCGATGCGGTGTCGGACATCCTGTCGATCAACGACGACATGGTGCAGCCGACCCCGGACATGGCCTGCGACACCGTCCGCAACTTCGTCCGCGGCATCGTCTCGATCGAGGGCCGCATGATCAGCGAGATCTCGCTGGACCGTATTCTGCCTGAACGGGAGGCCGTGGCCGCCTGATGTCGACCTCTTCCGCTTCCGTTTCGGACCGCCGCGAGGCCATCGTCGATGGCGAGTTCGCGTTTACGACCCAGGACTTCAAGCGCATCGCCGCGCTGCTGTACGACCTGGCGGGCATCAGCCTGCCCGACAGCAAGGCGACGCTGGTCTATTCGCGCCTGGCCAAGCGCCTGCGCAATCTGGGCATGCGCTCGTTCACCGAGTACTGCGCCTTCGTCGCCAGCGACCAGGGCCACGCCGAGAGCCAGGAGATGCTCCGGGCGCTGACTACCAACGTCACGCGCTTCTTCCGCGAGCCGCACCATTTCGACGACCTGCGCGCCAACGTGCTGGAGCCGATCGCCGACCAGGTGCGCGCCGGCCGCCGCCTGCGCCTGTGGTCCGCCGCCAGCTCGTCGGGTCAGGAGCCCTATTCGATGGCCTTCACGGTGCTGTCGGTGTGGCCCAACGCGGCCGATCTCGACATCCGCATCCTGGGCACCGACATCGACACCAACGTGCTCGCGACCGGGCGTGAGGCCGTCTACGACGAGAGCCTGCTGGAAGGCATTCCCGCCAACCTGCGCGGGCAGTATTTCGAGCGTGACGCCGCCGATCGCCGCAACTGGCGCGTCTGCGAGGCTGCGCGCAGCCTTGTCGCCTTCCGTGAACTCAATCTCAACGGTCCGTCCTGGCCCATGAAGGGACCTTTCGACGCCATCTTCTGCCGGAATGTCGTGATCTATTTCGATGAACCCACCCAGGAACGCGTCTGGAGCCGCTTCGCGCCGCTCCTGGCCCCTGGCGGCCGCCTGTATGTCGGCCACTCCGAGCGCGTCGGCGCCTCGGTGACTGCATTCGAGAGCTGCGGTCTGACCGCCTATAGAAAGGCCGGCCGCTGATGCCCAAGATTCGCGTCCTCGTCGTCGATGACTCCGCCACCATGCGGAGTCTGATCACGGCGGCCCTCAATCGTGATCCCGAGATCGAGGTGGTCGGCGGCGCCGGCGACCCGTTCGAGGCGCGGGGCATGATCAAGACCCTGAACCCCGACGTCGTCACGCTCGACATCGAGATGCCGAACATGAACGGCATCGAGTTCCTCGAGAAGATCATGCGCCTGCGGCCGATGCCGGTGGTCATGGTCTCGACCCTGACCCAGGCCGGCGCCGAGATGACGCTGCGGGCGCTGGAACTAGGCGCGGTGGATTGCGTGGGCAAGCCCGCCGACGCCACCGGCACCCAGGAAGCCCTGGCCGACATCGTCACCAAGGTGAAGATCGCCGCCCGCGCTTCGGTGCGCACCAACGCCGGCGCCGCGCCCGCCGCCGCGCCGCCGCGCCGCAAGGACTTCATGCCTTCGGGCGATGTCGTGGCCATCGGTTCCTCGACCGGCGGGGTGGAAGCCCTGCTGTCGATCCTGACCCTGTTCCCCGAGACCTGCCCGCCGACGGTCATCACCCAGCACATGCCGGCGACCTTCACCGCCAGCTTCGCCGCGCGCCTGGATCGCGCCAGCGGGGCCAAGGTGCAGGAGGCTGTCGACGGCGCCCTGCTGGAGCCCGGCAAGGTCTATGTCGCCCCCGGCGGCGCCACGCACCTGGAGGTCGTTCGCTCGGCCGGCCTGCGTTGCCGCCTGGTCCAGGGCGACCCCGTCAGCGGCCACCGCCCGTCGGTGGACGTTCTGTTCAACTCGGTGGCCCAGGCCGTCGGCGACAAGGCGGTCGGGGCGATCCTGACCGGCATGGGTCGCGACGGCGCCCAGGGCCTCCTGGCCATGCGCAAGGCCGGCGCCAAGACGCTGGGCCAGGACGAAGCCTCGTGCGTCGTCTACGGCATGCCGCGCGCAGCTTTCGAACTTGGCGCTGTGGAGAAGCAGGTTTCCCTGTCCCACATGGGCCAATCCATCCTCGATCTGGCCTCGGCGAGGCGCTGAACCCATGCCCCAAGCAAGCACCATCTCCGTTCTGGTCGTCGACGACCAGCTGACCATGCGGGCGCTGATCCGAAACGCGCTGCAGCAGATCGGCTTCAAGGACATCCGCGAGGCGCCCGATGGCGAGGAGGCTCTCAAGAACCTCCTGGCCAAGCCGGCCAACCTCGTCATCTCGGACTTCAACATGCCGAAGATGGATGGCCTGGCGCTGCTGCGCGCGGTGCGCTCGCACCCGCCGATCCGCCAGACGGCCTTCGTCATGCTGACGGGTCGCGCCGACCGTGAACTGGTCCAGCGCGCCGTGCAGTTCGGCGTCAACAACTACTGCGTCAAGCCGTTCACCGTCCAAGGCTTGAAAGAGAAGATCGAACAGGTGTTCGGGCCCCTGACATGACGCATTTCGCTCATCACGACGATCCCGAACGCGCGGTCAAGGTGCACGTCACGCAGGGCGAAAGCCATGTGTCGACCGATCCTCAGGTGGTCATGACGACCGTCCTGGGCTCGTGCATCGCCGCGTGCATCCGCGACCCGCAGGCGGGCGTGGGCGGGATGAACCACTTCCTGCTGCCGGACGCCGGCGACGGTCGAGGCACCGGCGGCGACGCCGTGCGCTACGGCGCCTACGCGATGGAACTGCTGATCAACGACCTGCTGAAGCGCGGCGCCCGTCGCGAGCGGCTGGAAGCCAAGATCTTCGGCGGCGCCAAGCTGTTCGACGGCCTGTCGGACGTCGGCGCCAGCAACGCCGCCTTCGCCGAGCGTTTCCTGCGCGACGAAGGCATTCCGATCGTGTCGTCCAGCACCGGCGGGGTCTCGGCCCGTCGCGTCGAGTTCTGGCCGACCTCGGGTCGGGTGCGCCAGCGCCTGGTGGCCGTGGACAACGCGCCGCAGGACGTCCGTCGTCCGACCCCCGCCCCGATGCCTGCCGCCTCCAGCGGCGACGTGGACCTGTTCTGACGCCCATGACCGCTTCGCCGCTGCCGTCGCCGCCGATCGCCCCGCCCGCCGAGGAACACCTCGCGGTCGGAGAGCTGTCGCGTCGCCTGGCGGCGGAGCTGGCCTCGGCCGCGGCCATCTGTCGGGACTGCGAACACCTGGCCGGCGACCTCGCCACGGGCGGCGCGACGGTGGAGAACCTCTCGCGCCTGCAGGCCCTGGACGAGCTGAGCCAGCGCCTGCACGGCCTGTCCGAAGTGCTCGCGCGCATCGGCCAGCACGCCTCAGGTGAATGGAGCGTCTCGATCGCGCCCGTGCTCAGCGGCCTGGGCCTGGCCGACATGGCCCAGCGCCTGCGGGCCGAGGAGCAGATCGGCCAGAAGGCCGAAGCCGGCGAGCTGGACTTCTTCTAGGTCACGATGGCGGACGCGCTCCTCCCCTCGGCACGCATCAATCTCGAGCGGGCCACCGTGCTCGTGCTGGACGACAACGGCCCGTCGCTGGACATCCTCTCGCAGGTCGTCTCCGGCTTCGGGGTCAAGCAGCTGTTCCGCGCCGAGAGCGTGATGGACGCCCAGGCGCTGATCCGCACCAAGACCTTCGACGTGATCATCAGCGACGTGCAGATGCCGGTCACCGACGGCATCGAGTTCATCGAGTGGCTGCGCAAGGATGGCGGCGAGACCAACCGCTACATTCCGGTCATCCTGCTGACCGGCCACACCCGCACCTCCCAGATCTTCAAGCTGCGCGACGCGGGCTCCAACTATGTCGTGGCCAAGCCGCTGACGCCCAAGGTGCTGCTGGAACGCATCTTCTGGGTGGCGCGCGAGGAGCGGGCCTTCATCGAGTGCGACAACTACATCGGACCCGATCGACGCTTCAAACACGAGGGACCCCCGCCCGGCACGGACGGCCGGCGGCGGGACGACCTCCCGGCGGAGGTTGGCGACGCGCACACGCCCAACCTCTCCGACGACGAAATCAGCAACATGATGCGCCCCGCCAAGGTGCAGCTATGACCGTTCGCAAGTTCCGCCCGCCCAACCGCCTGGCCTCGTTGATCAAGGACAAGGGGGGCATGATGGCCAAGGACGCCATTGCCGCCGCCGAGGCCGGGGTCGAGACCCTGCGCGAGTCGTCGATGGCCGCCCTGGACGAGAACCTGGCGGAGATCGAGCGCCGGTTCGGCAAGGCCGGGTCCGACCGGGCCGCCGAACCGTTCGAAGCGCTGTATCACCAGGCCTCCAAGGTCATCGACGTCAGCCTGTTCGTCGCCGACGCCGGCATCGACAAGGCGGCGATGTCGCTGTGCGGCCTGGCCGACAGTTGCGCCGAGACCGGCGCCTGGCGCTGGGACGCGGTCGACGTCCATCTGAACGCCCTGAAGCTGCTGCGCGCCGTCGGCGCCGAACTGCCCGTCGCCCAGCGTGACGCCATGTTGCAGGGCCTGTACCAGGTCAGCCACTACCGGCCCGACGAGGCCTGAGGCCTTCCGGGGCTTGAGCGTGGGCAAGTGCTGTGTCGCAAAGGCCACGCTGAACGAACTCTCCCGATAACGGCCGTATTGCGGCCTTGTGACTGAACGTGGCCTTTGTTAGCTGTCTGATACCGGTGTCAAATATCGATGTTTCGATCTGACACCGGTGACAAAAACCAAGATCAGGGCTGAGGCCGGATTTCGCGGGAAGGACGCGAGGTTCGGACACGAGGCCCGAAGGCGGCGGTGACGTCGTCCACTGTTCATACGGGAGGAGGCTACATGTTCCAGGCTACCCATGCGCGTTCGCGCACCCTGAAGACCGGCGTTTCCAGCGGCGCTCTTGCTCTGGCGATCTTCTGCGCCAGCGGCGCTTACGCCCAGACCGCCGCTCCGGCCGATCAGTCCAGCGAGGAAGTCGAAGCCGTCGTCGTCACCGGCTTCCGTCGCTCGCTCGACCAGGCCCTGAACGCCAAGCGCGACTCGATCTCGTCGGTCGACGTGATCGTCGCCGAAGACATCGCCAAGTTCCCCGATCAGAACCTCGCCGAGTCGCTGCAGCGCGTGCCCGGCATCTCGATCGTCCGTGACGGCGGCGAAGGCCGCGCCATCACCGTGCGTGGCCTGGGCTCGCAGTTCACCCGCGTGCGGGTCAACGGCATGGAAGCCATCGCCACCACCTCGGACGGCGCCAGCGCCAACCGCGAGCGCGGCTTCGACTTCAACGTCTTCGCCTCGGAGCTGTTCAGCTCGCTGGTCGTGCACAAGACCGCCGAAGCCTCGCTGGACGAAGGTTCGCTGGGCGCGGTCGTCGACCTGAACACCGGCAATCCGATGCGCGGCAAGGACGGCTTCACGCTCGCCCTCAGCGCTCAGGGCCAATACAACGACCTGGCCAAGGACTGGGGTCCGCGCCTGGCCGGCCTGGTGAACTATCGCCACCCGAACGGCATGTGGGCCGCCTCGGTCTCGGCTGCCTATTCGCAGCAGAACCAGGTCGAGTCGACCAACAACACCGTTCGTTGGGCGCAGGCGCGCTTCAACTCGGTGGGCGGCACGAACTGCTTCACCACCCAGAACGCGGGCGGCACCTACGTTCCCAGCGCGAACTGCAACGCCGCCGCGCTGGCCTTCCACCCGCGTATCCCGCGCTATGGCGAAATCAACCACGACCGCGAGCGTCTGGGCGTCACCGCCAGCATCCAGTTCCAGCCGACCGACCGCACCTCGCTGTCGATCGACGGCCTGTTCTCCAGCTACAAGGCCGTCCGCAACGAGAAGTGGGGCGAGGTCCTGTTCCGCTCGAACGAGCGCTCGATCAACGTTCGCGACTACACGATCGACGGCAACAACAACCTGATCAAGGGCACGTTCGACAACGCCTGGGTGCGGATCGAACACTATGAGCGCAAGCTGGACACCACCTTCCAGCAGCTCAGCGCCAACCTGACCCACGAGTTCACCGACAACTTCAAGATCAACTTCCTGGGCGGCATTTCGGAATCCGACGCCGATATTCCGTACGAAACCACGGTCATCTTCGACGACCGTGACGCCAACGGCTATCGCTACGACTACACCGACATGAAGAAGCCGGTGCTGGCGTTCGGCACCAGCGTCACCGATCCGGCCAACTTCCAGTTCGCCGAGTTCCGCGACCGTCCGTCGAACAACACCAACAAGTTCCGCACCGCCGCCCTGAACAGCGAGTGGGCGCTGAACGAAGCGATCACCGTCAAGGGCGGCGTCTCGTTCCGTCAGTTCGACTTCGGTCTGGTCGAGAGCGCGCGCGACTCGACCTACTGCGCGGCCTTCAGCTGCGCCGCCGGCACGTACGGCGCCCCGGTCACCGCGACGCTGTCGCAGCTCTTCACCCTGAAGGGCGCGGGCGCTCCGGCCGGCACCACGACCAGCTGGGTCGTGCCGAACCTGCAAGCGGCCACCGCCGCCATCAACCTGTATCAGCGTCCGCTGATCCAGCAGGCCGGCAACACCCGCGGCGTCACCGAGAAGGACAAGGGCGCCTACCTGCAGTTCGACGTGAAGAGCCAGGTCGCGGGCCTGGACTACGCGCTGAACGCCGGCGTGCGTTACGTGAAGACCGAGCAGTCCTCGACCGGCATCAACAACAGCCAGACCGTCACGGTCGACCGTGAGTACAACGACTGGCTGCCGGCCGTGAACCTGGCCTTGTTCCCGACCTCGAAGCTGATCCTGCGTCTGTCGGCCGCCGAAGTCATGACCCGTCCGAACCTGGGCAGCCTGACGCCCGGCGGCAGCGTCGACGGCTTCAACTACCGCGTGACCATCGGCAACCCGCAACTGGATCCCTACCGCGCCAAGGCCTACGACGCCGCCGTGGAATGGTACTTCGCCCGCGAGTCGATCTTCTCGGTGGCGGTGTTCCAGAAGGACATCAGCAGCTTCCCGATCGCGGCGACCACGCAAGGCACCTACGCCTCGACCGGCCTGCCGCTGTCGCTGATCATCCCCAGCTCGCCGGCTGCGGCCAACCCCGAGGGCCAGCCCTGGGCGATCAACACCACGGTCAATGGCGCCGGCGGCAAGCTGAAGGGCGTCGAGTTCGCCGTGCAGGGGCCGTTCAGCTTCCTGCCGGGCTTCTGGTCGAACTTCGGCGGTATCGCCAACGTGACGCTGGTCGACTCCGACGTCGAGTACGGCGTGCAGGGTCCGGCGACCAACGCCACCCCGACCGGCACCTTCCCGGTGCTGGTCAACCGCACCGAGACCGAGCGCCTGTTCAACCTGTCGCGCCGGGCGTTCAACGCGACGCTCTACTACGAAGCCGACAAGTTCAGCGCCCGCGCTTCGGCCGCCTATCGGAGCGGTTTCATCGACGGCGCCAGCGCCACCGGCAACGTGTTCGAGGGCTACAACAGCTCGATCAACGTCGACGCCTCGATGCGCTACCGCATCAGCGACCAGTTCGAGGTTTCGCTGGAAGGCGTGAACCTGACGGACGAGTACCGCGACCGCTTCACCGACCTCACGGCCGATCGCAACTACGAATACAACCACTTCGGCCGCACGATCATGGTCGGCGTCCGCTACAAGATGTAGTCCTCGCCGCAAGGCAGAGGCGGGGAAGGGGGGCGGGGAACCGGGGGCCGCTTTTCGTTGCGGAGAGGGGGGGG
>CAZRPD010000055.1:0-12532 GCA_964601775.1 uncultured Caulobacter sp. | reverse complement strand
CACCCTCCCGCCCCCCCCGAGCGGGGGGGCCTCCCTCAAAAATTTTTCCCCCCCCCCGCAGGGGAGGGGGGGGAAGGCCCGCGGGAAACCCGGCGCCCTTTTTCGTTTCCGGAACAGTGGGGAGGGGGAGGGCTTAGGCCCCGCCGATCCAGGTCGCGGTGACGTTCAACTGGTCGTCCAGCAGGCAGAAGTCCGCCGCCTGGCCGATGGTGATCCGTCCACGGATAGTGTCCAGGCCCAGGAACGCCGCTGGGGCCGCGGCGGCCATGGTCACGGCGTCGGCCAGCGACAGATCCAGCATGGACACGGCGTTGCGGACGGCCGCGGCCATGTCCAGGTCCGAGCCGGCCAGGGTGCCCTTGTCGTCGACGCAGACCCCGTCGACCACGCGGATATGGCGGCCCTGCAGGTCGAAATGCTTGTCCGCCATGCCCACGGTCGGCATGGCGTCGGTCACCAGCATGAAACGGTCCAGCGGCCGGGTGCGCAGGGCCAGTTTCAAGGTCACCGGATCCACGTGGCGGCCGTCGACGATCAGGCCGCACCAGGCCGTCAGGCTTTCCAGGGCCGCGCCCACCACGCCGGGCTCGCGGCTGGTCAGCGGCGACATGGCGTTGAACAGGTGGGTGAAGCCGGTCAGGCCGTGGTCCAGCGCCTGGCGCATGGTCTTGTAATGGGCGTTGGTGTGGCCGGCGGCGACGATGACGCCGGCGTCGGCCAGGCGGCGGATCATCTCCGGCGTCGTGCGCTCGGGGGCCAGGGTCACCAGCGTCTTGCCGGCCTTCAACGAGCTCAGCAGGGCCAAGGCTTCGTCGTCGATGACCCGGAACTTGCCCTCGTCGTGGATCCCTTTGCGCTTGGGATTGAGGAACGGGCCCTCGATGTGGATGCCCAGAACGCCAGGCACGCCCTGGGCGATGGCGGCCTCGGTGGCGCGCATGGCCTTGTCGACGACGGTCAGGTCGTCGCTGATCAGGGTGGGCAGGAAGCCGGTGGTGCCGAACGGGCGGTGCGCTGCGCCGATGGCGGCGATGGCCTCGACCGTCGGAGAGTCGTTGAACAGCACTCCGCCGCCGCCATTGACCTGGGTGTCGATATAGCCGGGGATCAGCAGGCCGCCGTCCAGGTCGCGGCGTTCGGCGCGAGGCGGGACCTCGCGCGCATCGACGATCCCGGCGATCACGCCGTTCTCGACCAGCACGGCCTTGCCGTCGACGACGCCGGCTTCCGTCAGGACGCGGCCATTGACCAGAGCAGCCAGCATCAGACGGTTTCGGTGACCTTGTTGAGGTGGGGCGGGCTGTCGGGATCGTAGCCGCGCGCGACCGAAAGCGCATTGGCCATTCGGTAGAAGCTCTGGATCATCAGGATCGGCTCCAGCACCGGGTGGCTGGACAGGGTCGGCAGGGCGTCGCCCGCTTCACCGGGCGCGGCCAGTAGCACGTCGGCGCCGCGCTCGCGCAGGCCCTGGGCCATGGCGTCGACGCTGGCGCGGCTCTCGTCGTTCTGGGCGAAGATCAAGGCCGGGAAGCCGTCCTTCACCAGCGCCATCGGGCCGTGCAGCACCTCGGCGGCGCTGAAGGCCTCGGCGTGCAGGCCGCAGGTCTCCTTGAACTTCAGGGCCGCTTCCAGCGCCACCCCGAAGCCGACGCCGCGACCCAGCACGTAGAGGTTGCTGGCGGTCTTCAGGCGGTCGACGGCCGGCGACCAATCCAGCGTCCAGGCCTTCGCCAGCGCTGTCGGCAGCGCCGACAAAGCGCTCGAAAGATCTTCGTCCTCGGTCCAGGCGGCGATCAACTGGGTGATGGCCACGAGGGCGGCGATGTAGGATTTGGTCGCCGCGACGCTCAGCTCGGGGCCGGCGTGCAGGGGGATCACCTCGTCGGCCAGCTGCGCCAGCGGCGAGTCGATGACGTTGACCAGGGCCACGGCATAGGCGCCGGCCGCCTTGGCCGCCGTCACCGCCGCCAGCAGGTCGGGGCTCTTGCCCGACTGCGAGATGGCCAGGACGAGCGCGCCTTCCAGATTGGGCGAGGCGTCATAGACCGAGCTGACCGACAGGCCCGCCGACGAGGTCAGGACCCCGGCCTTGGTCTCGATCAGATAGCGACCGAAGGTGGCGGCGTGGTCGCTGCTGCCGCGGGCGCAGGTCACCACCACGCGGGGCGGATTGGCGCGCAGGCGCGCGGCCAGGGCCTGGATCGTCTCGGCGTTGGCGGCCAACTGCGTGGCGGCGACCCGGGAAGCCTGGCTGGCCTCCAGGAACATCTTGGTGGTCTCTGGACGGATCAAGACGGTCGCCTCCAAGCTTCGGACTCCTACGACAGGGAATTCAGTTCGGCGACGAAGTCGTACGCATCGCCGCGATAATAGGATTGCGTGACCTCCACCGCCCGGCCGTCGCGCAGGAAGCCGCGCCGCTCGATCAGCAGGCCGGCGTCCTTGACCGGAACGCCCAGCAGGTCGGCCTGTTCGGCGTTGAACAGCACCGCCCGCAGGCGCTGCAGGGCGCGCACTGGACGATGGCCCGTGGTCTCCAGGGCTTCATACAGCGAGACACCGACCACCTCGGTGGAGGGCAGGGCGAAGGCGGCGATGGTGGTGTACTCCACGGCCATCGGCGCGCCGTCGGCATAGCGGATGCGGGCGAAGCGATAGACCGGCGTGCCCGGCGACAGGCCCAGGATCAGCGACTCCTCCGGAGTCACCTGGCCCTCGGCCCGGCTGATCCATTCGCTGCGCGGCACGCGGCCGCGCGAGATCATGTCCTCGGTAAACGACGACAGCTTGGAGAAGCTCTTTTCCACCCGGGCGGCGACGAAGGTGCCCGCGCCCTGGCGGCGGGTCAGCAGGCCTTCGCTGACCAGGCCGTCCAGCGCCTTGCGCACGGTAATGCGCGAGATGCTGAATTCGTCGGCCAGGTCGCGCTCGGCCGGCAGGGCGTCGTCGGGCGACAGCACCTTCTTCTGGATCGCCTCACGCAGGGCGCGCTGCAGCTGCTTGTAGAGCGGGGCATGGTCGCCATTGGCGTCCAGTCGTCCGATGCGCTCGGCAAACGTCATGTCAGCCCTCCCCCTTGAAGCCACTCGCCGCGCAAATCCGCGGCGCCGTCTCGATAACATATGACCATTTTCATACCAATAAGAACGTGGTCCGCAATTGGTTTCTTTTTGGACTTGTCAGCTGCAAAATTTCCGTCACAGTTCCCGTCCGAGGCCTGAGAAGTACCACTTTCTGCGGATCCTCCCGGAAAAATTGGTACCAGATTGGGCTTTGGGGTTCGGCTCCGGGTCCAAAGGCCCGGCATAATGGGGAGAAGCCGAGTTATGAAGTCTTTCAGCAAGTCCGTGCTGGCCGCTTCGGCCAGCGCCATGGTCGTCATGGCCGCCGCGCCAGCCTTGGCGCAGGATAACAATGTCGAGGAAGTTGTCGTCACCGGCATCCGCGCCTCGCTGCTGCAATCCATCGAATCCAAGCGCCGCGCCGACGCCATCGTCGATGTCGTCACCGCCGAGGACGTGGGCAAGTTTCCGAGCGCCAACGTCGCCGAAGCCCTGACCATCGTCCCGGGCGTCACCGTCGACCGCGCCTTCGGCCAGGGCGAGAAGGTCAGCATCCTGGGCACCGACCCGGCGCTGAACCGCACCTTGCTGAACGGCCAGACCGTCGCCTCGGCCGACTGGTTCATCCTCGATTCTCCCGGCCGCACCTTCAACTATGCGCTGCTGGCCCCGCAGATCGTCGGCAAGGTCGAGGTCTTCAAGTCGCCCGAAGCGCGCATCGACGAAGGCAGCATCGGCGGCACCGTCATCGTCAACACCCGCAAGCCGCTGGACCTGAAGTCGGGCCTGGTCGCCGGCGCGGTGAGCTATCTGCGCAACGACCGCTCCAAGCAGGGCGACGTCCAGGGCTCGCTGCTGGTCAGCTGGAAGAACGCCGCCGAGACCTTCGGCGCCAGCTTCTCGGTGCAGCGCGCCGAAGACCAGCTGCGTCGCGACGGCGTCGAGAGCTACGGCACCATGGCGGCCAACCAGTGGGCCGGCGGCAATCCGGACAATCCGGTCGACTCGCGGACCCGCGGCTGCACCGGCTCGTGCGCCACGACCCTGACCTCAAACCTGACCGCGCGCAGCCCGAACGCCTTCGGCGCGTCGTACTTCGAGCAGGGCCGCAAGCGCACGACCTACACCACCGCCCTTCAGTGGAAGCCGACCGACGCCCTGTCGTTCGACTTCAACTGGCTGAAGATCAAGGCCACCTACGACAACACCAACCAGTCGATGTACGCCTTCCAGGGCAACACCTGGAACAGCCTGGGCGCCCTGACCGGCCTGACGGTCGAGGACGGCGTCGTCAGCAAGGCCTCGTTCAACAACGCCCTCAGCGTGCTCGACGTGCAGTACCGCGAAGCCGAGCTGAACTCCGACACCTACCACCTGAAGGGCGCGTACAAGGGCGACGGCTGGGACGTCAGCGGCGAGATCGGCAAGTCCACCGCCGACGGCGGCACCAAGCGCCAGGTGTTCCTCGAATTCCTGAACTGGGCCAACTACACCGTCGACATCAGCGGCGCGCCCAAGAGCCCGGGCAGCCTGACCTACACCACCAACGTCATGGGCAATCCGGCCGCCTTCGCGACCGATCCGGGTTGGAGCGGCAACCTCGTCTCCAAGCCGACCTCGGACGAGGAAAAGTACGCCCAGATCGACTTGGGCAAGGACTTCGACGGCGTCATCCAGCGCATTCAAGTCGGCTACAAGCGTCGTGAGCACGCGACCGGCCAGCAATATGCCGGCATCGCCATCACCGGCGTCGCCGCGCCGGCCACGCTGTTCAATCCCAGCCAGGCCCCGGGCAACTATCTGAAGGGCTTCGACGGCGTCGGCGACCAGATGAAGACCCGCTTCCGCATCGACGGCGAATCCATGGTTGGATACGTCGAGAGCGGCAAATGGCTGGCCTCGGGCGCGACCATGCCCAAGCCCTCGATCTTCGCCGCCGCCGAGTTCACGGCCGGCAACTGGAACATCGAGGAAAACATCGACGCGGCCTACGCCCAGGCGTCGTTCAAGGCCGACAACATTCGCGGCAATTTCGGCGTCCGCTACGTCAAGACCTCGGTCGACAGCGCGGGTTACGTCTGCAAGCCCGGCGCGGCCTGCAACGCGCCGGCGGACTGGACCTGGAACGTCACCAAGAAGAGCTACGACAACGTCCTGCCCAGCGTGAACATCATCGTCGACGCCCGCGAGGACCTGACGTTCCGCTTCGCGGCCGCCCAGGTGATCGCTCGCCCGAACTATGCGGACATGACCAACTACTTCTGGCTGTCGGACGGCATCCTGACCGGCGGCGGCGGCAATCCGGCGCTGGAGCCCTACAAGTCGAGCAACTTCAACGCCTCGGCCGAGTGGTACTTCCAGCCCCAGGCCATCCTGTCGGCGGAAGTGTTCTACAAGGATATCTCCAACTACATCCTGTCCCAGACCCAGCCGGAAGCCTATTTCAACCAGTCGCAGGGCCGGGTGACGACCTATCAGATCAGCCGTCCGTTCAATGCGGGCTCGGCCGAGGTCAAGGGTCTGGCGGTCGCCTACCAGCAGAACTACGCCTACGGCTTTGGCCTGCTGGCCAACTACACCTATGCCGACGGCGAGGGCCAGAAGGGCGCGCCGCTGCCCTACAACTCCAAGCACCAGGTCAATCTCAGCCCGTTCTACGAGAACGGTCCGTTCTCGGCCCGGGTGACCTACACCTGGCGCTCGAAGTACTTCACCGGCGTGGATCGCGGCGACGACATGTTCGTCCGCGCCTCGAAGAACCTGGATGCGACCCTCGGCTACGCCGTGAACCAGAACATCTCGGTGTCGGTCGCCGCCCAAAACCTGCTGGACGCCGAGTACTACGCCTATGCCAACACCACGGCTCTGCCGCGCGGCGTCTACCGCACGGGCCGCAAGCTGATGGCGACGCTGAACGTCAGCTTCTGACGATCCGCGGGCGGGAGGTCTCGCACCTCCCGCTACGCCCATTGATTGAACCCCTCCTGACTGCAAGCATGGAGCTGGGGCGGGATAGCCTGGCTATCCCGCCCGCTTTTTGCCGCGAGGCCGCATGACCTTTCGCATCGCCGCTGTTTCCGCGATCGCCCTGATGCTGGCGACGGCCGCCCAGGCCGACGGCCTCACCCTGACCCCCGCGCCGGCCAAGGCGGTTCGCGCCGAGGGGTCTTTCAAGCTTTCCGCCGCCACCCGCATCCACGTCGGCAAGGGCGATGTCGAGGCTCGGGGCGTGGCCACTCAGCTGGCCGACCTGATCCAGCGCTCGCGCGGCTTCCGACCTGCGGTGGTCGAGGGCGCGCCCACGGATGGGGCGATCGCCCTGACCCGCGAAGGGCCGGCCGGCGAAGCCTACAAGCTCGACATCTCGCCGACCGGCGTGACGATTTCCGCCGCCAAGCGCGGGGGCCTGTTCTACGGCGCGATGTCGCTGTGGCAGCTGGCGACGCCGGATGACGCCAAGGGCCCGGTCGCCGTTCCCGCCGCCGCGATCGAGGACGCTCCGCGTTTTTCCTGGCGCGGCCTGATGGTCGACAGCGCCCGCCACTACCAGTCGATCGACACCCTGAAGGCGGTGATCGACGCCATGGCGGCGCACAAGCTCAACACCTTCCATTGGCACCTGGTCGACGACCAGGGCTGGCGGCTGGAGATCAAGACCTATCCGAAGCTGACGCAGGTCGCCGGCTGGCGGCATGATCCCGGCGCGGCGCGGAAATATCCGAAATACGGCGGCGTCTACACCCAGGACCAGGCCCGTGATCTGGTCGCCTATGCCGCCGCCCGCAACATCACCGTCGTCCCTGAGATCGAGACCCCCGGCCACGCCCTGGCGCCGATCGTGGCCTATCCAGAGCTGGGCTCGGCCGCGCCGGACGCCAGCAAGATGGGCGACTGGGGTGTCTTTCCCTGGCTCTACAACATCGACGACACAACCTTCGCCTTCCTGGACGACGTGCTGAACGAGGTGATGGACATCTTCCCCTCGACCTTCATCCACGTCGGCGGCGACGAGGCGATCAAGGACCAGTGGAAGGCCAATCCCAAGATCCAGGCGCGGATGAAAGCGCTCGGGATCAAGGACGAGCACGAACTGCAGAGCTGGTTCATCCAACGGGTCGGCCAGTCGCTGGACAAGCGCGGCCGCCGCCTGATCGGCTGGGACGAGATCCTGGAAGGGGGTCTCGCCCCCAACGCCACGGTGATGTCCTGGCGCGGGCTGGACGGCGCGATCGCCGCGGCCAAGGCCGGCCATGACACGGTGCTGTCGCCGCACCCGGTGCTGTATCTCGACCATCGCCAGAGCCGCTCGCCCGACGAGCCCACGGGCCGGGGCGTGCTCTCGACCCTGAAGGACGTCTACGCCTTCGATCCCGCGCCAGCTCAGCTGACCGAGGATCAGCGCAAGCACATCCTGGGCGTTCAGGCCAATGTCTGGACCGAGCACATGCAGACCGACGTCCGCATGCAGCAGATGGCCTTCCCCCGCGCCGTGGCCTTGGCCGAACGCGCCTGGTCGCCGGAAGCGGCCGTCGGTTGGAATGACTTCGCCCGTCGCATGCCCGCCGAGATGGCCCGCCTTAAAGTGCTGGGCGTCACCGCCAACACCGTCCCGTTCGAGCCGCAGCCGGCCCTGTCGGCGGGCGAGGGAGGCAAGACCACCCTGGCGCTGTCGACGGGTCTCGGGATCGGGGAGATCCGCTACACCACCGACGGCGAGGCTCCGACCGCGACCTCTCCCGCCTATGCCGGCGCCCTGGACCTGTCGACCGGAACGGTGGTCAAGGCCCAGACCTTCGTCGATGGCCAGACCCTGGGTCGCGAGCGCGGATGGACGATCGATCCGGCGATGCTGCGCACCCGGCTCAGCAGCCAGCTGAAGCTGTGCACCGACAAGGTGCCGCTGACCATGATCGACGACGCGCCGGCGGACTTGGCCAAGCGGCCAATGATGTTCGTCGACGTGCTCAATCCCTGCTGGATCTGGGAGGGCGCGGACCTGGCCAAGGGCGCGGCGTTCAGCGCCAAGATCAGCCAGATCCCGTTCAACTTCCAGGTCGGCGCCGATCGCGACAAGATCCCGCTGCGGGCGCCTGCGACGCCGGGCGGCGAGCTGGAGATCCGCGCCGGCTGCGAAGGCGAACGCCTGGCGGTGCTGCCGCTTGGCAAGGCGTCCGACAATCCGGGGCTGTCTACCATCACCGGCCGCTTGCCCGCCCGGGCCGGCAAGGTCGATCTTTGCCTGACCTTCACGGCCAAGAGCGTCGATCCCTTCTGGGTCATCGAGCGCGTGACCCTGACGCCTTAAGTTCGAAGAGAGTCTGAGTCCGTGTCCAATCTCGTTCTCACCGCCCCGCTCAAGGGCTGGATCGCGCCGCTCGACGAGACCCCCGATGCGGTGTTCGCCGAGCGGATGCTGGGCGACGGCCTGGCCATCGACCCACTGGACTCGACCCTGCACGCGCCCTGCGACGCGGTGGTCACCACGGTGCATCGCGCCCGCCACGCCGTGACCCTGCGCGCGGCCAACGGGGCCGAGATCCTGATCCATGTGGGGCTGGAGACCGTGGCCCTGAACGGCGAGGGCTTCAGCGTCTTTGTCAAGGAAGGCCAAGCCGTGAAGGCCGGCGACCGGCTGCTGGGGTTCGACCTTGATCTGCTGGCCCAGAAGGCCCGCAGCCTGATCACCCCGGTGGTGGTGACCAATCTGGACGCCTTCGCGATCGTCCGCCGCGACCAGGATCGCGAACTCAGCGTCGGCGACTTCCTGATGGAGCTGTCGCCGGTCGGCGGCGCCGCAATGGCGAGCTCGACCGCCGAGGGCGAGATCGGCCGTGCGGTGGTCGTTCCGCTGGCCCACGGCATCCACGCTCGCCCGGCCGCCCGCATCGCCGAGACCGCCCGCAAGTTCGTCGCCGAGATTGCCCTGGCCGCCGTCAACCGTCGCGCCAGCGCCAAGAGCCCGGTCGGGGTGATGGCCCTGGCCATTCGCCACGGCGACACGATCCAGGTCGTGGCCTCCGGCGTCGATGCTGAGGCCGCCATAGCGGCGATCGTCGAACTGATCGAAGGCGGCATGGGCGAGAGCGCGCCGGTTCCTGTCCCGGCTCCGGCCTCCTCTGTGACGGTCGAGCCGGCCGCTCCCGCCGAGCTTCCCCGCGACGGCGTGCTGAAGGGCGTCCTGGCCGCGCCGGGCCTGGCCATCGGCAAGGCCGTGCGCCTGGCCTCGGCCGACATCGTGGTGCGCGAGGAAGGGCAGGGCGTCGCCCACGAGGAGGCGGCGCTGACCGCCGCCATCGAGATCGTCCGCCAGCGGATCGAAAAGAACGCCGCCAAGGGCGACAAGGCCCGCAAGGCCATTCTCGGCGCCCACCTGGCTTTCCTGGAAGACCCCGAACTGGCCGCCGGCGCCCGCCGCCTGATCGGCGAGGGCAAGAGCGCGGGCTTTTCCTGGCGCAAGGCGGTCGGCGGCTATGTCGAGGCCCTGCGCGGCCTGGGCGACCGCCGCCTGGCCGAGCGCGTCGATGATCTTGTGGACTTGGAGCGTCAGGTGCTGCGCGCCCTCGCTGGCGAGGAAGACGAGGGCGCGGCCCTGCCGCCGGGCTCGATCCTGCTGGCCGACGAACTGCTGCCCTCGCAACTGATGGGCGTCGACGCGGCCGCCGTGGCCGGTTTCGCCACCGCGCGCGGCGGGCCGACCTCGCATGTGGCGATTCTAGCCGCCGCCATGGGCATCCCGGCCCTGGTCGCGGTCGGCGGCGCCCTGCTCAAGGGCAAGGACGGCGCGCCCTTGGTCCTGGACGGCGACAGCGGCGGCCTGCGCCTCCCGGCGGACGCCAGGGCCTGGTACAGCGCCACGGCGGCGCGCGGGCCGCCCCGCCCTTGGAACCGGCCCAGACACCTCTGGCCCAGCGCCAGCAACGCAAGGCCGCCGCCCAAGCCGCCGCCCACGATCCGTGCGTGACGCAGGACGGCGTTCGCATCGAGGTGTTCGCCAACACCGGCTCGATTAATGACGCCCTGGCCGCCGTCGCCAATGGCGCGGAGGGCTCGGGCTTGCTGCGCACCGAGTTCCTGTTCCTGGACCGCGAGACCCCGCCCGATGAGGACGAGCAGGCCCGCCAGTACCAAGCCATCGCCTCGGCCCTGGATGGCAAGCCGCTGATCATCCGCACCCTGGACGTCGGCGGCGACAAGGCCGCGCCCTATCTGCCGATCCCGGCCGAGGAGAACCCGGCGCTCGGCCTGCGTGGCGTCCGTGTCAGCCTGTGGCGGCCGCATCTCTTGAAGACCCAGCTGCGCGCCATCCTGCGGGTCAAGCCGCTGGGCCAGTGCAGGATCATGGTGCCGATGGTCGCCAGTCTGGATGAGCTGCGCGCCGTCCGCACGATGCTGGACGAGGTCAAGGGCGAGATGGGCGTCGTCGAGCGCGTCGAGTTGGGCCTGATGACCGAAACGCCCGCCGCCGCCGTCACCGCCGACCTGATCGCCGCCGAGGCCGACTTCCTGTCGATCGGCACCAATGACCTGACGCAATACGTGCTGGCCATGGACCGGGGCAATCCCGAGCTGGCCGCCCGCATCGACGCCCTGCATCCGGCGGTGCTGCGGATGATCGACCAGACCTGCAGGGGCGCGGCCAAGCACCATCGCTGGGTCGGCGTCTGCGGCGGCCTGGCCTCGGACCTGGCCGCCACCCCGATCCTGCTGGGCCTGGGCGTCACCGAGCTGTCCTGCACGGCCAGCATCACGCCGGAGGTCAAGGCGCGGGTCCGTAGCCTGTCGCTCGACGCCTGCCGCGACCTTGCGACCCAGGCCCTGGACCAGACCTCTCCCGAGGCCGTCCGCGACCTCGTCAAAGCCTTCGGAGCCTGACGCCGATGAAGTCTCCGCTCGAGATCCTCCAGCCCCTGGGCCGGGCCCTGATGCTGCCGATCGCGGTGCTGCCGGTAGCGGGCCTGCTGCTGCGCCTGGGCCAGCCCGACCTGTTGAACATCGGCTTCATGGCCGCCGCCGGCGCCGCTATCTTCTCCAACCTGGGTCTGCTGTTCGCCATCGGCGTCGCCGTGGGCCTGGCCAAGGAGAACAACGGCGCGGCGGGTCTGGCGGGCGTGGTCTGCTTCCTGATCGCGGTCGAGGGGGCCAAGACGCTGCTGAAGGTCCCGGCCGAGACGGTCGCGGGCCTGCCGGAAGCGCAAGCCGGCCTGGCCGCCGCGGCCTACAAGGCCAAGGCCCTGGCCAAGCTCAGCGTGCCGGTCGGCATCCTGTCGGGCGTGATCGGCGGGCTGTTCTACAATCGCTTCTCGGACTTCAAGCTGCCCGAGTACTTGGCCTTTTTCAGCGGGCGTCGGTTCGTGCCGATCGTCTCGGGCCTGGCCGGGCTCGGCATCGCCGTGTTGCTGGGCGTGGGCTATGAGGGCGTCAATGGCGCGGTCGACGGGGCCAGCCGCGCCGTCGTCGGCTCAGGCGAGGTCGGCCTGCTGGTCTTCGGGTTCCTGAACCGGATCCTGATCGTCACCGGCCTGCACCACATCCTCAACAACATCGCCTGGTTCGTGGTCGGCGACTTCCACGGCGCGACCGGGGACCTGCGCCGGTTCTTCGCCGACGACCCCACCGCCGGGGCGTTCATGAGCGGCTTCTTCCCGGTCATGATGTTCGGCCTGCCTGCCGCGTGCCTCGCCATGTACCACACCGCCCGGCCGGAGAAGAAAAAGGCCGTCGGCGGCATGCTGTTCTCGCTGGCCCTGACCTCGTTCCTGACCGGGGTGACCGAGCCGATCGAGTTCAGCTTCATGTTCCTGGCCCCGGTGCTCTACGCCGTGCACGCGGTGCTGACGGGCGTCGCGATGGCGCTGATGAACCTGCTGAACATCAAGCTGGGCTTCACCTTCTCCGCGGGTCTGTTCGACTATGTGCTGAACTTCGGCAAGGCGACCAATCCGCTGCTGCTGGTCCCGATCGGCCTCGTCTATGGCGGGATCTACTACGGACTGTTCCGGTTCTTCATCCAGAAATTCGACCTCAAGACCCCGGGCCGCGAGTTGGACGACCTCACGGCCGCGCCGCTGGTCGCCACCGGCGGCGGACGCGGGGCCGACTTCGTGGCCGCCCTGGGCGGGGCCGGGAACCTCGTCAGCGTCGACGCCTGCACCACCCGTCTTCGCCTGATCGTCGCCGACCAGGGCGCCGTGAACGAGCCGGCCCTGAAAGCTCTCGGCGCGCGCGGCGTCGTCAGGCCGTCCGACAAGGCGCTGCAGGTCGTGCTGGGCCCGATCGCCGACGGCGTCGCGGGCGAGATCCGTGCGGCCCTTGGAGCTCCAGCGCCGATCGTGGTCGCGCCTGTAGTCAGCAAGGTCGCCACGCCCTCGATCGAGGACGACCGCAAGGCCGAGCAGTTGGGCGGCGCCCCGGGCCGCGGGGGCCACCCGCCCGCGGGCGGAGACCGGCCCTCCCCCCTGGCCGGGGGGGGG